>NZ_JAGGLN010000004.1 GCF_017874455.1 Methanobacterium aggregans | reverse complement strand
CTAACCCCCAAGAGGTTACTGCTGAATACTTCCTCAAACTTAAGAAAATGAACTGGAAAGACAAAAAAGTGAAAAAATTACACGGAAAACTGCATCAGTTTAGGCGTGATAATTTTATTGAAACACGAAAAATAACAACTAGTAAATTTTCTGTAACTGAAACTGCTTTTATTTTGTTTCTTGCGGCTTGTTGTGCTGTGAACGATGATCGGTTGAAGATAAGGGAGTCTGATCTTTTAATGGCTTATAAAACTTATTTCAAACTTTTAAACACGGATATTACCAGGTTGATGTGATTTGTTATGGGATTCTGGAGTGCAGAGCCGGCTGTTGATGTTGCGGGTAAAGTTTTGGATGAGTTTGGTGATGTTGATGGGTTAAAAAAAGTGATTAAGAGTATACTTGCTTTGGAAGATTCTGAAGTTTATGAAAAGCTTGTTCATGTGCGTTTTGATGGTCTTATGGGTTCTGATGTTGAAATAGATAGAAGTGAAGATGAATTTTCATCATTAGAGAAATTTGCAATAGAAAATCTTAGTAAATTTCCTTTAAGTATTCCTTTAGCACCATTAATTGGAATAAAAGAATTTTTAGTGAGTTATAGTTTTATTGCAGGTATTTATCATGTTAATTTGGGAAGAAAATTAAATTTAGAAGACAGAAATAAAATATTCCATAGCTCCATGGCCACAAGAATAATCTTACTCTTAGAAGATTTTGATTCTGACATTGAAACTCCCAATTCTAGTGCTGAATTCTTCAAACGTTTAGGTAAAGTTAAATGGCAAAATAAACAGGTGAAGCGGCTTTATAATCATATTCATGAAATTAATTTTATGTTGATACATAACAAGTGGAAAGGAACAGAAAGGGTGTCAACAACTTTTTTAGTCACTGAAGAAGCTTTTATTTTGCTTTTATCTGGTTGTAGTGCAGTTATATATGGTAGGGATAAAATTAACAGTTTTGATGTTATAAAAGCCAATAAAACTTATCTAAAACTTATAAACACAGATATTACCAGGTTGATGTGATAATTTATGGGCTTTAGGAATTTTTTTGCAGTGGTAGCTGCAGTGGTTGTTTTCGTTGGCACTGGTACGGTCATTGCTTTGTCTGTGGGTTATATTGGCCAATCCCCCGGAAATCCAATTATACGGCTTGGAGGTTTGTTTATATGTTTTGTGCTGGCTTCGATGGTTTACAACCTTATAAAAGTTGATGCAGTTGAAGATAAAAGTCAAAATAAGGAAAAACCAGTTGTGACAGGTAAAGACATCTCCAGAAAACTTGAAGAAAAACAGCAGAAAAGATAAGGGCAAATTTACCTCTTCTGATTTAAGTTTAACTGATAAAAAAAACTTCGAATTTCTTTTTTTCATACATTAAATCCTTATTTTTACTTCTTAACCTTTCATCTTTCATTCAATGATTTCCTACATTGGACTTCAGAGACCCAATTTGGGTGCAATCTGGAGTGAATCCAGAGACAAATTTGAGGAAAATACGGGTTAAATTTCCCTTAATTTTGGAAAAAACTATTTTTAAGAGTTTAATCAACATTAAGATAGAGTTAAATTTGATGGGGTGATTTAAACTGGATTTTAACATTCAAAATATTCAAAAAATTGTTATAAAATCTTCAAATAAAACAGTTATGATATATTCATGATTTCAGTATTTTTTAATCCCTTTGAAGATTTTTTTTTAGTCAATCGATAAGTGAAAGAATTTGAGGTGATAAATTATGGATCTTTATAAACTGGCCTTCAACAACATCCGCAGAAGGAAGCTCAGAAGCGCCCTGACTATGCTCGGAATAATCATCGGCGTTGCAACCATAATGGTGCTTGTGGGCATAACTGCAGGTGCAACATCGGTCGTAAAAGAAGAAACTAGTGCTTATATGTATGATTTAACTGTATCCCCTGCAGGAAGCACGGGATCTTACCTGATGGACAACCAAACCGCTTCCAAGGTGGAAGCCTACTCCAAGCTCTACGATACCAAGGAATTCACAGTCTTCAAGCAAACAATAAATGGACAGGAACTTGCGGTTCAGGGAACCAACGACTGGAAACAGCTCAGACTCAAGACAGGATCCCCAGGAGTTGTTATGGACTACAGTATTGCTGACACCTTGGGCTACAAGGTCGGTAGCAAGGTGAACGTCGATGGTAAGGAGATGGCAATAACAGGAATAGCCAAAGAGGATGGATCTGCTCTTTATATAAATCAGGCCCTTGCAAAAGAGATGCAGGATAACAGGGTAAGTATCATCACAGCCAAAACCCATGGAGACCCAAAAACAGTGGCAGATGCACTTGAAAAGGATGTTGGAAATGTTACAGTCGAAACAAAATCTGATAAAGTAGCAGAAGTTCAGGAGATGGCAGACAAATCCATGCTCTTTGCAAGTCTCATTGCAAGTGTGGGACTCCTTGTGGGTATAATAAGCGTTGTAAACACCATGTTCATCAGTGTAATGGAAAGAACACGAGAATTAGGAGTTTTAAAAGCTATTGGATTTACAAATAAACAGATAATGGGAAGCACACTCTTTGAAGCAGGTATCCTTGGATTCATAGGGGCAGTTGTGGGAGTGATCGTAGGTGCCATTGGAATAGTTGCACTGGCCAACGTACTCAACTTCACTGACTACATGTCAGAAATGCTGCCTGCATGGCTCATTGTAAGTGCGATTGCAGGTTCCACACTCCTGAGTATCCTTGCAGGACTTTACCCTGCAGTGCGTGCTTCAAAACTGAACGTTGTGGAGGCATTGAGAAATGAGTAACCATGTGATAGAATTTAAAGATGTCTGGAAAACATATAAAATGGGTGACGAAGAAGTAAACGCCCTTGCAGGATTGAATTTAGCCCTGAGAACTGGATCTTTCACTGCAGTGATGGGGCCATCAGGGTCTGGAAAATCAACCTTCCTCCATGTTGCAGGAATACTGGACACCCCTACTAGGGGCACTTTCCTCATCAATGGAAAGGAACCAGGTAAATTTTCCTCAAAAAAACAGGCCCAGATGCGTAGAAATGAGATAGGCTTTGTTTTCCAGAGGTTCAACCTGATGCATCAGCTCACGGTCCTTGAGAACGTTATGCTCCCAATGATCAAGGAGGACGAGTCGAAGGCTGTGGAGCTCATCGATAGGATGGGGCTGGAGGGTAAGTACAACAAACTTCCAAGCCAGCTTTCAGGTGGTGAGCAGCAGCGTGTTGCAATAGCCAGGGCTCTTATCAACGATCCATCTATAGTTTTTGCAGATGAACCAACTGGAGAGCTTGACAGCAAGAACGCCAATGCAATAATGCAGATACTCCAGGATCTGAACCGTAAGGATGGTGTCACCATCGTGGTTGTAACCCACAACCTGGAATCTGCTGAATATGCAGATGAGATCATTGAGATGAGGGATGGGAAGATCAGGGTATAATTCCCTTCAGGGATAAATTCCTTCCCTTTTTTTTTATTGAAAACTTATTATTTTTTTCAATTCTTGTTTTTTAATTTTTTAAGTTAATACTTTGATTTAAATAAATTGATTAAAAAAAATAACTTGTTTTAATAGGTTCTTTGCTCCAGAACAGTTGCCCTGTGGTAAAATCCGTATCTCGCGTAAAACTCCAGGGCTTTTTCGTTACCATTGGCCACAAGGATCCTGCGCTTCTTAACGTGGTTCTCATCCATCCAGTTCAACGCCCTTTCCATTAAGGTGCCACCTACACCTTCTGATCTCCACGCTTCATCAACGTAGATAGAATCAATCTCTCCCTCAAGTTCAGGGGATAACGAGCTCACACAGTAACCAACAACACGATCTTCAGAAACATCTTTTGCAAAGTCAACCCTTAAAGAACCAACTGCAGATTTTTTAAGCAGATCTTCCTTCCTCTCCTGGAAACTAAAATCCTGATAGTGTTCCTGAAAGTTTTCGGATTTATTTTGATGGTGCTGCCTCAGCTTCTCCCACAGGGGTTGTATCAGGTCCAGGTCATTCTAATTACCTTCGATGTAAGTTATTTCCATTATAATTCCTCAAAGAGTTACTATTTTAATATTTTATCTCATTTAAACAGGTTTTCAACCCATTCTTCAGTTGTTAGAACTCTGCTGAACCTCATGGCCTGTGTCACAAGGGTGGCTTTGTGCAGGTCCTCATCTGAAACTTCTCCAGCGTAGTTGGAGATACTTAGGGTTCCTGTTGCATCGGATAAGAATTCCACATCGAAGCCCAGATGCATGGCCTGCCGTGCAGTGGTGTCACAGCACATCTGGGTCATGTAACCCGCTACAACCACGGTATCAATACTGTTTGTTCTTAACCATGATTCAAGGTCAGTCCCTGTGAAACTGCTGGGTAAAGTCTTTTCAACGATACCTTCGTATTTTCGGGCTTTCACTTCGCTGTGAAGCTTCCAACTCTCACTCCCCTTAGCAAAGGTGGGAGCATCCTCTGGATTGGTGTGCTGCACCAGAACCACAGGGATTTCTTGCCTATTTGCAGCGTCCATGGCCGCCAATATGTTACCAAAGCTTTCCCTGGGGTAACTCACAGGTAACGCACCTGAAAAGTATTCATTCTGAACATCTATTATTAACAACGCTCTTTTCATAATCTGCCTCAACATCAAGCTTTTTTAATAGGTTCTACTGTTCTTTTGACATTTATTGCCCATACTGCCTTTTAAACAATGAACCTACTTTAGAACTTTTTACAGTATTATACTTTAATTAAAAGTTTCATATTAATAAACAGCAGTTTGGGATCATGGTCCGAATCAAAGAAGCTGTTCATTCCTTTAAATTTGTTTTAAACATAAAATGATATTTTTTAGGTGATATAATAAAAAAAAGGAGGATTTCAACATGAAAATAGGAATCGTGGTGTATTCCCAGACGGAACATACATATTCTGTGGCTCAGAAACTCCAGAAAAGGCTCCAGGAAAAGGGAAATGAAGTAGAACTTGAGAGAGTTGTTATGAAAGGAGAGGTTCATCCGGGTTCAAAGGACATGGAATTTGAAATTGTACCTGATGTGGAAAAGTACGATGCACTGGTATTCGGGTCTCCTGTACAGGCATTTTCACTGGCACGCCCCATGAAGGCTTATCTTGAGCAGATCCAATCACTTCAGGGTAAAAAAATATCCCTATTCGTTACCAAGGGAGTGAGATTCAACTGGACAGGTGGAAATCAGGCAATAAGTAAGATGAAGGAGATATCCCAATCCAAGGGAGGAAGCATTGTTGGGACGGATATCATAATCTGGAACAAGAACAGGGATGAGAAGATAGATGCACTACTTGCAAGATTCAGTGCAATTTTTTAAATCCTCAAAACATTTCAAGAAATCCTTTAATTTTTTTATCAAGCATACTCCATCATTTGAATTCTATAATACACAAATTGATGCTTAGAATTAACCGGACAATCGGGTAATAAATCCCTGCAGATTAAACAAAACTTAAATTTAACTAAAACCAACCATGTTCATGAATCTGCACGTTGAAGAGATGGGCCATGAAAACAGCGAAACCATCCTATTCCTCCACGGTGGTGGCATGGCGGGCTGGATGTGGAGAGAACAGGTTGAAGCCTTCAGGGATTACCATCTACTCATCCCGGACCTTCCAGAACATGAAAAAAGCGTTGATGTCAAGCCATTCACAATTGAGGGTGCTGCAGACATGATCGTAGACCTCATAAAGACCCGGGCAAAGGGTGGGAAGGCCCATCTTGTGGGAATATCATTGGGGGCTCAGATAATCCTTCAGATTTTAAGCAAAGCTCCGGAGGTTGTGGATCACTCAATGATCAGCGGCACGCTCGTCCACAGCACCCCCCACACAGAAACCTTTTTAAAGCTTCTTAATTACCTCATAAATGTTTATAAGCCAGTTAAGGACACAGATTTCTTCATAAAGGCCAATATGAGAACATACAATATGCCTAAAACTCTTTTCAACGAGTTCAGGGAATCCACGTATCTGATAAAACCTGAATCTCTGGACAGAATACTTCACGAGAACATGCTCTTCCAGATGCCCATGGGACTGAACCGTGCAGATGTTCCTGTGCTTGTGATGGCTGGTGAGAAGGAGTACAAGGTCATAAAAGAATCAGCTCAAGATCTGATGGAAAATTTACCCAACGCCATTGGAATAACAGCCCCTAAACTGGGGCACGTCTGGAATATGGAAAATCCGGACATTTTCAACAGGGTTTTAAGAAGCTGGATAAAGGATGAAAACCTGCCAGGGGAAGTTTCATTTATAAAATGAGCTTCAAAACGCTTCTTTTTTAATAAATTTTTTAATAAAATTTTCAGGATAGAAATTTTTAGATAACATTCTTAACAAAATTATAACTATCACAGCAATTATTTTCCATTTCCCCTCTCTTTATGCAACGATTTTTTAAAAATTCTTTTTGATAAAAAGGAGGTGTATATATGGTTAAAATTGGATATAAACTCAGCAGCGAACTCCACAGCCCATTAGATCTGGTTCGATACGCCAAGCATGCTGAAGATGCAGGATTTGATTTTGCTTCCATCTCAGACCATTACCATCCATGGATCAACAAGCAGGGTCAGAGTCCCTTTGTATGGTGTACCCTAGGGGGCATATCTCAGGTAACAGAAAAATTAATCATAACCACGGGTGTAACCTGCCCAACTGTAAGAATACACCCTGCTATCATAGCTCAAGCTGCTGCTACAGCCGCTGAAATGTTACAGGGTAGGTTTATTTTAGGTGTAGGTTCTGGGGAAAACTTAAACGAACACATCCTCGGTGATGTTTGGCCTTCAGCTCCTGTAAGGATAGAAATGCTGGAAGAGGCTGTGGATATCATTCAAACCCTGTGGAAAGGTGGAATGCAGGATTATGAGGGCATGTATTACAGGGTTGTGAATGCACAGATTCACACCTTACCCGAGAAATTACCTCCAATATTCGTTGCTGCCAACGGTGCAATCGCAGCTGAAACCGCTGGGATAATAGGAGATGGTTTAATAGCCATAGGTGAGAAAAAAGAGTTGGTAGATGTATTCAATGTATCTGGAGGGGAAAGTAAACATTGTTTATCTGAAATTTCACTTTGCTGGGCAGAAAATGATGATGATGCAGTAGACACTGTTTATGAATACTGGCCCATAATGCCCTTTAAAAGTGATTTAAGCTGGGAAATCCCAACCCAAACCCACTTTGAACAGCTTGCTGAAAATGTGAAACTGGAAGACATAGCTGAAAGCACGCTCTGCAGCTCTGATCCCCAGAAACATATGGACAAGATCCAAAGAACCATTGAAGCAGGATTCGATTATATATGTATTCATCAGATAGGTCCCAATCAGGATGAATTCATAGAATTCTACAGGGAGGAAGTGCTGCCAGAGTTCAGATAATGGGCTAATTCCATGTTGCCCTGTGATTGACATAGAGCATTTACCTATTAATGCCCCGGAATAGCAGGCTAGATCGTGTAAGGTACAATTTGATATGGAGTAAGATTATTTAGCACATGTTGATTAAATAATAAGATCATGTCAACTAAAGCCGCATTCATATTTGTTGCACCTGAAAACGATTTTAACAAACACAGCGCAGTAATTGATTCACCAGTTGTTGAACTTTCTGTGGTTGGAGTGAAAAACTACGACGAAGCAGAAGAAGTTGCCCTAAAACTGGTAGCAGAAGGGGTTACAGCCATTGAACTATGTGCTGGATTTGGAAACGAAGGAACAGCCAGAATTACCAGGGCTGTGAAGGATAAAGCATTGGTTGGAGTGGTACGTTTTGATCTACACCCTGCATTCGACCATCAGAGCGGGGATGATCTTTTTTAACTAGAATCTATTAAAGTGGATTCTCAGTTTGATTTAATTTGTTAAAATATTTAAGATAATGGATAAAGGACAACTACTCATATCGGGGGTTAATCTATGAAGCAATGGTACGAAGAACTATTTTTAAATTACGCTGACACCTATGAAAAGGAAATCTACACCCAGGGAACCCTTGGGGAAGTTGATTTCATTGAAAAGGAAATCAATCATGATAAAAACTGCAGAATTCTGGACATTGGCTGTGGAACTGGTAGACACGCCATAGAACTCACAAAACGTGGCTACAGCGTCACAGGAGTTGACCTTTCAGGTTCCATGATCAAAAAAGCCATGGAAAAAGCTGAAACCGCGGGTTTAAATATTGATTTCCAGATTGCAGATGCCAGAAACCTGCCATTTGAACAGGAGTTTGACCTGGCCATCATGCTGTGTGAAGGTGCATTCCCATTGATGGAAACAGATGAGATGAACTTTGAAATTCTGAAAAATGCGGCCAAAGCATTAAAAAAGGATGGAAAATTCATATTCACAACCTTAAACGGGCTCTTTCCATTGTATCATTCTGTTAAAGAGTTTATAGAATCCAACAGGGAGGATGGTAGTTTTGACAACTCATTCGATCTCATGAGCTTCCGGAATATATCAAACATGGAGATCGAGGATGATGATGGAAATTTAAAGGTTTTAGAATGCAACGAACGCTACTACGTTCCTTCTGAGATTTCATGGCTGCTTAAAACTCTTAATTTCAGTAATATTAAAATATTTGGTTGTAAAATTGGAAATTTCAGTAGAGATGATGTTTTAACCACTGAAGACCTTGAAATGCTGGTTATAGCAGAACTCTAATCTGTTACCAATCTTTAAATCAACTATGGTGTTTTTATGAAGAAAAGTAAAAGACTCAAAGAACTTTTAAACTCTGAAGAAACCCTGATAATGCCAGATGCCTATGATCCAGTAAGTGCCCGTCTAGTAGAGATGGCAGGCTTCAAGGCGGTGCAGTGTTCAGGTTACAGCTTCTCAATTACAGCAGCAAGGCCAAAGGAAATGGATATCTCAAGGAATGAAAACTTGGAAATAACTCGCAGAATAGTGGAAACCGTTGATGTCCCTGTTATGGCCGATGCTGAGGATGGATATGGGGATGCAAAGGTGGTGAAAGAAACAGTTCTCCAGTTCATGGATAGGGGTGTTGCAGGTCTGAACCTTGAAGACCAGGTACTGGATGGAAAAGATGGTGTAAACATAATCAGTTCAGATGCCATGGTGGAGAAGATCCAGACTGCAAAGGAAACAACAGAATCTGAAAACCCTGATTTTATCATCAATGCCCGTACCGATGCACTGAAATCAATGGATAACAGGGAAGATGCTCTGAACCTTGCAGCAGAACGTGCAAACCAGTACCTCGACGCCGGTGCAGATCTAACCTTTGCAACCTATGTTGAAACACTTGAAGAGGTCAAAACCCTTAAAAAAGAGGTTAAAGGCCCATTAAGTGTGGCTGCAGCCATGCCCTACAACATAAAAAACTTCTCAATAACTGATCTTGAGGATCTGGGAGTTGAAAGGGTGAGTCTACCAACACTCCTAATATACTCAAGTCTCAAAGCCATGAAGAACTCTCTGAACCATATTAAAGAGGATAATCTCATGGAACTTGATGATAATGGTTTATTGTATGATTTTACAGATTTGAATGATTTGATTAGAAAATAAAAGGAGATATTTTTAAAAATAATCTCCTTATCCTAAAAATCATATTTACAATTCAATAGCCATGATAAATCAGAAATGAGGTAGATTAAATGAGTAAAGGAATTTTCACAGAAAAAATCCATGAACCCTCTGAAGATGAAATCTTTGAAGCTTTATTATCAGTTAAACCATTGTGGGATGATTTAAGGGAATTCATTGAGGATAACTACAAAATTTCAGGTGAACTCAAGTTCTACGGTAAGAACTTTGGATGGGCCTTGAGGTACCGTAAATCAGGAAGGGTTCTGGTCTCCATGTACCCTGGAAGTGGTGAGTTCATAGTTCAGATCATCCTCAACGGGAAAGAGGTTGAAAAAGCCATGGAACTGGACCTTGAACCAGATACAATGAAGGTCATTGTGGATACAGAACCAATACATGAGGGGAAATGGATTTATATCAATGTCACGTCAGAAACAGACTTAAGTGATGTTGAAGATCTGATTTCAGTCAGATCACCCCTCAAACTATGATAAATGACTCACATAAGAATTATAAGGTTTAATTAACTTATTTTTGCATATTTCATTGCCTTTCTTATGTCTTCAGCTATCATATTCCTTTTACTTTTTTCGATGTTGAAAGAAGGACCTGTCTGAGTGTAGGAAGGCACGTAAAGAATTGAGTCCATGATATAATCATTGGATCGTAACTTGTAGGTTGAACCCTGGGGAATAACCCTCTTACCATTCCTTTTCTTTGTTATGTAGTTGATGCATTTAATTGCAAAGTCCCCCATGCACATAATAACGGATACATTGGGAAACTGGGACAGTTCTTTTTCTAAAATCATTGAACAATTTTTCAGGGTTTGGGCTTTGACATTGTAATTTTTCTTAGGACATTTAATTGCAGTGGTGAAGTATATTCCCTTTTCAACCAGTTCCTCAAAATTTTGAAGGGAGTATCCTGCATCTCCAAATGCAGTGCATGTTGTACTTTGAAAAAAGCTCTCATGACTGTAGTAGTAATCTTTTTCATCAAGAGGAGGTGCTTCAGATACAACAACGATCTTAACTTTTTCAGGGTCTAAATCTATTTTGGGGATTGTCCAGTTGTGTTCAACATCCTCACATGGAAAATCACACCCTAAATTTGTGTTAACCATCAAATTCATCCCTCCGGTTTGGATAAAACTATTACATACAACTGAAATTATTAATATTACCTCTGTTTTTGTAGCATAAAACCATTTTCCATTGATTCCAAGGGAAAGCTCACAAAAAATACAATAATCAATTCATTCTAATAATTCATTCAAGGAACCTTCAATTCACTGAAGGTGCTATTTGTAAAAAGGAGTGGGGTGCAAAATGCTACCAAAGGTCATAATCTACAATGCAGTAAGCCTTGACGGCCGTACAACTGGATTTAATGCAGATTCAGAGTTGTACTATGAACTTGCTTCCAGATTGAAGGTTGATGCGGTTCTAATGGGAAGTGAAACTGTGCTGACTGGATTCGAAGCCCGGCCCTTCCATGGCTGTCCTGAGGATGAAGAAGATTTCAAACCCAGAGAGGTTGATCCAGCAGATGAAAGGCCCATTTTAGTGGTTCCAGACAGCAGGGGGCAGGTAAGAATCTGGAGCAAGGTCCGTGAAATGCCCTACATCAGGGACATCCTTGTTTTATGCTCAAGATCCACTCCCCAGGAGTACCTGGACTTTCTGGATGAACGCTACGTGAAGTACATGATCATAGGATACGAGAAGGTTGATCTAGGCTTTGCACTTGAGGAACTCAACACCCAATTCGGAGTG
This sequence comes from Methanobacterium aggregans, assembly GCF_017874455.1. Taxonomy (NCBI): domain Archaea; kingdom Methanobacteriati; phylum Methanobacteriota; class Methanobacteria; order Methanobacteriales; family Methanobacteriaceae; genus Methanobacterium; species Methanobacterium aggregans. The sequence goes on along the minus strand of NZ_JAGGLN010000004.1, from coordinate 308,067 downwards.
AAATCGGTGAGGGTTGACAGTGGGGGCATCCTCAACGGAGTTCTCATCAGGGAGGGCCTTGTTGATGAAGTCCACGTTCTCATCCACCCCGAGCTTGTGGGGGGAACGTCCCCATCATCCATTTACCAGGCACCTGACCTGGAATCAGACGATGCCACAATACCAGTTTTCCTAATGGACCTTGAGAAACTGAAAAACGACACATTACTCCTCAAGTATCGTATATTTAAGTGAAAGATTTCCCTAAAATTTTCTCTAGAATAACTTCATATAAAATCAGAGGTTGATTAAATGGACTCAAACACACTTTATGGGGAAAAAATAGCCTCAAAATGGACAACAATTCTTTTTGCGTTCGTCACAGCATTCTTCATGTTCATGATGTTCTACCAGATCTTCGTGGGCCCACTTGGAGACTACCCCGCACCAACATGGGTTCTAATTGTTTTAACGGTTATTTTTCTCTTTTTAACCATTAACTTCAGGGTAATGACCATTGAACTGACTCCAGAATTTTTGTCAACAGGTTTCGGTGTTGTGAAACACAGGATTCCCTGGGAAGATATTGAAAGGGGCTGGGAAGACGAATCACCTTTGTGGACCTACGGTGGATGGGGTATACGATTTGAGAAGTCCCATGGGAAACGAAGACTTGCATACACAGTTCCACAGACTCCAAGAGTGGCACTATCACTTAAAAGGGGCAGATTTCAGGAATTCATATTTTCAACCAGAAAACCTGGAGAGTTGATTGGGTTAATTGAAGAGATGACGAGCAGCACGTAATCGTTCCAGCCTCAAAAATGAAATAAAAACCTTAGTTTAATCATACAATTTATTTTATTAAATTTTAGAATTTATACTATAAAAAAATATTAAAAAAACTAATTAAAAATCGATGGGAAGGTCATAAATTTGCAGCTTAAACAGATGAACAACAATGTAAAGGATTATTTGAGGGATTCTGAAATCCTGAACTACTCTGATGAAGATATCCAAAAAAAAGCATTGGAACTATCTCAACACTCCGAAAATCAATTTGAAACAGTTAATACGGTTTACGAATTTGTAAGGGATGAAGTGCCACATTCACTGGATATTGGGGGGCAGATACTAACTTTCAGAGCATCAGAAGTTTTAAGGAAATGTCAGGGGATTTGCTTTGCAAAATCCAACCTTCTGGCTGCAATGCTCCGATTCTTAGGGGTGCCAACTGGTTTCTGCTATCAGACACTCACCCATGAAGGTGGTTACGTCCTTCATGGACTCAACGCCGTACTTCTTGATGGTGACTGGTACAGGCTGGATGCCAGGGGTAACAGGGAGGATGTTGATGCCCAGTTTTCAATGGATGGGGAAAAACTTGCATTCCCAGTTTCACACACGGGTGAGGTGGATTACCCTGGGATATACTCAGAACCAGTTGAATCAGTTGTGAAATCCTTCAATGATGCTGAAAATGTTGACGAAGTTATGGAGAAACTTTCAGAGGCACGGATCTAAGGGGGGGGGGTTAGTATGGAATATGTGCATGGTTATTCAAATAGAGAAGCCTTAAGGCTAGCTGATCAAGCTGATACTCTGACAGGGATACTGCATTCCGGCACAGCTTACCCTTCAGGAAGCAGGGTTCTAGAAGCAGGATGTGGAGTTGGGGCCCAAACAATTGCACTGGCTAAAAACAGTCCTGAAGCTGAAATAACTTCAATAGATATTTCAAGGGAATCATTGAGTCATGCAGAATCCCTTATAAGATCTGAAGGTATTTCCAATGTGAATTTTAAGCAGGCAGACATCATGAACCTGCCTTTTCCAGAAAACAGCTTTGATCATGTCTTTGTGTGTTTCGTTCTTGAGCACCTTCAAAACCCGGAAGTTGCCCTTCAGAGCTTGAAAAGGGTTTTAAAAAGGGGAGGATCCATAACTGTGATTGAAGGTGATCATGGTTCTTGCTACTTCCATCCTGAAACAGAGGAAGCTGTGAGGGTATGGGGCTGTCTTGTACAGAGTCAAAGAGATTACAACGGAAATCCCATGATTGGAAGGGAGTTACATCCTCTCTTAAATGATTCAGGATTCAGAAATGTTGAAATTTCCCCTAAAATTGTTTATGTTGATTCAAACAGGCCAGAACTTGTTGATGGGTTCATAAAAAAAACCATCATTGCAATGGTGGAAGGTGTGAAGGATCAGGCCATTGAAAAAGGTATGATCAATATTAAAACATGGAACAGGGGAATAAAGGATCTCTACAAAACAGCTGAACCTGGTGGAACCTTCTTCTACAACTTCTTCAGGGGTTACGGTATTAAGTAGTTGCATATTTTAAAAACGATAACTGGAGGATTTAATTGAAAAAAATAGGTTTTATAGGCTACGGAAGTATGGGAAGCATGATAATAAGGGGAATTTTATCTTCAAATGTTCTAAAGCCTGGGGAAATGGTAATATCAACGAGAACAAAGTCCAAATTAAAGGATCTGAAGAAACATTACCCTGAAATTAAAATAGCTGATAATAATATTGATTTAACCCAAAAATGTCATAAAATATTCCTATTTGTAGGTACTGCTGATGTTAAGGGAGTTATGGAAGAAATAAGGGGACAAATCATGGAAGATGTTCACATCATCTACATATCTGCTGGTTTAACCCTGGATGATATTGGCAGTGTTTTTCCAGAAAAGCTGAGTAAAGTCATACCCTCAATAACTTCAGAGGTGGGTGAAGGAGTTTCCCTGGTCTGCCACAGCCAAGAGGTCAGTACAGAAGATGCTAAATTTGTGGATAAAATATTTGGAGCCCTGGGGGATGTTAAGGTTGTTGATGAAGCAGATCTGGAAGTTGCAACCAATCTCACCAGCTGTTCCCCGGCATTCATGGCCCTGATCCTTAGGAAGTTCGCAGAGGCAGGATCCAAGATAAGTGGAATTTCCAAACAAGAAGCAGAGGATATGGTCATGAAAACATTTTATGGAACTTCAAAACTTTTGCATGAGGAGAACATGGCTGTTGAAGAAATTCTATCACGGGTTGCAACTCCTGGAGGCATTACAGAAGAAGGTTTAAAGGGTTTAGAAAGGGATCTACCCCTTGTGTTCCATGAACTCTTTAAAACTACCGTGAGCAAACATGAAGTATTGAAAAAGGAATTCTAAAGATTTAAATCTTAAGTAGATTCACAAAAAGGTTAAAAATAGAAAGTGAATCTTCTAATCTGTAATTCCCGATTGATGTTCAGCGTTGGAAAGCTGCCTTGTACATTGCAAAGATCACAACCAGGTATCCAAGGGTTCTCACAACGAGGAGTGAAACCTCTGAACTCTGGGAGCCAAGTAGAACTGCAATGTGGGATATTCCGAAGAGAGCAAATCCTATGGCTATATAAATGGCAATTAAATTTTCCCTTTGCCTGTAAGCCCAGTATCCGAGTAGGACTATTACTATGCAGAAGAAGAGGTTCAAAACAGATACAGGATCCCATACAAAAGCCATTATATTAACCTCCGGTATTTTTATAATAATCTGTATTGGAAAGCATATAATCTTTTAGATTTCATTGATGGCCTGTTTAATCCCATAAATCATGGGTTGTAGGGATTCAAATAGTGGTTTATAGGATAATTTATAAGATATAATATCTAAAACTAAAAGGTAAGAATTGTTTACAGTGTTCATGATGGATAGGGGGATCTTTGAATCCCTGAAAATTAATTATTCACCTTTTAAAAGCAATTCAGGATGTGGGATTCATGAAAGTTATCACACTTATTGCACTTTTATCAGTAATGTTTTTAGGGGTTATATATGGAGTTTTTTATGCAACAGGCGATACTCCTTCAGATATGGATGGAAAAATCGTTGGTGTGTGTCAAAACGACCAAATGCAAGATTTAACATCATCAAATTCAATTCTGGTTGATGGTGTGATTACAGATGGTAACCAACATGGGAACGTTTCTGTAATAGTAACCAATGAAACTCAAATATTTAAGAAGCAGGGAAATAAACAGACATCTTCCTCATTTAATAACTTTAAACCTGGACAGAAGGTTGAAATTCAATTTTCAGGCCCAATAATGGAATCTTATCCTCCACAGGTATGTGCAGGTCAGATAGTCATAGTTGATTGAAGAATTCAGATTGTGGTTAAACTCCAGGCCATTAATTGGAAGTTCCTGTATGTTACACCTCAATCCCTTTGACACATAATTTACAAGATCCATAATAATCATTCCGTAAGGTTTAAATATCAACAAAAAGTAACCTTACTAATAAGCCAAGGTAGCTTAGAGGCGAAGCGGTGGACTGCAGATCCATTACACGGGAGTTCAAATCTCTCCCTTGGCTCTAAATGTTCTAAGAAATTTTTTTAGAACGTACAATACATAGATTTTCCAGAAAGGGGTCATAGTGTAACCTGGCTATCATCTGGGACTCCAGTTGTCTTTGAAGAAAGTGCGCACACTGAGGAAGGTATGATGACCGATTGGAGTACTGAGACAAGAGAAATCCTAGGATCTGGGTTCAAATCCCGGTGACCCCACTTTTTATAATTAAAACTTTTTTACAGCCAAATTTGTTCTTATTTTTAACATCACTAACTCTCAGGTGATATTTTTGAAAAAAATCAACAACATCCTAATGATAGAAGGAAGAGGCTATGATTCAAATATCTACATTTTTGAAGATGTCGTAGTTGACACAGGAACTGGAGAAAACATGGGATACATCAAAGATTCCATTAAAAAGGCCGGAATAAATCCTGATGATCTCTCCTTAATCGTGAACACCCACAACCACTACGACCACACAGGTGGTAACAGATGCTTCAACCTGGAAGTTGCAATGCACTCAGATGATGTTGAATCATTTGAACGTGGAGATGACGAGGCAACTGTGGCGTCCATGTTCGGTGGGTCCATTGAAGGAATGAAGGTGGACAAAAAACTTGAAGAAGGAGATAAAATTCATGATTTCACGGTTCTACACACTCCGGGCCACACTAAGGGGGGAATATGCCTCTATAATGGTGAAACACTCATTTCCGGTGACACAGTCTTTGCAGGTGGAGGTTTTGGACGTACGGACATTGGGGGGGATGTGAATGACATGCAGAATTCTCTTGAGAAACTGAGCAAACTGGATGTTAAGTACCTGCTTCCAGGACACGGTCCCTGCACATCTCAAGGCTCAAGACACATAAAAATGGCATTTGACATGGCTAAGATGTTTTAAAGAGGTTAGATCAAATGCAACTCATTAAATTTCTTTTAATATTTTCTTAAAAGATTTTAAAATAAATTTAAAATAATGAACCTATTTTTAGATAATTTCCATGATATTAAAACCATATAAATATCTAGAATTAAATAAAATAGTTCAAATATTATTCTTTGGTTTTTTAAATCCCTGAAACATAAACTGTAATGTTCTGGTTGTTGTAGGAAGGCACGATATCAAAGTAGGTTACATTCCATCCTTCTTTTGAACCTTTAGCATTTACAAATGGGTAGAATGCATTCCATTTGAACCTTTGAACCGCTGCAGTTGAATTAGCTTCTTTAACGGCATCCAACCCTGCCTGGTAGGATCCATTGCTTATAGAGATGGTTTTAGCTGTTAAAGTTTCTGAAACTCCTTTGTTGAGGTTGTTGAATTTGAAAGATCTGTAAACTGATTTATCCGGGCTGTTCTCAACCAGGTACCATGAGAACATATCCGATGAGGGATAAGCAGTTATGTTGGTGTAGCTGGCACTGAAATTCTGGGCCTCACCCAGGACATCCATCTTTTCATAGGCCCTCACACCACCGAAGATAATGAGAACAATAACAAATCCTGCTAAAGCCATGTTTTTATATCTTGAATCCACTTTAAGATAGAGAACAATGATAACAGCCAGTGCCAGACAGATCGTCACAAAATCAAGGGAGGAATAAAGCTCTGCACTGAACCTGTTAAGAATGAATGGATAAAAAAGAGGAATGCCCTTGCTAGTTAAAAAATCAAGGAATAAATGGGTTAAAACTCCAAAATAAGCAACTAAAACAGTTGTTTTAGTGAAATTAACATTAAAATCTCTTTTTATTACATGACTCATAGTTTCCTTCACAGGCTTTCTTGATACCAAGTAGAGGAAGATCACCACAGTTACAAAACCGAATAGAAATGAATGGGTAATTCCCCTGTGGCTGAAAACAAAAAGTTCAGGGAAAATTATTCCAATACCTGCAATTAAAACATCAAAATCAGGTGCTATCCCACCCAATGCTCCTTCAAGCCGATTTTTACTTTTCATCAAAGTTAAAATTGCGTAGGGAACAATGAAATGAGTTATCAAATCCATGGTATCTGTTTTGGTACTGGAATTATTAAAACCTTTTTGATTAGCTCTTTGGTTTGTGTAACGCAGATCCTTGTTGAAGACATTACAATCCCTCATTTTGTGAATAGTTTGGTTGTTGCCTTCACTGCAGGACTTTTAACAAGAACGAAGATTCTATCTCCCCTTGCAAGTACAACATCCTCTTTAGGAATTGTTATTTCTCCATCCTTGTATATAGCATTTATAATGTAATTGTTGGTTGGGCTGAGATCTCCTATTCTTTTACCAACTGCCTTGTCGTTTGTAACTCTTATATCCAGTATCTCTGCATTTCCCTTTCCGATAACTATGAGATCTGCGATCTTAGGCCGCGTTATCACCTTTTCAAGATAGCTTGCTGCTGTAAGTTCTGGACTTATAACATCATCTATACCCACCTTCCGGAAGGCCTCCTCATGATCGGGGTTACTGACCCTTGCAATTATCTTTTTCAGGTTGTACTCCTTCACCAGTATGCATGAAAGCAGATTAACCTCATCGTTTCCTGTTGCTGCAACAAAAACATCTGCATCATTTATATTGGCTTCTTCAAGGGTTTTTACATCTGTTCCATTTCCACATATTACCAGTGCATCCATTTCACTGGCTGCATCGCTGCAGAGATTTGCATCATTCTCAATAATTGTGATATCATGGCCTCCGCTGACCAGTGAAGCTGCAAGACTCAGCCCCACTCTTCCGCTGCCCATTATAACTACGTACATAATAATTACACCTTTTAACTTATTATTGATTTTTTTTGGGCTATTGGATCTCTAAATCTATTGTAAAATTAATAAAATTCAATATTGGCCCTAATCCTCAAATAGTTGAATAAAAAATTTTTATATCTAAACTTTGGACTTCAGATATTAAAGTCTTTTGAATAGATCAATTCCAACCTTCAAGAGCACGATTGCAGGAATGATCTCGATCCTTCCAATCCACATGTTCATGATCATGAACACCTCAGGGAGCCTAGGCATGGTTGCAGATGTTATCCCCACAGAAAGGCCAACGTTTCCCTGTGCAGATGCAATTTCAAAGAATGAATCCACTCCACCGTAGCCATACTTGGTGAAAACAAGCCAGCTTACCAGTATGCAGAAGAAGTACAGGAATACGTAACTCCCAGCCTCTTTTATCTCTGCATCTTTAACGGATTTTCCAGATATCTTCCTTGGAATTACAGAGCCTTCAGGGGACACCACCTTCACAATATCCCAGTAAACACCCTTTACAAGCGTAACAACCCTTATGAGTTTCACTGCACCTGTTGTTGAACCTGCAGACATACCAATTATCATACAAGCTGCCAGTATGATCTTCACGTAGTCTGTCCAGTTGGCCATCACACTGTTGGGTAGGGTGTTTGAACCGGTACAGCTCAGGGCAGAAATAACGTAAAAAACAGAGTTAATATCAGATAAATTTCCGTAGAGTATTAAGAGTATAGAAAAGACTGCAACTATAATTATCATGGCCTGAAACTGTATGTCCTTCAAAACATCAATTAACTTTCCTTTAATGGCTTTGTAGTGTACAAGGAAGCTTGTACCTCCAAGTATCATCAGTACCATTGTTATGATGTATATCCATGTGCTGTGGTAGGCTCCGATGTTGTCGTTTTTAATGGACATACCTCCTGTGGAAAGGTTTGTGAAACAGTTGTTGATTGCATCGAATATTGGCATACCTGCAATGATGTACAGGGTTATTCCAAGGATGGTGTAGAAGAGATATATCCACCATATGGTTTTAACTGTGTTGACTATACTGGGCTTTATTTTCTCATCACGAGCTTCTGCCTTGTAGAGTCTTGCAGCAGCAGTTCCAGGCCTTATAAGTATGCCTATAACTACAATCACTACTCCAAGCCCTCCAACCCACTGTTCAAGGCTTCTTAAAAACAAAACTGATCTTGGGAGTATTTCCACGTTGCTGTACATGGTCAGACCACTGCCTGTCCATGCAGACATGCTCTCAAAGTAAGCATCAAGGAAACTTATATCTGTTGAATAAAAAAGACAGAGACTTCCTATAAACGCTGCCCAGAGCCAGGCCAGAGCAGCTATTAGCATTCCATGTTTGAGTTTGAGTTGGGTATCATCACCAGAGAAACGTTTGAGCACGTAACCTAGGGAAAGTGAAAGTAATGCCGGCACTAAAAAACCCAGATAAGTTTGTTCGTTGTAGATGAGTGCAACGATCAGGGGTATAAGAACAACAACGCCTGTACCTTCCATCACAGTTCCAAGGTTTTGGAATATAACAAAAAAATCTCTCTTTCTAAGGTAGCCTCTCATTGTATCATTATTATGATGGTATTTTTTTAATATAAAATTTTGGTTTAATAAACATTCTATTTAAGGTAAAAACTTAATAAAAATTAGAAAATGGAGATTTTTTAATGAAATAAAGTTAGTTTCATACAATTTAAGAGTTTCATATATCTATTTTATGTATCTTTTCAGGCCCTCTACCTTCTCCAGATCTATTTTTTAAAAAAATAATATTTAAAGTGATCTAAGAATTTAAGAGAATTAACTCTTAATAATCTTTGTTCACTTTTTATCGTTCTTCAAAGTTTCCTGGGCCATGAATTCCTTAATTTCTTGTATGGTTGTCATGAGCTGAGCTGGGAAAACTATTGTGGAGTTCTTTTCAACTGCTATTTCACTTAAAACCTGCAGGTTACGGAGTTGAAGTGCTACTGGATGGCTTTGAATGATGTCTGCAGCGTCTCCAAGTTTAGCAGCAGATTCGAATTCACCCTCCGATGTGATGATCTTGGCTCTTTTTTCCCTTTCAGCTTCGGCCTGTTTTGCTATTGCCCTTTTCATTGTCTCAGGCAGTTTTATGTCTTTTATTTCAACAGCCGTGACTTTTATACCCCATGGTTCACTGTGGGAGTCTATGATCTCTTTGATCTTTTCGTTTATCTTTGGTGTGTCTGATAAGACCTCATCCAGGGAAAACTGTCCTATAACACTCCTCACCGTGGTTTGAGCTATCTGGTTAACTGCTCTGTTGTAGTTTTCAATCACTATAACCGAGTTCAGGGCATCAATAACCTTGAAGTAGGCCACTGCAGCAATATCCACAGAAACGTTGTCTTTGGTTATGATTCGCTGGGCAGGGATTGGCATGGTCACGATACGCAGGGAAACTTTAACCATTTTGTCCACGAGGGGGATTATAAGTCTAAGTCCTGGCTGTTTAAGCCCTATAACCTTTCCCAGACGGAAAACTACTCCCCTTTCATATTGGTTAACTATCCTAATTGAAAGACCAAGTATGATTAAAATTATTATACCTATGATAAAAGTAGTCACTATATCCATTTTTAGAACCTCCATGTATTTGATTGTTTCTAGTTAATATTTAGGTTTTCTAACTTATTATACATGAAGATTCAGTTAACATTACTATGATAAGTTAATGAAAGGCTTTTCAAGGTAATGATCCATGGAACCCTTGGATAAATAGAAATTGGGATTTTTTAAAGATTTCCTTAAAAGATATTAAATGGTTAAATCCAATGAAAGAAACTGTGAGCCGCGTAATAAAAAGAGATTTTAATGTTAAATTAACGTCTTGATTGTTTTAAAATGAAAATATAATGTAAAACCTGAAAGTAGGGTTTAATTTGTAAAATGATAATTAGAAATATGAAATATGGTTTATTAAAAGTAATTCTTTAAAAATAAATTTTTAAAAATAAATAGAAATATTCATGAAAATTTAAAATTTTATAAAACTTACAATTTTCAAGAATAAAAATTTCCTAATTCAAAGATTTAGTCTATTCGACTATTTCTGCGAAGGCAAAGTTCCTTCTGGTTGAGTTAATTTTGATTTTAACTTCTTCGCCCACTTTTGCGCCTGTTACAAATATAACAAAACCCTCTATACGTGCGATTCCGTCTCCGTCTCTTCCAACGTCTTCAATTTTAACTTCGTGTTCTTCTCCTACGTTAACAGGAGATGAATTTTCTCTACTTTCGTAGCTATCATTTCTATCGTAATTATTTCCGAACAATTCATCACTTCCTAATTCAGCCATAAATGGCCTTAACTACCATTTATCATAATGGTATATATACCTTTGCAAAAAAAGTGAAATGCATTCAAATATTCTTGGATGTTTAAGTGGGTTATAACTCTATTAAAGACTTTTTAAGGGGAAAAAGATTCTCTTCCCATCCATAGTTAATATTAATTTGAAAAATCTTATATATGATTGGGAGGATACAAAATTCTGTACTATTGAATGAGTGGTGATAAAATATTAAGAACAGATCTTTTACTGTTTTGATATTTGTTTTTGGAATTTTTGCATGTTTAACGATTCCACTCCATATGAACACCAAACCAACCACAGAATTGAAAATATCTACAGACAGCAATTCTGTGCTTGATAGCAGTGTAACTCAAGTTTATGGAGCTTTTTACTATTAACAAGAGTGCTACGGTGTTAGGCAGCCGTTATTTTTAGAGATGGAATCCCGGATGAACTGGATCGTGAGCACAGGACGTTCAAGTAAACCAGTGATACCCCTTTTAAATATTAATTTTTTTATTTCTTATTTTTTTTAAGCTGGGTTTTCAAGATCTTGAGTTAAGTGTATTAACCCCCATTTATAAAAACAAATCAATACATCATATTAATGGGGGAAATTCAATGTTGATACTAACCACACCGAATATAGAAGGTAAAAAAATCGTTGAATACTTTGGACTGGTTACAGGTGAATCATTGTTAGGTGCAAACGTCTACAAAGACCTTTTTTCAGGAGTCAGGGATGTTGTGGGTGGAAGAACTTCAGCCTACGAAGAGGAACTTAAAAAGGCAAGAAACCTGGCTCTGGAAAGTATGGAAAAAAAAGCTGAATCTAAAGGTGCAAATGCCGTTATAGCTCTACGTATAAAGTACAACAACCTTGGTGGGACCATGGGAAACACCATAATGGTAACGGTAACTGGAACTGCTGTGAAATATGAGTAAAAGCGTAAATAACTGAAAGATCAGTGGATGAAAACTTGCACATTTTTTTTGGTAAAAAGCTGCCAAAAGAGATGGGTTTAAGTAACATTCATATAAAAAAAATTTAGAGAAAGGCGGTTCCAATGGATAAAAATCTTTTTTCATCTTCATTAAAGAAAATTAAGCTAGAGAACATAAAAAATAAACGCTGGGCAATATTTGCTGTTATTATTGGTTCGGCTGTGGGATTTCTTTCAGTTGCAATATGTGTATATGGACATCTTACAATATTCGGATTCAACATTGCATACGTAGTATCACCACTTATAGCAGGATTTGTAGAAACCTACATAGCAAAAAGTAAGCATGGTAACTCAACAGGAGCCATAAGTGCAATAGTACTGTTTATTAGTATTAACGTTTTTGGATGGGTGTTTCCTGCAAACCCAATAACACTCAACCTCTTCACACTAGGTGGTCTGGCCCTTGCAGTACAGGCAGCATTCCCAATACTCATTAATTATCTCATATTCGTGGTTTTCCTTGGAGCTTTGACCTATGCACTTGGTTATTTAGGGGATTTAATGGCCCGGGCTGTTAATAAAATTCAGGGCAAAGTGGATGTTCCTGAAGAAAAGGATATTGGAACTCTTGAATCTGAAAAATGGAACACACTTCTCATTAACACTCCTGATATTCAGGGGAAACGTGTAGTTGAGTATATGGGACTTGTGAATGGAGAATCGATTATGGCTGCTGATGAAGAAGATGTTGGGACTTTGAAAAAAATTTCAGGTGATGTAAACTATGAGAGGAAACTTGAAAAAGCAGTTATAAATGCCCTGAAAATAATGGATGAAGAAGCAAGTTCCGTGGGTGCAAACGCGGTTTTAGAGGTGCAGATAGATTACAGCAGTGTTGGTGGCATCAAGGGAAAAACACTCATGGTCAGTGTTGTTGGAAACGCTGTGAAGTATGAATAATCCTTATTTTTGAGATTAAATTTATTGTACATACTTCAATGGGGGTTTTCAGAACTTGTTAATTCATGATCCCTAGGTTAAATATAAACCATTTTTAGGTTTTTTCAGCATTATATAACTTAATTACAGTTTATTTTTTTATTAAACCATTTTTATGGGGTTTTTAATATTTATTTCCCTAAAATTTCTTTAATATCCTAAAAAAATTATCGTAAAATTAATATGGGGATTAATATGAATATTATTATAATAATTGGTGCTGGAGGCTTGTTGGAAAATTATGGGGGTAATTAAATGAAAAATATGATCACAGGGCTTTTAGCCATATACTACTTGGATTGATAATCATTGCATTCCCACTTGCAGGTTTTGTAGCCGTAAGTGTGCTTGTAGGATTTGCAGTTCTCATACTTGCAATATGGTTCTTAATTGCAGGATTAATGGAAATGGATTCCAGTAAAACAGTTGGAATCCTGAACGTGATACTTGGATTTATAACACTGATATTGGCATTTGCAATGATCTTCAACCCTGCAATAATCAGCTTCTTAACGGGAATACTTCTCTACCTTGCAGGTATCCTTATGATAATTGCAGGTGTGATAGCGCTGCTTGGCGGAATGGAACAAAAATACAGAGTTTGGGGTGGAGTTTTAGGGATAGTGCTGGGTATAATTTACATAATACTTGGAACCTAACTCATAGGGATTTCATTGGGTTTTATCTGACAAGCCCAAACCAATTATTTTAACAATTAATTATTTTAATCCATTTAATCTTAAATCCTATTCACTTTAAATACATAATTAAGGACTTAAATAGCTTCATTAACGGTACAGATGGATCAAGGAGGATTTTCATGATGGGTATAATGGCAGACACCCATGATAATCTTGATGCAATTAGAGATGCGGTTCAATTATTCAACAGGGAGAAAGTTGAACTGGTTATCCATGCTGGTGATTTAATAGCCCCCTTTACAGCCAGAGAATTCCAGAAACTAAACGCAAAATTTGTTGCAGTTTTTGGAAACAACGATGGTGAGAGGGAAGGCCTGAGAACTGCCTACAGGGATCTGTGCATCCTCAAAGATTTCAGGGAAGTTTCAGTTTCCAGTAGAAAATTTGCAGTTATCCATGGAATGGAAGAAGCAATTGTGAATTCCCTGGCTAAAAGTGGATTGTACGATGTTGTTGTAAGGGGACACAGCCATAAACCTGAGATAATAAATGGTGAAACACTGGTTGTTAATCCTGGAGAAGTTTGTGGCTATGTTTCAGGTGATAGAACCGTTGTAATCATGGATCCAGATACTCTGAGCCATGAACTCATTTATCTTTAAATTCCAGTTTGATACTCAATTGCATGGTCATCCAATAATTCATTTAAATACAAGTTCACCCAAATATTAAATTTCATGGTGTAATTTTTTGATATTTCAACAGATTCAACATCTTCACACTACCAGAAAGAAGCTTAAATCTGTAATCGAATATCAACAATCAGGTCTTATTAAAATTCTTATCAAAAATAAACTCTGTTAAATTAACTAAACTCTGTTAAATTAACATCAAACCAATTCAAGATTAATATTAACTTACCATTGGAATTAAAGGGATTATAATGAAGTATAAAACTCTTGCACTATTTTTAGTTGGAATTGGAATACTTGCCGTGATGGTATTATTTATAGGGCCGGGAGAAGTTGAAAGTGCAATTGCACTTGCAAATCCATGGTATGTGGCCCTTGCAATCATTGTACAACTGGTAATATATGGTCTTTGGACCTTAAGATGGGATATAACCATTAAATCCCTTAACATATTTGCTAAAAAAAGGCATATATTACCAATGCTCATGGTGGGCCTTGCAATAAACAACCTAACCCCAAGCGGAAGGGGGGGTGGAGAACCAGTAAGGGCATACATACTTGGTAAATATTCCAAATCACCAATGGAAAACGCTTTTGCAACTGTGGTGGCTGATAGGGGTCTTGACACGTTTCCATTTGTGGTGCTTGCAATTTTCTCAATAACCTACTCGGTATTTTACCTGAAACTATCTGAACTGACAATTTCAGCACTTATAATCTCTCTCATACTGCTCCTTGCAGTATTTTTCATCATCATCTACATGTGCATAGATGAAGGTGCTGGAAAAAAGATAACCATGTGGCTTGTGAGGGTTATAAAAAGGTTCTCCAGAAAAGAGCACAGCAACATTGAAAATAAAGCTTTAAAGGCATTGTCCAACTTTCAGGACAGCATCAAGTCCATGATAAAAAACAGAAACGTTCTGATGTACGGCCTGCCGCTCTCCTTTGTTATATGGCTCTTTGAGATAATGAGGGTTTACCTGGTCTTTTCAGCCTTTGGTGTTCAGGTTTCTCCAGGAGTTATAGCGGTTGTTTTTGTAATAGCAACGTTGATTGGAATGATACCTCTTTTACCTGGAGGTTTAGGGGCTGTTGATGGCATAATGATATTGATGTATTCCATTGCAGGTATACCTCCTTCTGTGAGTGCAGCTGCAACCCTAGTTGAGAGGCTCATATCCTTCTGGATGACCTCAGTTATAGGGATGCTGTTACTACCATACTTTGGAACAGGGGTTATGGACAAGGTTTCTGAGGAAATATGATAAGAAACATTCATCCCATTATTTAATCTAATTTACAATGCCTTAATTTTTAATTCAAGAATTTATTGACGTTTTCATTGATTATGGATCAAAAATCCATTGATCATATTTTAAAGCCTTTTTAAGTTTTTTAGGCATCAATTCTTTATCTATTCACTTTTTTTAAGTTATACTGGTCGCAATTTCGTTTCTATGGTTAGATGGATTGAAAATTTCATCTTTCAGATTGAAAAAATCAAATGGAAAAATTTATAACTTTTCTTCTCATACATCAAGTCGGTGATAATCATGGAAATAAACGGCGTGGAAATAGAAGATAACTTTGCAGAAGCATTCGGCATACAGACATCCAGAATTCTTATAACTGCAGCAACCAAAAAACTGGCAAAAGTAGCAGCTGTGGAAGCTACAGGCTACGGAACATCCGTTATCGGATGTCCGGCAGAGGCAGGAATAGACTGTTACGTACCTCCACAGGAAACACCTGACGGAAGGCCAGGCTACATCATCATGATCTGCAACATGGACAAGAAAAAACTTGACCATGAGCTCCTTGAACGTATTGGAATGTGCATACTCACAGCAGCAACAACAGCTGTTTTCGATGCAATGGAAGAACCCGATGAAAAATTCAAAACAGGTCACAAACTCAAATTCTACGGTGACGGGTACGAAAAAATATTAGACATCCAGGGAAGAAAAATCCACTCAATCCCACTCATGTCAGGAGACTTCTTAGTTGAGTCAGAACTCGGAGTAAAAGCAGGAGTTGCAGGTGGAAACCTTTTCATACTTGCTGAAAACCAGCCTGCAGGACTTTTAGCTGCAGATGCAGCAGTAGATGCTATTAAAGCAGTACCTGGTGCTATAACTCCATTTCCGGGTGGAATAGTTGCTTCAGGTTCCAAAGTAGGTTCAAACAAGTACAAGTTCCTCAATGCATCCACCAACGAAAAAATGTGCGTAACACTCAAGGGTGATGTTGAAGGATGCGATATCCCAGAAAACGTTGACGGAGTTTACGAGATAGTTATAGACGGTGTGGATGAAGAAGCAGTCAAAGCAGCAATGAAAGCAGGTATAGAAGCAGCAACCAAAGTAAATGGTGTTATACAGATCAGTGCCGGTAACTTCGGTGGAAACCTCGGTAAATACCAGATAAAGCTTCAAGACCTTTTCTAAGGCCTTTCAGCATAAAATTTAATAAAATCTTTATAATTTTTTTTATAATATTTTAAATGCTTTGAAACCTTTTCATTTCTTTTCATTTATTTTTCAGTATTTTTTGCCTATTTTAATATCCCATTTTTATAAAGTTTTTACGATAATTTACATTATAAACTGATTTTTAATGAAAATAATATTAAAAATAGTATCAATTAAAAAAATAAGTGTTTTTTGGGTGTTTATTTGAATTATTCAAGAGATCATTCTATGCAGAACTTTTCAATCTCTTCGCTCTCCACAATTTCCCAGATCTTCTCTTCAGGCAGGTCAACTCCGAGGAGCATTCCTGTTTTAGCAAGGGCTTTAGCTATTTTTTTGCTAGCCTCGACATCCCTTGCGGATACTGTGTGGCTGTGAACATTTCTTGAGATGTGGGAAAGAGTTTCAAGGGATCTTCTGGCATCAGGTTTCTTGTATTCTTCCTCACACCTCTTAAGGTCTTCTTTATCTTTGATGTAGAGTTTTCTTGAAACCACCTGTCTCAATCCAGGGAGGTAGTGTTTTGAATCCAGTATCCTGCCGCCCAGATCTATTATGATCTTTTTGTCATCGGTTTCACTGGGTTTGTGCCTTAGAAGGATCTCATTAACGCGCCCGTATTCTTTGATCTTCCTGATTATCTCCTTTTGGCTAAGGTTAACCCCTAATAGGAACCCTTTTTTCTTCAATTCTTTTTCTACCTCAGCAAGACTGGTGGTGTCAGGACCTGAGATGGTGTGGGAATGTATCCCGCCTCCAGAAAGGGTGTAAAGCCTTTCAAGTGATTCCATTCTGTTTGAGTCCATTTCCAGTTTTTTCAGAAACCTGTTCATCTCTTCGATCTTGGACAAACCCACTTTCCTCTTCAGTGGTTCATGAAAACCAGGAAGATAATATTCTATATCCTCAAGGGTGCATTTGTGTTTCAGGATGATTTCAGCTTCTTCCCTTATATCCCTGACATCATGGGTTTCTGTTATTTTCATCTCTGGTTTGAAAATAACCTCAACCAGTCTGCCATGCTTCCTGGCTGCTTCCTTTATCTCTTCTTCATCAAGGTTCACTCCAAGCAGAAGTCCCTCCCTTTTAAGTTCATTTGCAACTGCTTCAAGGCTTTCCTTTGTTGGTCCTGATATCCAGTGGGAGTGTATTCCGCTCACAGATTCATATATCTTTTCCAGAGATTTTTTACGGGTATTTTCACGTTCTAAACTCTCTAAAAATCTGTTAAGTTCGCTGATTTCCGATATTCCGATCTTTCTTGCCAGTGGTTCCTTGAACTCTGGCAGGTGGTACTCTATGTTTTCAAGGGTGCAGCCATGTTTCAGTATGATCTCAGATTCTCGTTTTATATCCCTGACTCCGTGCATGGTTGTGATCTTCATGATGGTTGGTTCCATTGCAGCAAAATATATGTCCTCTGCACCGCTTGTTTCAGGAGATATGACTTTATCTGCCCCAGAACGGTAAAGTCTTCGGATATTTTCTTTTTTACTGGCCCTAGTCACTATCCATATTTCAGGATGTATTTCACGTGCAGTTAAGGTTATGAAAAGGTTGTCCACATCTTCTCCAGTGGTTATTATAACTCCCCTTGCCCTTTTGAGTCCAGCATCTATCATAACTGTTTCGTCAGTGGCATCTCCAGGAATAGCCAGAACTTCTGGATCATTCCACAGTTCCTTTTCAACGATCTTTTTATCCTTTTCAATGATTATAACGTTTCTATTCCTTTTTTTAAGCTCTTTATGGACGGCATTGCCCACCCTTCCATAACCGCAGAGCACGAAATGGTCCTTTGTCCCAGCGATCATTCTCCTCTGCTTAGCTCCAGATGTTATTTCTTCAACTGCCATTGTAACCACCGTTATTGTTAATGTAAATGCATATGCAAGTATACCAACCCCTCCAAGAACGAGTGTAACCACAAAAAGTCTTTGAAGTGGTGTTACAGGGCTGATATCACCATAACCTACTGTTGCTATGGTTATAACTGTAAAATAAAGAGCGTTGATTGGGTTCAAACCCATGATGTAAATTGAGCCAATAATCCCATAAACCACAAGTCCACTAACTGCAGTTAAAGCATAAAGCATCATTCTGTAAGGGATTGGGGGAATGTCTTCCTCTTTTGGTAGAATGTGCAGTTCTAGGGGGTTCAAAGGATCACCATTCTTTTTTAATTCTCTTACATTCAATGTGTCCTTAAAAACTGATATTTTTAATTTTTATGAGTTCAATGTAATTTATAAGACATTGTAGGAAAACAGGCCCCTGAAAATACGGTTCTTGGAACGATTTCGTTCAAGGATAAGTATTCATTTTTTAAGCCCGGTCTTAAGGTTATTATTAAATATCATCTGTTTTATAATTTATAAGTAGTGATAAAATGACTCCAAAGAACATGATGGTTATTGATGCCAATGCAGAGGCTATGGGAATACCTAAACTTTCACTAATGGAAAATGCAGGCAAATGCCTTGCAGAGGTAATATCTAAAATCTCAGAGCCATGTAAAACTGTTATATTTGCAGGTAACGGTGGAAACGGTGGTGATGGATTTGTGGCTGCACGCTACCTTTTAAACAAGGGATTTGAAGTTAATGTGATACTTTTAAGCCATCCTTCAAGGATAAAATCCCAAGAGGCACGTGCAAACCTGGAAGTTCTCCAGAAGATCACCAGGGGGTTGCGTCCTCTGAAGATTCAGGTGATTGAAGATTCTTCAAACCTTAAAAAGCTTGATTCTGGTGTTATGGTGGACGCCATCCTTGGAACCGGTGTCAGGGGAAAGCTCAGAGAACCTGTTTCCACTGCAGTGGATGTTATAAATGCTTCAAATGGCATTAAAATTGCTGTTGATGTTCCAACCGGCCTTGACCCCTTGACTGGTGAGGTTCATCACAAATCAGTTGTTCCAGACATCACAGTAACCTTCCACAGGGCCAAGAAAGGCCTTAAAAATGCAAGTATTGAACATGTTGGTAATGTCCATGTATGTGACATTGGAATACCTCCTGAAGTAGAGATATTCACAGGCCCCGGGGACATGCTGAGAATTCAAAAAAGGTCAGAAAACTCTCATAAGGGACAGAACGGACGAGTCCTTATTATTGGTGGTAGTGCAGATTATTCTGGTGCTCCTGCACTTGCAGCGTCTGCTTCAATGAGATCAGGTGTGGACATAGCAGTTTTAGCCTCTCCAAAAGCAGTATCTGATGTAATAAGATCCTACTCTCCAGATGTAATCGTTAGAACTCTTTCAAACACACCAGTAACGGATTTTGTAACTCCTGAAAATGTTGATGAAATCCTGAAGCTTTCAGAAAATGCAGATTCCATGGTAATTGGGTGTGGAATAGGAAGGGCAGATGAAACAGGAGATGCACTAAACGAACTCGTCCAGAAGGTTCAAAACCCCGTGGTTATTGATGCAGATGCCCTTAAACTCATTGATATTGATACCATTCTAAAATCGGTGCAGAATGGTACCGAAATTGTTCTAACACCTCATAAGGCAGAATTTAAATCATTTTTTGGATCGGATGTGCCTCAAAGCCTCGAAGACAGGATGAACATGGTTTTAGGGGTTTCAAAAAATTCAGGAGCAGTTGTTGTCCTCAAGGGTGCCGTTGATGTCATCTCAAATGGTAATAAAGTAAGGTTGAATGCAACAGGTAATCCTGGAATGACTGTTGGAGGTACGGGAGATGTTCTTGCAGGACTCATTGGGGGATTGATGGCACAGGGCCATGATGCCTTTGAATCAGCGTACCTGGGGGCCTACATAAATGGAAGGGCTGGAGACCTGGCACAGGAGGGCTATGGGTTCAGCTTCACTGCAAGTCAGGTAGCAGATTTCATACCTGAAGTTCTGAATCAGAAAAAATAGAAAAATAAGTTTTATTTAGAATCAAGGGGTTTAACTAAATAATTCCAATGAAACTCAGTATCAGGAGGAATATAACTCCAAAAATTCCTCCAAAACCTGCAACCAGTACTGTGAGTATGTTGATTGGAATATCAACTGATGGAATGAGATCAACGATGAAAAGAAGTAGGAATCCCAGGATCATGTTCAGAAGTATCCTCAACAGAACACCACCCACTTTGAAAAGAATTATCAGTCCTAAAATCACAACGAGAACCAGTACAATTTCCATTAGAATGATTGATCTCTCCTTTACGGTTTTTAAACTAATTAAATACAATTGAATAATAAGATAAATTTATTTTCAACAAAAATTTTAGTTTCAGTAATTTATTATCAACAAGGATTATTTCTAATAAAAAAAATAGGGTGCTGGGAATGTTTATCCTTAATGCATTCCCCATTTCTTTGAAGGGTTTAGCAAGGTCAGTTCAATCTTTTTTGCAGACTTTCTGGTAGCATGCTGCCTGTAATCCATAATTTTTAACCATACCTGCCATTTCACGCTGGTCGAGTTCTTTGTCCTCGAAGGACACTGCATCCTGGCTGTAAAGACTGAAAGGAGCTTCCCTTCCAAGGATCCTCATTCCGCCCTTGTGGAGTTTTACCCTGACTTTACCGGACACACGTCTCTGCATTTTATCAACAATTGCATCCAGATCTTCGCGTAGCGGTTCATGCCACAGACCATTGTACACAAGTTCTGCATAGGTCTGTGAGATGGTTTCAGCAAACTTCAATTCTTCCCTTGTGAGGGTGATCTGTTCCAGGGCCTTGTGGGCTGTGATTATCAGCACGGCTCCAGGTGTTTCGTAGTTTTCCCTGGATTTAAGTCCAATTATCCTGTCCTCCACTATGTCAACCCTTCCAATTGCGTGGATACCTGCAATGCGGTTGCACTCCCTGATGAGTTGGACAGGTGCCATTTTATCACCATCGATGGCCACTGGAACTCCCTCTTCAAATTCCATTTCAATGATCTGGGCTTCGTCTGGTGCATCTTCACTTGAACGGGTCCAGCTGAAAGCTTCCTCTGGTGTTTCAACCATAGGGTCTTCAAGGATGTCTCCCTCTATGGATCTGCCCCAAAGATTCTCATCGATACTGTAGAGCTTGTCAGATGGCGTGGGTATTCCATGGGATTTTGCGTACTCCATTTCCTCGGTTCTTGTGAGGTTTAAATCCCTTACAGGGGCTATTATGTCACATACAGAACCGGATCTTATGGTTGATTCGAACCTGAACTGGTCGTTTCCTTTACCTGTACATCCATGTGCTATGGCGGTGGCTCCCTCTTTTTCTGCCAGTTCCACTATTTTCATGGCTATAAGTGGTCTTGCAAGTGCAGTGCTCAGGGGGTAACCCTCGTACATTGCATTGGCTTTAACTGCTTTGAATATGAATTCACTTGCAAATTCATCCTTTGCATCGATTGTGTAATGTTTAAATGAGCCGATTTTGTTTGCAACCATTCCAGGTCTTTCTATTTCATCTTCAGGCTGGCCTACATCAACGCAGGCTGTGATAACTTCCATGTCGTACTTTTCTTCGAGTAATTTAACGCATACAGAGGTGTCCAATCCACCACTGAATGCCAGAACAACTTTCTCCATTCAGAATCACCTTGATTTGATTTATATGAACTTCATTTATATTATCTAAATAACTTCTACATGATCAATATATGTTCCATCAAAAATATTAATTCAAAAGTGTACTAATTAATAATTATAACAATATTGGAATATTTTATAATTTATAACTTGGCCTATTTTATGATGGTGCACCATGAAATCTAAAGCTGAAATGATCATACTCTCCCCCAAAACAGGGGGCAACGTAACTTGCAACGAACCTCTACGTGAAAACATCCCCTCAGGATCCATAAGTTCTATGCTGATCCGTGCCGCAAAACACGGAACACCCCTTATAAAGGTTGGTGAAGGTGGACCCAGGGTCATGCTCACGGCAGGGATTCATGGAAATGAAATTCCCCCACAACTGGCGGCTCTCAGACTTGCAGACGAACTGGAAAACATGGAGATCCATGGAACAGTTTACCTCATACCCTTTGCAGTACCCCACTCAACCATGAAAAATTCCAGGAGGTTCAAGGGATTCGACATGAACCGTTCAGCATCCAAGGGGGGTTCAGCTTCAAACGACATATTAAAAGCAGTTGAAAAGTTTGAAATAGATTCTGTTGCTGATTTCCATGCCACCAAACTCCGGAGCAATCCTGGAGTGGAGAGTGTTTTCTGCTCAAGAAATCCATGCACTGAAAGCTGTGGTATAGCTGAACACATAACCCGTGAAACAAGATCCAAGATCATTCTCCATGAACGTGCAGGAACCCTCTACAGTGGAGCTCTTGAGGATGAGTGCAACCTCATGGGCAGGCCTGCTGTGACATGTGAAGTTGTATCAGAGAACTGCCAGGTTAATGTGGGAAGCCCTGAAAGGTCATACCTGCAGATGCTGTCCTACTTGAGGTACTTTGAAATCATCTGAGTACCATTTCACTACCCTCTAAAACCTTTTTTTTTGTTTAGTAATTTTTAAGCCAATCATTTTTCATGGAAATCCTTTTTTATGATGTTCTACAGATTTAAATCTGATAAAAATGCCATCCTACAAAAAACACGTTTTATTTTCAATAATAATGGCTTTGCCATTTTTCCCAGATGTCTTCTACCTCTCACTGGCAGTTCTGGGAGCCTCAATGTTGGACATGGACCACGACGTTAACAGGAAGAACCTGACAATAATGGCTCTGATTGGAATGGTGATAGCTTTGGCACTTTACATACTAAATCTACCCTTTTTAATAGGGTTGATACTCGTGGTTCTGGCAATGGTTTTTTACGTGTCCAAACACAGGGGATTCATGCACTCAATTCTTGGAATATGTTTGATATCAGGTTTCATGGCTGTATTCGTCATGGGGTCCCGGCTGGTGCTTCAGGATTTCACAGTGCCCTTGAAACTAGCCCTGATATTTATATCTCTGGTACTGGCCTTTATCATACTTAACAGGAAGCTCCTGCCTGTTTTTGCAGTTCTGGTATCTCTTGGAATATTCCTGACTCCAAATTACCTTCTGAACTCCATGAATATCTGCTACGTGTTTTCAGCAGTTCTTCTGGGCTGCCTTAGTCACGTGATCCTTGACATGTCCACACCTGCAGGTGTTAGGATTCTGTCTCCAATTTCCTCCAGGAAGTACAGGAAAAAAGCTGCATTTGGACTTTTTAGTCTGTGGGTTGTGGTGGTTTTCATATTTTTTGTGAATGGAGGTTGGGGAAGTGTTTTACAGGTTCTTTAGGGGGGTTCATCACTTCAATTAAGGATTTAATAAAAATTCCAGGTTTTAAAACTCTATTTAAAATATTTTTAATAAGATCTTTATTGGAATAGTGAATTTAATAAAATTTTAACACTTTTTTAAGGGTTTAAATTTCAAATCTTTTTTAATAATAATGTAAAATGAAAATCATGAAAAATCAATTTAGTTATATTTATATATATCATGTTTTATAATGAAGAATTAATTAGAAGTGGGGTAAGTTAACCCGATTATTCAGGTTACTATCTGTTTTAACAATGTTAATTACCCGTCTTGTTATTCATTATAATAAAATGGAAGGGGTTACTCAAAATGTTCTTAGTTAGAATATATTATGGAATCGCTTATTTCGTTGTTCTCATCTTTGAAATATTAAAAGCAGAGCTTGACGTTGCTGTAAGGACTGTTAACGGTAAGGTGGAGCCCACCGTTGTTGAAATTCCAACAGTGCTCAAGAGGCCGGTTTCCCAGGCAATCCTTGCAAACAGCATAACCTTAACTCCGGGAACACTTTCTATTGACTTGGACTCTGAAAATCAGGTGTTGAAAGTTGCAACAATATATCCAAGGACAGTTGAAGAGGTAATTCCATTTGAACCATACATAAAAGGGATGTTAGAATGAACATACTCATCTTATCAGAATACATCCTCATGGGGGCTCTGGCAATATACGCAGTGGCCACCATAAGGATCACAACCAGAAAAAGCATAGCAATGGGTCTTGTAGGAGTTTTAGGTCTGAGCATAGCAGTTATAACCATTCTTATCTTGATCCAGCACATCTACGGACTGGGCTTCTGTAAGGACATAGCAACAGCCCTGGTTTTCCTGGGACCAATTGGAACCATAGCATTCGCAAGAGTTTTGAGGGGTGATTAAGTGGAAGACCTGATAACCTTGATACAGGCAGCAGTACTCATACTGATGGCAGTAATGGTGCTCCTGGCAACAGTAGGACTTTTAAGATTCAAAGATAACATTAAGCATGTTACCTACGCTAGAATACACATACTGGGCGTTACAGATACGGCATGCATAATAGCGCTTCTTGCACTTAATGAACCACTTCTTGCTGTGGCTTACTTCATTCTCGCACCATTTGCAGCCCATGCAATAGCCAACGGCCATTACTATGGGGAGGAAGAAAAATGATAGAATACATATTCATGATTGTAACAGTTTTAGGTGCTATCATTGCCCTGATGCAGCGTGATCTCCTTAAAGCAGCCATATTAACAGGAATTCCAGGGGTGGGTCTGGCCCTTCTCTACCAGTACCTTCAGGCCCCAGACGTTGCACTAACCCAGGCAATTGTGGGATCCGCAATTATACCAGTATTCTTTGCACTGGCAGTTTACAGAACACGCAGGGTGGAGGAATAAAATGATTATGGACACTCAACTCGCATCACTCTTGACAGCAGGAGCACTGATATTCATAGGACTATTCGGTGCAGTTTATCTTGATAACCTTATAAAAAAAATCATAGCACTTGCATTCATAGGTGACGGTGCCAACCTTTTCCTCATCGCCATGGGATACAATGCTGGAGGAATAGTTTACATCTTCCTTCCGGGCATGGCAAGTAACTGGTTCTCACAGAATGCATCATACCCACTGCCATACGCACTGGTGCTCACGAGCATTGTTATCGGTGCAAGTACCCTGGCAGTTATGCTGGGAATAATCATCGTGCTTCACAAAAAATACGGATCCATAAGTGCATCGAAGATCCTTGGAGAGTAATTGAAATGCCTTCAAAAGACTCATCAAACATTACAAGCTTCAGAAGAAGTACAGAAATTAGAACAAAGATGAAATTCATGTGCAGCAGTAAACACAGTTGTAAGGATTGTGCATTTGCACAAACTGGAGGGATTACATGGACTATATGAATTCCTTAATCCCACTGATGGTTATAATACCAATTACATGTGCCCTTTTCCTGAACCTGATTCATGAAAGGGATCGCACGATCAAGGCATTATCAGTGATCATTGCACTGGCACTGCCAATAATACCACTTTTTGCAAGCTACGGAACCCATTATTTCGGGGGATACGCACCCCTCATTCAAAATGGAACCATAGCAACGGGACTACCTGCATTCATAACGGGTTCAGCACTGAATATCTTCCACCCTGCGATCACCTACGTATTTGGAAGCGCACAGAAGCTCTTCATATTCATAGTGGGAATCGTGGCATTGTTTTCAATATTCTTATCTCTTTACGAGGTTAAAAGACCTTCAGGAGTGTATGGATACCTTTTATTCATGCTTGCAGCTTCAATAACTGCTTTAATACTCACAGACGACATATTCAACCTTTACGTCTTCTTTGAGATAGCAGCACTGGCACAGGTTGGTATAATCCTGGTTTCCAAGGTCAAGGGCAGCTACGAAACAGCCCTAAAGTACATGATACTTGGGAGCATAGCATCACCTTTGATGCTTCTTGGAATAGCATTCCTCCTTGGAGTTACAGGAAACGTTAACATCACGGATATAGTCTACGCCATTAAACATGGAATGGTGGATCCAAAAAGTCCAGTACTTCTGATGGCATGTGGCCTCATAACCTTTGGATGGCTCTACGGTTCTGGACTTCCACCTTTCCACTCAATAAAATCCGCAGTTTACAGCAAAGCTCTTCCAAACGGAGCTGCACTGCTTCAGGCATTCTCAGTTGTGATGTTCGTAGCCCTTGGTGTCATAATAATCAGAATCTTCGGATACCTTCCATTCTCCAAGGTCTTCATAATAGGAATATCCCTCCTTGCAATGGTGCTGGGCATAACCATGGCACTGAACCAGACAGATTTCAAACGGATCATAGCTTACCTTGCAGTGGGTGAACTTGGATACATTGGAATAGGACTGGGACTTGGAACTGCAATGGGAATAACAGCAGGACTGTTCCAGGCTGTTAACGAACTTGTAATAACCGCATTCCTCTTCATAGGTTTCGGTACCATACTCTACAAAACCAGGGAAAGCGATATAAGGAAGCTGGGTGGTATGATGGTACAGTCACCAAAAACAGCACTCCTGGTTATGATAGCAGGATTTGCAATGGCAGGAGTTCCTCCATTAAATGTATTCCAGAGTAAGCTGATGCTCTGTCAGGCCGCTGTAGATGCAGGATTGCCTGAACTGGGTATAATAATGATACTCCTGAGTATTGTGACTTTCATGACCTTTATGAGGGCTTTCTACGCCATTTACATGCGGTCAAAACCAGAGGGCCTCGAAATTAAGAACGAAAAAATACCAAGGGTAACACTACTTGCGATGGTTGTGTTCCTGATCATATGTTTAACACTCGGTCTGTTCCCTGGCCTTGCAACCAATTCTCTGCACGGGCTGGCGATGAGCCTTGCATAGTAATAGGGGGATTCTATGAGCATCTATGATATTATAGTAAAGAAAATAAAGGATATTCGAAGTGAAACAGAGGAAGAGGGACCATTAACAAACGTGTCAACTTCATCCATGTTGGCAGGAGAAATAGCAATCATATCCACCCTTCTAGTGGCAGTTATAATGCTCAGGGTTGTAAGCAAGGTACTCATGATATTTGCATTCATTCTACTCCTTGTACTGGTTGTTGTGGCAATGCCCATCATGCCCAAACTCAAACGAGAGCAGAACGATTCACTGGCCAACATGACATTCTACGTTGTGGTGACACTTGGAATTATTGTAACATTATTCTACTGGGGGAATCTAAATGTCTGAGGGATTAAGAAACATAATATCAGGATTTGCACTCTTAGTGTTCGCAATAGCACTTTTTGAGTCCATATTCCACTTCAGTAACATGATCTATCCTGGAATAAGTTACATATACAACTGGATTGGACCACAAATAGCCCCAAACATGGTAACAAACGTTGTATTTGATTGGAGAGGCTACGACACCCTTGGAGAAGCACTCATACTTGTAACTGCAGTTGTTGTAACTCTACTCATATTCGGAAGGGGAAAAGTGGACTTTGGAGGGGATGATTAGATGAGCACAATACTTAAACTCTTCGCACTTCCAGCATCATTAATATTGATGTGTTACGGTATTTTAACCATACTCGGAGGACACATAACTCCTGGAGGAGGATTTCAGGGAGGTGCCATAATAGCAGGAGCACTGATATTCTGTTTGGTTGTCTACGGTGTAAAGGAAAACCCAATTCACATAACCCACAACTTCATGGCATCACTTGAAAGTGCAGGGGCCCTTGCATATGTTTTCCTGGGCCTTGCAGGACTCTTCACATCAGGATTCTTCCTCTACAACCTTGGAGTTAACCTCTACGGTATTGTACCACAGTTCATACAGCACATATTTGACTACCCTGATCCAATACACGCAGGTATCATTCCATACCTCAACTTCGTTGTGGGTCTCAAGGTTATGGTGGGACTGACTGCAGTGGTGATAACCTTCCTTGAAAGTAAGAAACTGCTTGAAAACATGAATGAAGAGGAGATCTAAATGGTTTACGCAGGCCCAATAATTTTAGGATTCTTATTAGGATTCATACTGGGAACAAGGATCAAAGAAAACCCAGAAAGCAAGCTAAAATTCGATACATCAGTTTACATGGTTACACTCATATTTGCGGTGGCTATGGCGTACTTCCTCGGTGCATTTCCTTACTACACAGATGTTCCATTTGCATCAGGATTCGTAGCAGCATTTATAGGAATAATTGTGGGTAAACTACTCTTTGGAAGGGGAAGAAGCATAGAGAACGAGGACTGAAAAATATCGAAAATTTCCAGGATTATCACAGACTTGATACCCTGATGGGTTACGTCAAAAGGGGATTTCTGTTCGGAAAGAAGAAAATCCCATTAAAACATACATCATATTACCATGAAATTAAACATTAGCATGAATTAAAGTGAATCATAACTCAAAATCATGAAATTTAACATATATGGGATTAAAGGGGAATTAAAAGAAATTTTAATATTTAAAGGGAATGGAAGGTAATACTAATGTTCTTATCAACTAAAAAATGTGAAGGCCTTGGGGAATGTATCAAGGAATGTCCAACAGAGGCAATAAGACTCATTGAAGGCAAAGCATTCAGCTGCATCACCTGCGGAGCATGTGCCGAAGCCTGTCCAAACCGGGCCATATTTAAAAATAGATATGGGGGTTACGTTGTTGACAGAGCAAGATGCAACGCATGTGGAGTATGTGAAATGACCTGTCCTGTTAACAGCATACACATCGAAGATGGGGTTGTGAAGGGCATATGTTCAAGATGTGGAATATGTGCCGATGCATGTCCAATAGATGCAAGAGTGGATGCTTATGATGTTATAGAGGACAGACAGCTTAAATTTCTCGAAGCACTTAATCTAACTGTTCAACCAACTCTTCCTGCCAAGAAAGAGGATGAAAAAGTTCAGAGGACCAATGTGATCACAGACACTGAGAAATGCACCCTCTGCGGAAGATGTGAGTACTACTGTCCAACAGATGCAATAATGGTTGATGTGAACCTTGAAGGAAAATGCACCCAGTGCCGTGTGTGTGAAGATGTATGTCCAGTTGGAGCCATAGAAGAAGGTGTCATAGACCCTGAGAAATGCACCCTATGCCTGAAGTGCATGAAGGAATGCCCACAAAACGCAATCTACATCAATGACTTTGAGGTGAACATCAGAAAACCTGAAGAAGATGAGGAAATTGAGGGCAACATAGTTTCATGCCTCAACTGTGGACTATGTGCAGACGCATGCACCCGTGGGGCACTCAGGCAGATCAACGGTAAGATGAGGTACGACCCAACCCTCTGCAAGGACTGCAAAACAATGGAATGCCTTGAAGCCTGTCCAGTAGGCACACTGAGACTTTCAGAAGGCCCTGAAAGAACTGTTAAGGGATTCTGTGTGTCATGTGGAAGATGTGTCAAAGCCTGTGATTACAGCGAGGCAAGAAGCTTTGAAAACATCACATGGAAGGGAGATGTTTCTGATGATTGCATATCCTGCGGTGTCTGTGCAGAGGTCTGTCCTAAGAATGCAATAACCCTTAAAAAAGGTTCAATTGAAGTTGACCTTGAAAAATGTGTTCTCTGCGAAAAATGTGCCATACACTGTCCAAAGGATGCCATCAAAAAGACAACCATGCATAAAATGTCAATAACCGATGGTTTCACATTTGTACAGGACAAACTCTGCATGAGGTGCAAACTCTGCACCAAGATCTGTCCTGAAGAGGCCATAACTGAAGGTGAAGATGGCAGTATAGTTGTTGATGATTCAAAATGTACCTACTGTGGTGCATGCTCAAATGCATGTCCGGCAAGGGCCATACTATTTGAAAGGGAATTCGAGGTATCACAATGAAAAATTTAATCAGAATATTTCTGGAGGGAGCCTACAGCAACCTGAAAAGGATACTATTTGCCTCAGACCGTGTTACAGACATGGAACTTAGAAGCAAAATTCTTGAAGGCAGAATAGTCCCCACAGACAAGGTTGCAGAGGTACCATGCATAGGATGCGGAGGATGCAGTAACGCCTGCCCAACAGGAGCAGTTGAAATGGTGGACCTTGACGAACCAGTTCAGCTTATGGAGGGAATGATGAAAACTCAGATTCCAGTTCTCCACAGTGAAAAATGTGTTCACTGTTATTACTGTCATGATTTCTGTCCATTATACGCCCTTTTCGGGGAGGCAGGAACCATACATCCAAACGATGTTGGTCATCCAGAATCAGACATATCCACACTCCTTGAAAAGCCTGTTAAAATATCCGATGATAAAATAGCATTCATATCACAATTTTTATCAGATTCAACGGTATTGAAGAAGAGGAAGGAATAAAATAAAGCATTGAATTAGGAATGGTCACGAAGTAACCTTAAGAAATCAACATAAGAACATAAAAAAAGATGATCTTAACAAACTGACCTTAAAGTAACCTTAAAAAACCTTAAAAGAGGAATGATATGAGTTTAAAATCATATTCAAGGGCAAGGGCCGTGCATGTCATGCTCGTGTACACTGGAGGATGCAATGGATGCGATATTGAGATAGTCAACTGCATACTTTCACCAAAATACGATGCAGAACAGTACAAAGTCTTTTTAACATGGAATCCAAGGGAAGCAGATGTTCTTGTAGTCACAGGCCCGGTAACAAAACACACGGAACAGCCCCTGCGTGAAATATACGATGCAATTCCGGAACCCAAAGCTGTTGTTGCAGCAGGTGCATGTGCATTGATGGGCGGAGTTTACAAGAACATACATGGGGATATACCCTCAGAAGAAATTGCAGGACCTGTTGATAATATCATACCAGTTGATGCAAAGGTACCTGGATGTTCGGTGCGACCAGAGGATGTTCTGTCTGGAGTGGTTGCAGCCCTTCCAAAACTGCTTAATGCAGAATAACATGAAACAATGAGATAATTAACGTTCCAATATAATATTCAATAAATTTCAAATGGATATTTAAAGAAATATTAAAATTAAAGGAATATTAAAAGTTAATTTAATATTTAAACAAGTAATAATGGGATTAAAGGTTTTTAAACCAAATGTGCTTAAAAAGGTGTATTTATGGATGAGGATAACAAGGGAAACAGGAATGCAAGTGATGAAAATTCCAAACAAACTGTAATTGAAACAGAAATATCCATGGGAACTGTGCACCCTGCAGCCCTTGAACCATACAGGGTACGTTTATTCGTTGAAGACGAAATTGTAAAAGACGCTGAAATAACAATAGGGCTTAACCACAGGGGAATTGAAAGAATAATGGAAGGATTGCCTGTTGAAAAGGCTAACAGCCTGACTGAAAAGGTCTGTGGAATATGCTCCAACAGCCACATCTGGAACTCCTGTATGGTTGCGGAGAAGGCCCTTGACATAGAGGTACCAGAACGCGCAACCTACATACGAATCATAATGGAGGAACTTGAAAGACTCCACAGCCACCTCCTCTACCTGGCCCATGGAAACGAAGTTCTGGGACATGAAACCTTCTCAATGAGACTTTTCTACATCCGAGAAACAGTCATGGAACTTCTCAGGATGATAGGGGGTAACAGGGTTCAGTACGGAGCATCCATCATTGGAGGGGTCAGACCAAGATGTGAACTGGATGAGATGAGGATACAGAAGATCCTTGAGGGAATGGACGTAATCGAGGAGAAATTAACGGCCTTCGCAGACAGGTTTGTATCGGATCCAATGATCATGTCCCGTATAACCGGTGTTGGAACCATATCTCAGAAGGATGCATTAAGGTTAGGCACATCTGGACCAACCCTTCGTGCAACAGGATATGAGCGAGATTTAAGGCGTGAAATGTCTGTTTACGACCCATTTGAATTCGATGTCATAACCCAGGATGGTGGAGATGTCAAATCCAACCTCCTCATGAGGGTTCTCGAATGTTTCGAGTCCATAAAGATAATAAGACAGGCAGTTGCAGGCCTCCCAGATGGTAAGATAACCAACAGAAGCTGGGAGATGCATGACGCTCCAATAACCAAGAGCTACATAGAGGTGCCCCGTGGTACACTCTACCATTCCTATGCACTGGAAGACGGCCGTGTAAGGGGTTCAATCATAAGAACACCATCAATCGCAAACATAGGGGCAATGCAGCAGGCATGCATAGGTCATCATATAACTGACGCCCAGCTTGCAATTGTGCAGTGTGATCCCTGTTTCACATGCACGGATCGTGCAATCAAGATAATAAGAACAGATAAATAATAAAAATCCACAGAATAAGACATAAATTATGATAAAAATGATAAAGATATAGGGATTAGGAGAAGTGCAGATGACTGTTATAAATTCAATAATCGCAGTAATAGGAACACTGATACTGGCTTTCCTGGTCAGCATATGGCTTCCAGGAATTGAAAGGAAGTTTGTGCATGCAAGGATCCAGCAGAGGGTAGGTCCACCAATCTCAAGTCCGGGATTTATGGCCCCAATCAAGTTTTTCTTTAAGGAAACCATAAAACCCAACTCTCCAATGCCAAGACTTTACAATGCACTGCCAATAATAAGTCTACTATCAGTGGTGTTCATACTCATCGTTATAACGCCTCAGATGTACCCATTAGCAGCATTTGCAAGTATGGTGGCAGTTATAGGTCTTTTAAAGGTGGAAGAAGTACTCTACATGTTCATGGGGTCACTGTCAAAATCAGTTCTCTCACTTAGAATGCCATTTCCAGACATTGTTAAGGGGGCAAAACATCCTGAAGCAAGAAGGTCATTCCTTGAAGAACTCAGTACAATGAGGGCTTTTCGTTTAATAGCATTTGGTTCATTTCCCCTGTACCTAGCCATGTTCGTGCCCGTTACAATGGCCAGGAGTATCTACTTGCAGGACATAGTGGCATACCAGCACATCCACGGACCCATACTCTTCACAGTTGCAGGTATACTCGGTGCAATAGTGTTCTTCGTAGGATTCATGGTACTCCTGAACGAATACCCCTTCTCCATACTAAAGGCCAAGGCAGATGTTATAGAAGGGCCCTTACTTGAATATGCATCAAAATACAGGGCATACGTCTACATAAGCAGAGGATTCCTGATATTTGTCCTTGCAACTGTTTTCACAACCCTGTTCCTGGGAATGCCTCCGAACATTATGGACTGGACCATACTGGTGAACATACTGGTTGCACTCATATTCCCAATTCTAATGGCTGTACTCAGTGCATTCTCCCCAATATTCACCAACAAACAGTTCTATCCAGTTGTTGCAGGTACATCCATACTGGGAGTCATTGCAATAGTTGCAACGTTCCTATAAACTGCCTGGGTGTTGAATGACATCAATTGAAGGATAACTGGTTTGATTCAATGATGAGTCCAATGATCCATCATAATTTCAAACCTGCGGGATTTAGATTTTCATGCAGGTTTTAATTGTCCTTCATTGTCACTTCAAAGAGAAATAAATAATATAAAATTCAAATAAACAGAAAAAATTTATCTTGGTGATTAAATGAAGTTTGTTGTAAGACCCCAGCACATAATCAGTGTTGGAGGTTACATAAATGAGACCCAATTCCCCTACAGGAACCTTGTAGTTGTAAACCCAACGGAAGAACCTATAAAAATAGATATTCCAATATTTGAAGAGGAATGGATAGAGGAACACAGAAAACTGGGCCTTGAAATCACGCCTGTTAGAGAAGAGGATTCTTTTCTCACGGCCTTCAGAAAGGCTAAGGCCAGACTTGATGCCCAGATCAATAAAAAAACTCCTTAGTTCCCTTTAATATTTTTCTTTTTAATCTCCTAGAATCATTTAAATTCTTATTTTTATATTTAATTTTATTTAAAACTTCTAAAATCGATCTATAAGTTTTAAAACATCCCTTATGAAAAGATATGTGTAAATAAAACATGATTTTGCATCTTCCAAACTGAAAGCTATCTCTCTATGTCCTCCCTTTTCCATGAATCTGTTCAACACATCCAAGTAATTCAGAATATAATCGAGTTTGGCTGATAAGAGTTTACCATGTTCATCAGTTTCACCTGCACTTTTCAGAACGTACTGTAACTTAATTTTGGCCTGATCCCGTTTTGGTATTTCTTTGACATTCAATGGATCACCATACTCATTGAATAAGGCATCTGAAAAATCAAGGAGCAGCTCCCTGCAGTCGTAGGCAATCCTTGCAAAACCATGCTCATGATGTTCAGAGCTTAAATCTTCGTAAATAAAATTTAGACGTGTTAAAATATCAGTATCAAGGGTTTCAAGTTTTGAATCAACGTAAACCTTGGTTTCAGCCATCAAAGGAGAAATTAAATCTTTTCCCACTTCCCCATCCTTCTGTAGTTTCTGTTCCATCTGGCTAAGGGCATCAATTCCTTTGTTGTTGATCTTCACGATGAAGTCTCCGCCCAGGCGCATCTGCATATCAACCAAACCCGCATTTTTAAGATGTTTCAGGTTTTTTCCAAGGTCTGCATCAGGAATTTTACACTCATCAAGCAGTATAACTCTGTTTGCAAAAACTGAAGGATCTTTATTGTAGGTCATTTTCAAGTACTTCAAAATACGAAATTTTGTTTGGGAGTTGTTCATTTTTACACCTTTTAGAAATAGATCCTTATCCTTCTTTATTAAAAATCTATTTCCATAATATCTTTTTTAAAAAATTCTTTTTTTATGTATTGATTGGAATTAACCATTTTAAAAAATAATTTAGAGGTATCAAAAGGGTATCAGAAGGTTCAATCCTATTTAACATCCTCTGGTCCTATATCCCTCATCATGAACATGGCAATTTTTATCATGACTGATGCAAACCACTTCTTGAAAGGATTAATTTTAACTGGATAAAAAAACTCCTTTTTATCCTTATAAAACTCGTTATCTGCAGGTAGATATTCCTTCATATCAGAGGTTGTTTTCATGAACCTGAAGTGCATGTACTGGTTAAATCCAGGGGATGGATGTTTTTTTCCCTTAAGCTTTTTGTAGAACTCCTCTGTGGATCCGACTATTTTCTTCTTATTTTTAATTTTAAGGCGTTCAGATGCAGGCCATGGTGGATATAGGGCACCAAGTTTAACTACAGGTCCAAAACCCCAAACTTCAAGTTTGGATAAATAGTCTAAAGTTTCTTTTAATCCTGCACCTCCAGTTGTGGCTAAAACCATGGCTTTCTGGTTAAAAAAGCGCGGCCTGTGGAATACATAGGAGAATCTGTCTATAAAGTTTTTCAGGAGTGCTGACACGTTCTGGCAGTAGCAGGGTGTTACGAATATGACTCCGTCTGATTTAAGCATTTTATCCTCAATTTTGGCCCTGTCATCGTTAATAGGGCAGAAATTTTCCCCCTTAATAACGCATGAAAAGCAGCCACGGCACATTTGCAGGTCAACGTCTTTGAGAAAAAGATATTCAAAGGTTACATCTTCCATTCCCCTCATTTTTTCCTCAACTTCCTTTGTAACCTTGTAACTGTTACCTTTACCTTTTGGGCTTCCAATTATTGCTAATATTTTCATTTAAAATCTCCTTTATGCATGAATTGTGTATCTTTTTTAGTCTAGGTTATACAGTTAATCCTGAATAGTTTCCTATGTTTACCTAAGTCACATGACCATCTACAAGATCAGTCCTGTATAATCTTCCTTGCCACCCTTAATGCCATAGCTGAAGCCAATAAAATGGTTGGGAGGCCCTGTGAGCGGGGAGCGAGTGAGAGGTCAGCAACCCACAATCCATCTGGCAGCCATGAAGGCTTCATTGAAGCTACATCCTCTTTTTTCAGGGGAACTGTCCCCCCAAGATGGCCTCCATTGTACATTCCCTTTACAAATGGACCTGAAACTCCTGAAGTTTCCATTATTTCTTTTGCATGGGAAACTGCCATGTCTATTTTGGTTCGATCCTCGGAAGAAATATTTTTATTCACAGATCCGTCTGCAGAAACAGTACCTTCTTCCATATCTGCCATTTTTACCATTATTCCAACCCTATCTTCCAGTGAAACGTTTCTCCACGGTTTATGGAACCAGTGGGATAATACATCCAGATAGGGGGATAATATGTAGTTATCATGCTCTGTGTACCACAACATAGGGGGTTCTTTAAGCTGTTTGGCTCCTTTAGAAATGC
The DNA here is from genome assembly GCF_017874455.1 of Methanobacterium aggregans. Lineage (NCBI taxonomy): Archaea > Methanobacteriati > Methanobacteriota > Methanobacteria > Methanobacteriales > Methanobacteriaceae > Methanobacterium > Methanobacterium aggregans. The sequence continues at coordinate 271,963 of NZ_JAGGLN010000004.1, read as the reverse complement.
CTCCAAGGGTAAGAACAATATCAACCCAGAGATGGTCTTCAGCAGGTAAGTCTGAATTCTTCAGTATCTGGGCTGTTCCAATTCCCCCTGCAGCTAAAACAACCACATCTCCCTCTATAACCTTATTTGATCGTCCTGATTTAACAACAACACCTTTCACACACCCATTTTCCATTACAACCCTCTGCACAGGGGACGATGTGTGGAGCAGAGCTCCCATTTTCAGGGCGTCCTCTAAAAACTGCCTTGAGTCCCAGCGTGCCCCAGTAGAACATCCCATTTCACAAAGTCCACAGGAGGTACATAAACGCGGTTCAACAGCCTTTGGAGTTGGATGTGGGTTTAAACCTAATTTTGCAGCGGATTCAAACATAGTTCTGGTCAGAGGCCTCCATCTCTTCTTTGGAAAGGGTTTCACACCTACAATATTTTCAAGTTCTTCAAATTCCGGTGTAAGATCGAGTCCTATCTCTTTTAATCCATGATCAGCCCGTACCATGTTGCCGCAGGATAAAGTGGTGCAGCCACCGGTACCAATGCCTCTAACCAGCACCAGGTCCTTCTCCGAACGCATCACATCCATATAAGGAAATATAAGGCCAATAGTTTTTTCGCCTCCAAGAAGACCTGCCTTTCTGAGGGGTTCCGTCATGGTCAAACGTCTGGTGAAGGGTTTGAATACTTTTCCTGCCTCAAGTATGGTGACATCAAATCCATTCATGGCCAATTCACGTGCAGCAGTTCCTCCTCCCGCACCAGATCCCACAACTATTGCTTTCATAGTTTTTGCCCCGTATAATTCAATTAATCTTTTATTAAAGTTATTAAAGTTCAAATTAGTAATTTCAATTGTTTTCAATCAAATTTTAGATATTTTAGATCACAACTGATTTTTAGATTTTATACATGCTGTACACTCTTTTGCACCTTCAGTTATCCTTTTTTTGAATAACATGTTTAAATTTTCATTTAAACCATGAACAACACCTTCATCTGCAGCACTCATCATTCTACATGTCTCAGGAGAGTAATAATTGGCGAGTGAGCATCTTTTCACCATTAAAACCATATTTTTTTCCAGCTTTTCGACTTTGAATTCTATTCCAAGTACTCTGTACAGTATCTGTGCAGCTTTAATGGTGTCCCTGATGTTTTCATTTACACCAAGACGTCCACGTGCTTCCAATCCCAGTTTGTAACCTGCTTTGAACATTTCAGTTCTGCCCACTTCCATGGCTTTTTCATATCCAATGGCGTCAATAAGAGCATTTACTCTGACATTGTGACCTTCAGCCATTAAAGCTCTTCTCTGCTCAAGATTTCCTTCCATAACCAAGTCTTCCAAAAGGTTCAAAGACTCTGCGGAGTGTTCTTTCAGAAGTTTATCCAGACATTCAGTTGTTACCTCCGCAACCCTGTCCAGTTCATTAATCAAAAGGGATTGTGGGGTCCAAATGGATAATATTTTTAGTTTAATGCTCATAATTGTTTCCTGCACTTCCTAAATGAAGTGTGCCTGATTTTAATATGTTTTCAGGGATTTTTTCATTACTACGTTCCTTAAGGTATTCCCCAGAAACGTATTCACCGGAATATTTATCAACATTCCAATCTGTGTACATGAATTTTATAAGATTCTGATAGCGTTTAACAATATTTTTTCTTTTAAGTTTGAGATTTGCTGTTAAATCACTGTTTTCTATGGAAAGATCGTTTTTTAAAACTGCCCATCGTTTTATTTTCTCTGGATGAGAGAGTTTAGAATTCACTTTTGTCATGGCTTCGTCAATCTCATCTAGTTTTACATCTTCATCTACCCATATCAACGAAATACAGTACGGTTTTTCATCTCCAAACACCATGGCCTCAGATACGCAGCCTATATCCTTTAACATTGATTCGATCTTCAATGGACTGATACTTTTCCCGTAAGCGTTGACTATCAGTTCCTTTTTACGTCCTGTTATCACAAGACTTCCTTCAGGAGTTAGATAACCGTAGTCACCTGTAAGAAGCCAGCCATCTTTAAATAAATGATTGTTACGGGACTTATCATTGAAGTAACCCTTTGTTACCTGAGGCCCGCGTACCATGACTTCTCCGTCACTTTTTATTTTCACATCTGTGCATGGGAGGGCTTCACCCACAGTTCCTATTCTGTTGGCCCCCAAACGATTTATGGTAACAAGTGGTGCTTCAGTTAAGCCGTAGGCATTGTGAACTTCAATACCTAACCCTTTGTAACACCTGAGGATATCTTCACTTAAAGGTGCTGAACCTACAATTAATTGAGCACATGCATCAAGACCTGCATTTTTAAGGACAGCCCTTTTTAATATTCTTTGAAGTACCCTTTTTTTAAAACCTTTATCTGCATCTAGATACATATGTCCAAGTTTACTTTGCATTATATGTGACCATACCTTCTCATAGAATCTGGGTACCGAGAAAAATATGGTAGGTCTCACCTTTGGTAGTGTTCTCTGCAGATCCTGGAAGTCTTCAAGGAAGTAGAGTTTCAAGGGTGCAGGAGCATAATAAGGAGCATAAGTTCCTAAAATACCTTCAACAACGTGGTTCATGGGTAGAAATGATAGATAAGAAACTTCACGGTTTCTGTCAATCCATGGAGGCATTGAAGCAATGAATTCAGCCATCCACCTCAAATTTCCATGGGTGAAGGTAACGCCTGAAGGTTTACCTGTGGTTCCAGAGGTGTAACGGATGGTTGCGATGCTGTTAAAATCCACAGGAGCCACAGGGACCCCAAATTCCTTAATTTGAGATTCACTTTTTCCAAGGTCCAGAAATTCTTTCCAACTCATAACCCTGGATGGGAGTTCCATGGATTCCCTGCAAAATGAGATCGTTTTTGTTCCCAGTTCTTCAAATTCTCCCAATTTATCCAGGATCTGGGGCGTACCTACAAAAAGTACAGACGCTCCACAATCCTTTAAAATTTCTTTAATTTCATCTATGGGGCTTGTATAATATAATGGAACATTCACAGCCCCCACTAATCCTAGGGCAACGTCCAGTGTCAAATAGCGAGTGCTGTTAAATCCCACCATTGCCACCCTGTCCCCTGGACCAACTCCCATTGATCGAAGCGATCTTACAGCTGCGAGCATATCACTCTGAACCTCAGTTGAGGATCTTTTTTTAAATCTGCTGCCCACCACATCGTAATAATCAACAGGTCTGCTTTGACTGTTAAGTCGGAATAAAATTTGTTCATGAACTGTTCTATCGGAACGGTGGAAAAAGCCCATATAAACTGCGTAATCCAGTATTTTAGGTAAAAAAGATTTCCAGTGAATTTTATATGGTCCACTCAGTTTTTCAATGTTCTTCCTGGAAAATTCCCTTTTTTCGTTGAAGTATGGTGAAAGTAGGGCAATTGTATTGATCATTCCACCCTTTGAACCAGTTAAATTCTGTAACTTTGAGACATAGGGGATCATTGATGATAAGGGTAAAAATATGGGATTTGGAAGTTTTAAATCTAGATCATCCTGTGCCCATGTGTTTATGAAATCAACGAGTTCTCTAACACTTGGAAGGAACTCATGTGGTGCTGTTAAATGGAAATTTTGGCCTTCTGCAGTGGGATCAAATGTTAAATCAGTAACTGCATCTGCAACGTAGTCCACAGGTACAAGATTTATCTTAAGCGATGAAGAAACAGGGATGATCCTCATCTTTCCATTGAGGTAAAGCCTTAAAATAGTGTACACTGTGTTGAATGTTTTCACATAACCTGTATCGGAATCACCAACCACCATACCTGGCCTGAATACAGATACTGGTAGATCGAATTTTTTTACCTCAACCTCCCCTTCAAACTTACTTCTTTCGTAGTTACTCAAGAATTCATACTCATCTGTAAGTGAATTCTCATCAACATGACCTTTCCGTCCACCTGCAACGTAAGCTGTGGATACATGGGAGAAACGTTGAATTCCATGGTTAAGTTGGGCATCTTCACCCAATTTAAGAACGTTAAGAGTTCCCTGAACATTGATTTTCCTGAGTTCTTCCATTGGGGCATTGAGCCTAAGATCTGCAGCTGTATGAATTATATGGGTGACTTTACCTACCAGATCTTCATACAATCCCCTTTCAAGGCCGAGTTTTTCCTTTGAAATATCTCCCCTAACGAACTGGAATTTTCTGTTTGATAATTTTTTTTGCACTTTATCAGCATCTGGATCAAATATATCTGGTATTTCATCCAGCATACTGTCAGTTGCTTTAAGATCTTCATCTTCTTCATTAATTAATTCCAAAAGCTCAGGCCACTCCCACCATGAACGGGCAAGATGCCTTTTGGCAGATTCATCATCGGAACCCCGTACCAGAACTACAATGCAACAATTTTCCTTTTTAATCAATCTGCGGACTATCTGTGTTCCCAGAAAACCAGTGTCTCCTGTGATGAAAACCCTGCTATTCAAGGTTTCACCTTCCATCCTCTTTCAATTAAAAATTCTTTTAACAACTGCCGATTTTCATTTGCTCCCCTTAAATGCTGGTCATAACCCTGCTTCAACGTGTTACATATTTTTCCCGGATTTTCAAGAAGTTCATTTGCCTGTTTTTTGACTTCACTCCATACTGTTTCACATGTATTTTCAGGTCTGCAATCAAAAAGGTATTCCTTATCAATTCCCAGTTCATTGTAAAGTCCCTTTAGACGGGGGTCGTGCGCAACTGCTATTTGAGGTACATATGATTCAAGGGATAAAACAGCTGCATGGTAACGTGATGTAACCAGTAATTCAAGGCCCTGCAGTATTCCTGTCATCTGAGAGGTGTTAAATTCGCTTGAAGTAAATATATATGCATTCTCGGAGTGCTGCATTTTACCTAAGATACTGAGTGCAAGGGGTTTGTCCAATTCTTCCATACAGACAAGTGCAATGTTTTTGCCATGTGTTTCTACTACTCCATCGGCTAAAGCAGCCCAGCTGGCAGCCAAGTCGTCACTTCTTTGAGCTCTCTTTTTTGAGCGGGAGAAGTAATACGGCCATTTATAAATATCCTTGCTTCTGCCCCAGGGCCTTATAACAACAGGCCACAGATAAAAATCTACCACTGCAAATCCCACAACACCCGCCTCAGGTTTGGGAAGAGATTCTTTTAACCATATGTCTTTGAGGATGGTTTCATCCTTCCCATCTTTCTGGAAGGTAAAAGCGCTATCTGCCGCATGTTTTATGGGCGCAGTGACCCCTATCTTTTTTAGCTTATCTGCAGCTAACTTAGTTCTGGTTATGATCAGATCAGTCTTACTGGCTTCTCTTTTAACAAAAAAACTATTTAAAGTTGATAGATCTCCAACATCCACTGAATAAGCGACACATGGTTTTTTAAAAGAATTAGCACATCTTGTTGTCCATAAAAAAGCCCAGAGAAGAGCTGAAGTCCATGTGTCCATGTAACAACTTCCTTCAACAAGTAAAACCAGGTCATGCTCTTTTACAAGCTTTCTAATTGCAAAGAAGAAAATTGATGGAATTGGCACGATTTTAAGGTTGGCTTCTTCCTTGATGTAGCGGCGTAAATTCTTCTCATTGAGTGTTGGAATGGTTATAAAGACATCTGGCCCTAAAACAGCCCTCACATCCTTTATTATGGAGATGAGCCGAGCTTCAGATCCGGTGTTGTTGGCACCGTTGTAACCAACCAGGAGAACTTTTTTAACATCCTGATTAATATCTTCTTTTTGGCTTTGAGATGACTTTAATTCATTATCAACAGTATTCAATCCTTTCCCCTCTTTGACGGCCTGTTACAATGGGTACATCCAATTCATCCATTTTTTTTATTAATTGAAAATTTTTTTCATTAAACTGTTGTTTGTAATATCTACACTTTGAGAAGTATAATTATGGTGTTCAAATAACATAGTACATAATCTTCATAGTTTTAACTTCTGTTTTACACATTTTTAACGTAAATCACATGGTTGAACATTTATGCCCATTTAACTGGGCTGAACATGGCCAATCATCCTCAAATACTTTCGTGCCTGTTTTCAGAAGCTTCATAAGATGATATTCGCTGATATCTGTGGGTTCACTACTATTTATCCAGTGCCGGCATCCACAGCTGTCAAGAAGGACACACTGGGCCGGAATGCCAAGGGATTCTGATTTCCAACCCCCGGATATTAGGTTCATGATGCATGCAACACCCACTATTCCCAGCTCATCCCGGTCCTTCTGTGTGCTCAGGGATAATGCGGATGATTCATGGGACACAACGTAAACCTCAAACTCATTCTTTTCACCACATCTGCTGAGGGCGTTAACCCTGCATTTTGGAGTACAGCCTGTGCAAGCCCGTCCAAGGTTGGTCTCTGAAGCCATGCACTCAGATTCGGGCAGTAAACACATGCATCTAGGAAGCAGAAGAGCCTTTCTGGGTCTGCTCTTAAAGGATTCTCTGAATTCTCTGCTCATAACTTCGGCTCCAAACATGTTCAAATGGTACTCAGACCTTTTCCTGGTGAACAACATGATATCTTCATTCCAGAGGTGTTTTTCACGGTTTTCCTCCAGGAATCCTTCAAGTTTGCATGTGTAACTGCCGAGAACATTGTTGCTTGCGTATTCGAACCAGTCTGCAAACATGAAAATCTTTGCAAGATGTGAAGAGGATTCCTGAGGATTTAAATCACGTAAAAAATCCATCCATGTTTTTAGATGTTTCAATTCCTCCTGAAATTCTCCAGTTGCTTCAAGCCATTTAAATAGTTTATCAAGATTTTCTACATTCAGTTCAGGAATCTCTTCGGATTTTGGGTCTTCAGGAAGCAGAATTAAAGTTGCAAGAACACCCCTTATAGGATCTACAATGGGTTTCAGTTCTTCATCCTCAGTTCTCTCCCTTGAAAGTTCTGCAAGCAGCTTCTGGGATTTAGGGTCAATTTTAACGGCTCTTTTGATGTAAGCCCTCCAGAACACACCTATCATCAGGACTTCAAAGACCATCAGATCTCTTGGGGATGATTTTTTTACATATTTTGATTCATAATCCTTAAAATCATCAAGAACATCCTTTATATGGAATTCTGATTCAGATAGAACTTGATCCGTGAAGTTTGAAATATCTTGGTAGTATTCATTTGAATCATCGGCCCCGTTCTTAAGTGAATATGGTGTTTTAACTATCATTTTTCCACCTCGGGAGTTATAACCGCTAGCAAAAAGTCTATATGTTCCATTAACCTGTCCTTTGCAGCATCAATAAATGACTCCTCTGTATCATGGTACCTTAAAACGAAGTATTCGAAGAAGAGGTGTACTCCAAAGAAGAAGTACTCCCTTGCAAGGATCTTGGGATCGAAGGGTTTTATGAGTTTGTTATGAATCAACTGAGTGAAGATTGACTCCCAGAACTTCAAAGGTTCTTCCAACATACTTTCAAGGAATATGTGCCTTATCCTCTCGTTTTGGTACATCTCTATGGAGATTATCCTCCAGATCTTGTTCATGGTTGGGGTGTTGATCTGATCCATGTACATGGATGCACCAAGTTTCAGGAATGCTTCAGGGCTCTGGGTGAGCATCTCTGTCCCTACATCTTCTGGTGGACCCGATGATCCCATAACCTCCATGAAGTACTCGATTATGGTGTCCAGTATCGCCTCCTTGTTTTTGTAGTGGTTGTAAATTGAACTTTCCCTTATACCCACTTCACGTGCTATCTCACGAATTGAAACTGCATTAAAACCTTTTTCTGAGAAAAGATCCACTGATACTTGAAATATTTTCTCTTTGGTTGATATTTTTCCATCTTCATCTAGTGTTTTGTTCATAACCCTCAACTCTGCTAACTAACGTTTGTTAGTTAAACTGGTGTCAAGCCCATATATAAAACTAACGTTCGTTAGCATAATCTTGTTTAGTTTCAAAAAACAGATCAAAAGATCATGAAGATGAGAAGAAGTGATAGGGAAATAACAGACCCTGAAGAAATTTCAGAGATACTGGAAAAGGCTCAGGTGTGCAGAATAGCCTTGTCCTGTAATAATGAGCCCTACATAGTTCCAATGAACTTCGGATTTAAAGACAACCATCTTTACCTCCATTCAGCACAGGAGGGAAGGAAGATCAGCATTCTCCACAGGAACAACAGGGTTTGCTTCGAGGTGGACATTGAGACGGAACTTGTAAAATCGGATAAACCATGCAATTGGGGTATGGAGTACAGGAGCGTGATTGGATCAGGTACAGCTGTTTTTATTGAGGATCCAACGGAGAAAAAAAGAATTTTAGATATCATAATGGATAAATACTCCCATGAAAAGCATCATGAATACGATGAAAACATTTTGAAGAACGTGGCAGTTATAAAAGTACACGTAGATGAAATTAAAGCAAAAGGGCGTATTTAACCGTTTATGTCTCAATGCACTTTAATATAAATATTTTTTATATTAAATAGAGTATCATAATTAGTTTTTCCTACAAAAAAAAGATTTTTTTTTAATATTTGGTTGGATTTAATAGATTGTACCCTGAAAAGTGATAAGCTTCTTTTAAAGATTTCATATCAAAGATTTGAAGGATTTATTATCTAGTTCAATTAAAATAAATAAAAGGATTAAAAGATGTTAAGTAGGTTTAAATTTACAAATGATTACTCTTTTCAAGTGATAAAATGAAGGAAATTGCAATAAACATAAGGGCCCAGAACAAACCTGGAGTTTTAAGGGATATAACTGATATGATGGCACGTTGTGGTGTTAACATCACCTACACTCATCTTTTCATGGAAGACAAAGATTCTGCATCCATATACATGGAACTGGAGGATGTTCGAAACGTTGAGAGGTTCGTTGAACAGATAAAAAACTTCCAAGAAGTGTTATCTGTGGATATGCACCGTTCAATGGGTGAAATCTATGGTAAAAGAATTATAATAATTGGGGGAGGGGCCCAGGTCGCCCAGGTCGCCCTTGGAGCCATAACTGAGGCAGACAGGCACAACATCCGTGGTGAAAGGATAAGTATAGATACTTTACCTCTTGTAGGTGAAAAAGAACTTGCAGAAGCAGTTTTAGCTGTTGGAAGGCTGCCGAGGGTAGGGGCGCTGGTGCTTGCAGGATCCCTTATGGGTGGTAAAATATCAGATTCCATAGAAAAAGTAAAAAATGAGCACAACGTAGCTGTTATCAGTCTCAACATGCCTGGAAGTGTAACCAGCAAGGCAGATCTGGTTGTAACAGACCCTGTTCAGGCTGGTGTCATGGCAGTTATGGCCATAGCTGATACTGCAGTTTTTGATATAAAGAGACTCAGGGACCTGAAATTTTAAAGTGGAGTTCCATAGTTTCGACTCCTGAAGAGTTTTTTAATTTCATTCAAGATTGAACCTTCAAAACCATGGAGTACTGATCTATCCAATGGCTCTTATAAGGCGTTCAGCAGCATTTTTAACTTCAGGATCCTTTATTTTACCACTTTTAGCCACTTTCATGGCCATTTCAAGGATCTTGGGCACATCTGCTGGTGCAATATTCTGGGCCATTTCAAGGTATTTTTGTTCAGGTTCTTCGGGTATTTCCTTCTTTTTCTCCTCAAAGGTTTCCAGCATAACCTGGCATGCTCCCATAACTTCAGGTTTATCAGCCATTTCCCTACACTTATCAAGCAGCTTTTGAGATTTTTTATCCAACGTCATAAAAACACCATTTATTATTATGATTTCCAAGGAACTTATAATTTGGCATAATAAAAAAAGTTTAATTTTATTGCAATTTGAGTATTGACGTGTTTAAATAAAGAAGCCCTAAAAATAATCAATTTGAACCGATCTTTTGAAATTTGTACTTCAGTTCTGAAATGCATATAAAAAACACATTAGGGTATAAAACAAAATAGAAAAGTTTAAAAGAGTTTAACTCATTTCAATAGCTCTTATAAGTATGCTTGCAGCATTTTTAAGTTCAGTGTCTTTTATATCTCCACTTTCCCTTACTTTAAGAGCGATTTGGAGTATTTTTGATACATCACTTGGTTTTAGGTTCTCAGCCATCTGAAGATAGGTTTGATCCATATCCTCCTCAACTTCAACCTTTTTCTGGTCCATAAGCTCTAACAGTACTTTGCATGAACCCATGACACTGGAATCATCCATTTTCTTACATTTTTCCATTAGTTCTTCAGTCTTTTTATCCATGGTATCACCGGGTATATTATGATCATAATGGAATTTATAATTTGGCTAAATATCTACTGGATTAGTGAGTCCAACAAGAAAAAAAATAAACCATTGATTTTCAGTAATTTTAAAACCAAAATGAGTAGTGATATCTGTTTTCAATTTTTAAAAAAATAAAAAAAAGGGATTTAACCCTTAATTTTAGGACATATAGTTCCTGCAATGGTTAGGAGTATTGCCATAACCATGAGATTTATTGGAGATCCTGTTGGTAACATTGGAACAGTTTTTGTTTCTTCTGCAACTTTAGTTGTAGTTCTTGTATTGACTGATGTTCCAGGATTTGTAGGAATACCTTTGGAGTAAGGCTCAATAGTCACGCTTGCTTGGTTGTTGTTTGGATTTGGGTCGTAGAATCCAGTTAGGGTGACTGGGTCTGGGTCCGTTATGGTTGCCGTGTCTGTTAACTGTGCGTTTGAGATCATGGCCTGTGCTGTTATGTGCATTACTGCGCTTGCTCCATTTGCCATGTATCCAACTGTCCAAAGTCCTGTTGTTGAGTTGAATGCACCATTGGAGTCGTCGGATATGTATCTGAGTCCGTTTGGTAGTGTGTTGTAAACTTTAACGTATGGTGCTGATTCTGGTCCGTAGTTGTGTGCTGTTAATGTGAATGTAACATAATCCAGGTACTGTGGATTTGCTCTATCCACGGTTATGTTGATTCCAAGATCTGCAGCTGGTCCTATGTTTACGGTTGCGTTTGCTTGGTTGTTGGTGTTGTTTTGGTCGTATGTGTTGTTGTTTATGGTTGCTGTGTTGTTTATTTGGATGTTTGCTAAGATTGTTTGTGTTGTTATGTGTAGTATTGCGTTTGCACTGTTTGGTAGGTTTTCTATGGTCCATGTTCCTGTTGTGGGGTTGTATGCTCCGTTGGAGTCGTCGGATATGTATCTGAGTCCGTTTGGTAGTTTTTCTGTTACTGTTACTCCAGTTGCGTTGTTTGGTCCGTTGTTGTGTGCTGTTAGGGTGTATATGACGTTTTGGAGATAGTTGGGATTTGTGTTATCTACGGTTTTTGTTATACTGAGATCGGCGGCCGGTCCTACGTCCACGGTTGCGTTTGCTTGGTTGTTGGTGTTGTTTTGGTCGTATGTGTTGTTGTTTATGTTGACGAGGTTGGTTATTGTTGTGTTGCTGGTTGTTATTTGTGTTAGGATGTGCAGTATTGCGTTTGTTCCGTTTGGTAGGTTTTCTATGGTCCATGTTCCTGTTGTGGGGTTGTATGCTCCGTTGGAGTCGTCGGATATCCAGGTTAGTCCGGCGGGTAAAATATCATGTACTAAAATGTTGGTTGCGTTGTTTGGTCCGTTGTTGTGTGCCGTTAGGGTGTAGTTCACTTGTTCATGATAATTTGCTGTACTTTTATCAACGGTTTTGGTTACCACTAAATCAGATGCTGGCCCTACATCTATTATTATATTTGCCTGGTTGTTGGTGGAGTTCACATCAGTCTCATATCCAGTTATACTTGCAAGGTTGTTTAACTGAATGTTTGAAACAATTACCTGTGCTGTTATGTGCAGTATTGCGTTTGCACTGTTTGGTAGGTTTTCTATGGTCCATGTTCCTGTTGTGGGGTTGTATGCTCCGTTGGAGTCGTCGGATATCCAGGTTAGTCCGGCGGGTAAAATATCATGTACTAAAATGTTGGTTGCGTTGTTTGGTCCGTTGTTGTGTGCTGTTAGGGTGTATATGACGTTTTGGAGATAGTTGGGATTTGTGTTATCTACGGTTTTTGTTATACTGAGATCGGCGGCCGGTCCCACATTCACGGTTGCGTTTGCTTGGTTGTTGGTGTTGTTTTGGTCGTATGTGTTGTTGTTTATGGTTGCTGTGTTGTTTATTTGGATGTTTGCTAAGATTGTTTGTGTTGTTATGTGCAGTACTGCGTTTGCACTGTTTGGTAGGTTTTCTATGGTCCATGTTCCTGTTGTGGGGTTGTATGCTCCGTTGGAGTCGTCGGATATGTATCTGAGTCCGTTTGGTAGTTTTTCTGTTACTGTTACTCCAGTTGCGTTGTTTGGTCCGTTGTTGTGTGCTGTTAGAGTGTAGTTCACTTGTTCATGATAATTTGCTGTACTTTTATCAACGGTTTTGGTTACCACTAAATCAGATGCTGCATTCACGGTTGTTGTCACGTTTGCCTGGTTGTTATCTGTATTTGGATCGTATGCATCATTTTCTATACTTGCTGTGTTGGTTATTGTTGTGTTGCTGGTTGTTATTTGTGTTAGGATGTGTAGTATTGCGTTTGTTCCGTTTGGTAGGTTTCCTATGGTCCATGTTCCTGTTGTGGGGTTGTATGCTCCGTTGGAGTCGTCGGATATCCAGGTTAGTCCTGCGGGTAAAACATCATGTACTAAAACGTTGGTTGCGTTGTCTGGCCCGTTGTTTTGTGCTGTTACCGTGTAGTTCAGTAGTTCCTCATAGTTAGCCACGTTCTTATCAACAGTTTTGCGTACTGATAAGTCGTTGGTTGTTGGATTCAAACCTCCAACAGGTACACTTGCTTCTGCCATAACAGTTCCAATATTCAACGTTAAAAAACTTCCAGGGATTACGTCCAAAAGATCAAGACTCAACGCACTGCCACTTGCCTTTGCATAGGTTCCATCTGGAGAAGTGATTTCAGTTCCAGTACCTAAAGATATTCTCAGTACTCCTGGAAGTTCCACAACGCCCTTCAATTTTAACTCATTTAATATACTCACGCCTGCAAGTTCAATGTCAGCAGTATTCCAGTCAAATTTAGCATGGGCTCCACCAGGAGTTCCGTTGGCTGAAGCTGTTGCATTAATATTCAAGGCATGTATAACCAACAAACCATTCAGTAAAGATATGTCCTGAACTGTACCACAGTTCGCAGAGCTTGTTAAGGCTCCATTATTGAAATCAGGTATTACACTGCTGTTGGAATTTATAAGGCCAAGGTTAAGGATCTGCACTAAAAGTAACGGTGACAGATTCAAGGATGCTAAACTACTTGAACCAGTTGCCTGTGATGGATCAACTGTAGAATTAGCATTAGCCTCTAAAAGACCGGCATTAATTCCTAAAATTCCTAGCAGTACAGGTAAATTTGAAGGGCTTATACCTCCAGTTACATATCCCTGACCACCCACAGAGTCAACATTCAACAATCCCTCTAAAAGGTTACCTGTGAATAATTTAACCTCCAGTGGAGTGCCGTGAGCCTCAGAATAGGGGATGTTCTGTGTATCTACCCATGCACTGGTTTTTCCAACATTTAACTCCAGTAAAATATTTGCAAGAGCCCCAATGTTTATAATGGTGCTTGATGCACTACCATTGTAGGGTATAGCTATAAGCTGGAAGTTCGCAGTACCATAAAGGTTTGGATCAGTAGGATTTGGGCCTGAATTTACTGTTATCTCTTTAGCCAGTGTTAGATAACCTAACTTGCTTGTGATTACATTGAACACGGTATTTGAGTTAATGAAACCTACGGAGTAGGTACCATCAGTATTGGTTAAGGTTTCAGCCACCAAATTGTTGTTTTGATCCTTAATTTTCACTGAAACATTTGCCACACCCATATGGGTGGAGTTATCCATCACCACTCCAGATACTATAGGATCGGGGTAACTGTTTGTATTTAATGCTGGCGATTGATCCGAGTTTAAACTTGAATTATCGCTGTAAATGGTTGTATTGTTTGTGTCTGATGCTGAAGCCGTTCCACTCAAGGCAAGCACAAGAACACAAGCCAACAATACCATTTTTACCTGAATTTTCATAGCCTTCTTTACCTCCTATGTTTTTCAGTTATTACTAAAAACCCTGTTCAGGGAGTTCAGGGATCACAGATGTTATTCATACATTAATATTATTTATTAATACTAACTTTCCTGTAACATCCCCTTTCAGGACAGAATCCAAAAAAAAGGATGTAACGTGTATTAATAACAACTGCTCAAATATTAAGTACCTTATTATTATATTTAAAGTATTCGGTATTTTTAATACTTGATATAGTTAAAAATGAAAGTGGGATAATAATATCCTTTTTTTATTATTAGGGTCAAAATCTGAATAATTGCAACTTTAACTAAAACAATTCTAAGGGAGTATTACGTTTTTAGGGGATATGTTTAATTCATTTTTTCATAATCAGATCCTAAAAAGGATCAAGGTTTCAATAAATACACCACATAAATAATACTCAACCTTCTGGCTTCCATAAATGAGTTTTTAGAAATTATTCATAAGTTCTAAATACAAAAACCAACATAAAAAATAGTATAAACATACATACTATAATTGTACTTGCATGCAAAGATTAGGAACACTAAAAAACCATAAAACAACTTATAAACCCTTAAAAAATTTTTTAATACATCTATATCCACGCTTTTAAAGTTTCAAATGTAACTTGTTGTTAAAACATGTTCAGGAGATGGTAAGCATGAAGAAATATGTTTGTTTGGTTTGTGATTACATTTACGACCCTGAGGAAGGCGATCCTGTTGGAGGTATTCAACCAGGAACATCCTTTGAGGACCTGCCAGACGATTGGCCCTGTCCAGTTTGTGGGGTTGGAAAAGACCAATTTGAAGAATTTGGATAGGAGGTTGTATGAATGGTTGAAAAATTGGATATGTTCTGTTATCAGTGTTCTCAAACTGCTGGGGAGACTGGTTGTACTGTTAGGGGTGTTTGTGGTAAGGAGCCTACGGTTGCAAGGCTTCAGGATAATCTGCTTTTTGCAATCAAAGGTATATCTGCATACCTGTATCATGCAAGGGAGTTGGGGTACTCGGATCCTGAGGTGGATGCGTTTCTTGAGAGGGGATTTTACTCGACGCTCACCAACGTGAACTTTGATGCAGGGGAGTTCGTCAAACTCGCTCTTGAAGCCGGTGAGATGAACATAAAAACCATGAACCTTCTCAAGAGGGCACACATCGAAACCTACGGCGAACCAGTACCTACTGAGGTTAAGGTTGGTTCTGTTAAGGGTCCTGGAATCATAGCAACGGGACACAGTATAAAAGCACTGGCTGAACTCCTTAAACAGACAGATGGTACGGGGGTGAATGTTTATACGCATTCTGAGCTTCTTCCGGCCCATGGATACCCAGAGTTACATAAGTACAAACACTTCGTGGGTCAGATTGGGGGGCCATGGTTCGATCAGAAAAAAATCTTCAGCAAGTACTCTGCTGCAATACTTGGAACCTCTAACTGTGTTCTTTTACCTTTGGATGATTATAAGGACAGGATTTTCACCTCTGGTGTTGCTCAGCTTCCTGGTGTTCAGCACATTGAGGGTTACGATTTCACTCCGGTTATTGAGAAGGCTAAATCGTTACCTGAGTTGGGGGATGAGGCTAGGGATACGGTTTTAACCACTGGTTTCGGATTGTCTACGGTTTTATCCTTGGCTGGTAAGATCAAGGAGTTGGTTGAGGCTGGTAAGATCAGGCACTTCTTCGTTGTGGGTGGTTGTGATTCTCCTAAGCCTCAGGCCAAGTACTACACAGAATTCGTTGAAAAACTACCGGAGGACACCGTTGTACTCACCCTAGCATGTGGAAAGTATCGTTTCAACGATATGGATCTTGGAGATATTGAGGGTGTGCCTCGTTTGATTGATCTGGGTCAGTGTAACGATGCCGGTGTTGGTATCGAGATTGTTGCAGCATTATCCGAGCTCTTCGGCATGGAAATTAATGATCTGCCGTTGACCTTTGTTCTGAGTTGGATGGAACAGAAGGCAGCAGCCATACTCTGGAGCCTCCTCTACCTGGACATCAAGGACATGTACATCGGACCAATAATACCCGGATGGGTTAACGAAGACATACTCAACGTACTCGTTGAAAACTACAACCTCACACCAATAGGAAACCCAGAAGAAGACATCAAAAAAATACTAGGATAAAAAGGGAGCATTTAGATCTTTGGAGATAATTTTTTCATTAAAATCTCCAACAACTCTTTTTTTTATGGTTTTAAACGATTTTTTGGCAATTTTTAAGGAATTTTTAAAATAAATTCCTGAAGTTCCAGGGGATCCATCCAACAACAAAAATTTTATTATCCTGTGGATATACATTTAAATTAGTGTTGGATTAATAATTGGTTTGGAAAACATGAATTTTTAATGGTATTCAAAATTCACAGGATTTGGGTTAAAAAATGGTTAAAAAAACTCTTAAAAATACCAATCCAAAAATTACAGCAACTAAAATAACTTCTATTTACCTAATTTTAAGTTTAATATGGATACTATTTTCAGATATGGTTCTGGGAATTTTATACAAGAGCTCAGGAACGTTAACTTGGATGCAAAGCATTAAAGGAACTTTTTTTGTTATTGTAACAGCTTTCATTATTTACGTTCTTATATACCGTGATATCAAATCTTTGAAAGTTTCAGAAGACGCTCTCATTAGAAGTGAGAAAAATTACAGGCACTTGATTGAGAATGCTCAGGAAGGTATATGGAACGTTGATCGTAGGGGTAAAACCCTGTTCATCAATGGTAGAATGGCTGAAATGTTAGGATATACAGTTGATGAAATTATGGGAGAGTCTATATTCTCTTTTTTAGATGATAAAGAAGTTGAAACTGCTAAAAAACATATGGATCTCATTGAACAGGGTATAACTGAACAGCATGATCTGGAGTTCATCCAAAAGAATGGGGATAAATTATACGCCCTGGTTGAAACATCTCCTCTGAAGGATGATATGGGAAATTATAAAGGAGTTACTGGATTTATTACAGATATAACTAGGCGTAAAGAAGCTGAACTGAGGGCCAACTACTTCAACAGGCTTTATGCATTTTTAAGCCAGGTGAATCAATCTATTGTACGTATAAAAGATAAAAATGAACTTTTTAAGGCCATATGTCAAACTGCAGTGGAATTTGGAAATTTTAGGATGGCTTGGATAGGACTAATTGATGAAGAGACAGGATGGGTATGTGCAGAGGAATGGGCAGGGTATGAGGAAGGATTTCTTCAGCACGTTAAAATAAATGTAACCCATAAGATCAATTCGCATGGCCCCATTGGAAATTCTATAAGAAATTGGAAGCTTTCAACAACATCAAACCTTCAAAAAAACTCTAAATCTCTCCCTTGGGATGAAGAAGCATTTAAAATGGGTTACAGATCATATGCATCACTTCCTCTTTTTTATAGGGCTAAACTAATTGGAGTGCTGGTTTTATATGCATCTGAAGTTGATTTTTTTTCAGAGGATGAAAAATCACTTCTTGAGGAGATTGGTGATGACATATCATTTGCACTTAACTCCATTGCATCAGAAAAGGAACGTAAACTTGTAGAAAATAATTTAAAGTGGAGTGAAGAGAAATACAGAACACTTTACACCTCCATGAACGAGGGAATGGCTGTTCACAGGGTTTTGTACAATGAAGAAGGGAAAGCCGAGGATTATGTTGTGTTGGATGTTAATCCTGCCTATGAAAGGATATTGAACATATGTGGTGGGGATATAATTGGAAAAAAGGCCACAGAAATCTATGGAACCCAAGAACCCCCCTACATTGAAACCTATGCAGCGGTAGCAGATAGTGGAGAACCCAGATACTTCGAAACCTACTTCGAACCCATGAACAAATATTTCCGCATATCCGTGTTTTCACCCAAAAAAGGAGAGTTCGCAACTGTATTTGAGGATATTACCCTTAGTAAAAGGGCTGAAGAAAAGATCAAAAAGCTCAATGAAGAACTGGAGTTCAGGGTTCGCAAGCGTACTGCTGAACTTGAATCTGCTAACAAGGATATGGAATCATTCTCTTATTCAGTTTCACATGATTTAAGGGCACCACTGAGGGTTATACGTAGTTTTTCCAGGATAATATCACTAAGGTACGTTAATGACCTTGATAAAGAAGGAATTCATTACTTAAATAACATAGTGGATGCAACACAGCGCATGGGTAGTTTAATAGATAACATACTCCTCTACTCAAGAACAGGACGTAAATCAGTTCAAAGAAAACCAAATTCACTTAAAAATGTATTAAAAGAAGTTTTAGAGGATTTGGATGGGAATATAAAGGAAAAAGATGCGATTATAACTTTTCCTGATGATCTGCCAACTATAAATTCGGATAGAACCCTTTTAAATCAAATATTCACTAACATCATTGAAAACGCATTGATATATCAAGAAACTGATAAAAAACCAGAAATAAATGTATCCTGGCAAAAAATGGAAGAAAATATACGGCTTTACATCAAAGATAATGGAATAGGTATCCCTGAGAAGTACCATGACGAAGTTTTCAAAATATTCCAGCGCCTTCACAGTGAAGACAAATATTCTGGAACAGGTATAGGCCTGGCCATTGCAAGAAGAGCTGCTGAACTGATGGAAGGGAATTTATGGATAGATTCATCTCGTGAGGGTGAGGGAACAACCTTCTGCCTGGAACTTCCACTGGATCAGGATGAAGATTTTAAGCTGCATCCATAAATGGTGTATGAGTATTTAAGGAGGATCTAAAATGGAAAATAGTGAAGATGAGGATAAAGCATTTGAAGCGAAGTTAAAGGGTAAAATGGGATGGAAATGTGCATGTTCCCTGGACATTGTGGATAAAAAATCATCCCTGAGAAGGGTGACCTGCAGAAACTGTGGAAAAACATTTAAAACAGATAGGGACACAGAGCTGTGTTTTGACTGCGAAAAGAATCTAAAATGAATTCAATTAGAAACTTTTCCATTGTAACTGTTTAACCTTTAAGTGGAAGCAACTTAAAAAATAATCCTAAAATAACTCTAAAAAAATATCATAAATAACTCAAATCTTGAAACAAGCTGAATTTAGATAGAGGTGATTTTATGGTACCCCACTGCGATACAATGGACGGTCCTGTTGTTAAAGCTGCAGAACTGGCCATTGAAATGGAAAATATAAACTATATTTTGCCCTTCGTGGCTGTAAAGTATGATGAAGAGTTGAGAAAAGCTTTCAGAAGAACTTTAAATGTTAGGGAAGAAAGTGCAGATGCAGCGGAACTTGCAGATCATTGGTTCTTTGAAACTGCTGTAAGACTACATAGAATGAGTGAGGGAAAACCCTACACAGGACTCAAACCATCTGGACTTGACTGGGGCCCAGTTGTTCCTAGGGCAGATAATGCCATAAAGACTGGAGATCTGGATGATCTTAAAAATTTCGTACTTAAGGCCGTGACTGAAGCGTTGGAATGGCGTTTCAAATCTGCAGTTTCCCAGGAGGATTACAAGTTGAGTGATGTGGATGCTGCAAGGGCCTATGTGAATGCAATGCTGAACTTCGTACTCTTCTCAAATGACCTCTACAGATACGTTGAGGGAGAAAGTGACGATAATGATGATATTGAGTAAGTTTTGAGCAAATTTAAGGTTGTATAATAATCCAATTCAAAATCAACTATGTATAACAATTATGATGTAAAATTAAAGAGGTGTTTTAATGTCAGATGAACTTAAGGCAAAAACTTTGAAACTTGAAGATTTGATAGAATACCAGGAAGGCTCTGTTGTAAGCCGTGAAATCATAAGAAAGGATACAGGAACAGTGACCATATTCGCATTTGACAAGGGCGAGGGATTAAGCGAACACACAGCACCCTTCGATGCAATGGTTCAGGTCATTGATGGGAAAGCTGAAATAACCATTTCAGGCAATAAAAACGTGCTGGAGACGGGTGATATGATCATAATGCCTGCAAACGACCCCCATGCCCTTCACGCTGTTGAAAAGTATAAAATGGTTCTAACCATGATAAGGTCTTAAAAAAAATGGAGGATTCTCTTTAATTTATCCAGAATAATCCACACAGAACTTAATCTGGTAAAATCCACTATTTTTTTTTATTAATCATATTCTAGTAATCATATTTATTCCAGATCCTTCCTATTTTTATGATTTTCAACAGGCGTACTCACAAAAATCAGAGTATTCACATTTAGCACATTTTTTAGGACTTTGAACCATTTCAGGAACTGCGCCCTGATGGAACATCATTCTCATCTCTTCCAAAACGTTTAACAAGTTTTCCCGCAGGTTCACATCCATGAAGACGGGTCTTCTCTGACAGGCACCCATGTAATCAACGAAACCCACTGAAACCTCTCTGTTGAATTCTTCCTCCATCAAAAGGGAGTAAGCTGCTATCTGAAGGGCATCAGACTTCCAAACTCCTTTAATAGGCGGTAAACCGCTTTTAACTTCAACTGGATAGTAGTAACCGTCCATTATTTCTATGCGGTCTATCTTTCCCCTTAACTTCATTTCGAGATTTTCTATTGAAAATTCAAGGAGCACAGGTGGGAAGAACATGTCTGCAATATCTGAACCAGATTTTTGGTTCGTGGACACTATTTTCCAGACTTTAACTGCCATCAGCCATGATTCAAGTTCCAGATCATCCTTCAGATCCCTTGAAATAGTCTTTGCACTTTCAGGGTCCATATCGTTATTTTCACAGTACTTAATCAATGTTTTTTCCACAAATTCATGCACATCTTCCATAAGAATTTCAAATATGGTTTTTGCATTCATTTTTTCATTAACAGACCATAAGTTTCGCTTCAGAAGCTCTTCAAAGCCTCTTCTGACTTCATGTACCAGTCTGCCCCTTAACATTGCAGGGGTTTGAATGTTACAACCTTCACTTTGTCTCAGATAGACCTTTATTGGACAGTAAACGTACTCTGATATTGAAGACACGTTGATCATCATTTTTTACACCCAAATTTTTCAATTATCTTACATATTTCCTTGTACTTACCTACTCGAATATTACTAATAAATATAATAATATTATTAATTATTTTATATATGTTTTTCTTCATCCATTCCAAAAAAAAATGGATTCTCCAGTTCAACCTGAAAAAGGTCATGAAAAGCTGAACTGAAGCATTAATAATTAAAAAAAGTTATCTAACTTAAAAATAATTATAAAAGCATAAATGGGCTTAAAAAATAATTTTAAATAATTCTAACGATTTTAAAATAAATTTAAAGATTTATTATGGATAAAAATTGATGGAAAAATTCCAAAAAAAATGAAAGAATAAAAAAATGTCTTTTCCAGTTAATGCTATAAAAGCCTTATAAATACAGGTTCAGATTCAACAGACTCTAACTGGCTGATCTTTTCGGCTGCAGCAGCCATGTTTTTTTCAAGGGCGGTGTGGGTTACCATGAAAATCTGAACCATCCCTGCATGGGATGTCTGTTTTTGATTCACAGATCCCAGGCTTATATCGTAGTCACGGAATATTCCAGAGATTTCATGAAGAACTCCTGGCTTGTCTGCAGTGGTAAGCCTGATGTAGTACTTGGATTCAACATCTGCCATCTCCTTAACACTCTGAACCCGGGTTTTCTTGGGTCCGTATGCAACTGGCTTTTCCATGTTCTGAACTATGTCTATGCAGTCACCTACAACTGCACTTGCAGTAGGCATCATGCCTGCACCCTGCCCGTACATCATCACAGGACCCACAATATCACCAATGAGGTAAGCCCCATTGAAAACACTATTAACAGATGAAAGAAGATGCTCTTCAGGTACAAGGGTCGGATGAACACGGACTTCCAGATCTCCATCAACGAGTTTGGATATTGCAAGGAGTTTGATACAGCATCCCATTTCATCCCGGGCAAAAGCTATGTCATCAGGGGTTATACGGGTTATTCCCTCAACATGGAAACGTTCCTGTTTAACGTAAACCCCAAAACCAAGTATGGTCAAAATGATGAGCTTCTGGGCAGTGTCATGCCCCTCTACATCGAAGGTTGGATCTGCCTCTGCGTATCCCTTTTCCTGCGCCTCTTTCAGAACATCCGTGAATTCACGTCCTTCTTCTGTCATCTTGGTCAGGATGTAGTTGGCTGTACCGTTTATTATCCCATATACTGATTCTATGTTGTTGGATGCCAGGCTTTCGTTGAGTGGCTGAAGAAGAGGTATGCCACCACCCACGCTTGCCTCAAAACATACCCTCACATTATTTTCTTGGGCAGTTGAGATCACTTCTTCCCAGTGCTTTGCAAGAAGGGCCTTGTTGGCAGTTACCACATGTTTTCCATTTTCAAGGGCCTGGAGTATAAATTTCAGTGCAGGCTGATAGCCTCCCATGAGTTCTATAACTATGTCTATATCAGGATCCTCCAGAATATCATTAACATCAGTTGAAAGGGCTTCAGGATCCACTTCAACACCCCTGTCAGTGGTCACATCCAGATCAACGATCCTTTTAAGCTTGACCTTCTTACCCACCTTGTCTTCGATTAGAGGAGTGTTCCTGTTGAAGGTTTCCACAACCCCACTTCCAATGGTTCCAAAACCTATAAGTCCAATATTCACAGTTTTTTCCATTAAATTCCTCCAAAAATTCCTCAATATTTTTTTTATTTCCCCAATACCTTTTAATGTTCATGATCACATGATCAAATTTTTAAATAATTTTTTTTAAAAAGGATTTCATTTTATCACTTAATTCTTAAAGTGGATACAATATTTTAACCACAATTCTGTCTAAACTTATTATATACGTCATAAAACTTCAAAAAGCTTGCATCAAGGTATAAATTTGAATTTTTAGATTTTATCATGGTAATCACAGCTTCAATTCCTTCAATTTGATGTACTCTCCAATGGATTCCCTGGTAGTTCCCACAACGATTCTGTACCCACTTCTTGGACCTGTGAACATTTCAAGTTTTCCTCGGGCAAGGATCCGTTCCCCTTCAACTGCCTGGCCTGCGTAGGTGTGTGTGAATGAAGCCACCTCATCCAGGGGCACATCTGGACCGTCCAAAATCTTCACATCTTCCACTTCATAAACTGAGGGATTATCAAAGGCAGCAAGAGCATCCTTCACTGTACACTCAACTTCCAGGGTTCCCATGGGCTCGAATGTGGTGTCTGCGTAACTTCCATGGATCTCATCCCAGTCACGGGTTGCAAGGATGTCGAAGAGACTTCCATCAACAACTCCCCTGTTGTTTTTACGGTTCTCGTACCACATGAACTCTTCGTAACTCAGGGAACCATCTTTTATCCTCTTCTCGTAAAGTCTCCTCCAGTAATCCGGACCAATCCCCTTCAAAGCACCATTATCGTCTTTTTTTATTTCTTCAAATGCATGCATAGCTTTCCTGTGATTTTGAAGCCCATAAACAACGAAATCCACATCTGACTTTTCTGGATTGTACAATCCTGGGAGGGTTGACCCTGATATTCCCATTTTATCATATGGGATTCCTGCATGTTTGTGGAATGTTTCTGCAACTTTTTGAACTTTCTTAAGAAGTTCATCAGGATATTCAACATTCATTATCCCTTTAAGACGATCTTCAGGGTGTAAAATAGTTTCCACCTTCTCAATGGGCACTCCCATCATCTGAACCTTCGTTATATCACAGTCAAAGAGGTAATCTGGAAAATTCTGGCTTAAAAATTCATAGGCTTGCTTTGAATCAACCTTAGAGTATCTTGTGCCATTCAATGACCTCTCACCTTTTGGATCAGGAATATACCTTAAAAATGAGAGAATCCTGTCTTCAGGGTGGAGATAAGTTGTTGTTGCAAAGAAAAGATCGTCCGTGGTGTGTATAAAATCTCTGGGTCTGGCTCTCATGGATTAATTTAATTGTAGGCAACACTATTAAATATGATAGTTTCAAGACTTAGACCCGGTGAAGACCTTAAAAAAGGCATAGAAAATATCGCATCAGAAGGGAATCTAAAATCTGGAGTGTTACTCTGCATAGTTGGAAGCCTGAACAAAGCAGTTTTAAGGATGTCCAATGAAAATAAGATGGTTTTAGACGGTCCATTTGAGATAGTCTCTGCTGAGGGAACAGTGTCTCCAGATGGGATCCACGTGCACCTTGCGGTTTCTGACCATGAAGGCAGAGTTTTTGGCGGACACCTCATGAAAGGCTGTGAGATATACACAACAGCTGAAATATGCATATTAAAAGTCCCTAAAACATTGAAAAGAATTTTTGACTCTGAAACAGGATACAAGGAACTTTTAATCGATTAATAAGTTCAATTTCATTAATTTTTATCAAAGAAATTTTATCAAAATTAAAAGCATTATGGAGAATAGAAGAGGGATAACATGAAGCACCTGAAACTCCCAGACGGCACTAAGTATGATGGAAGCCAAATAGAACCTATGTGGGCATTTAGAAAGTTCAAAGTAAAGGATTCAAGTATTGTGAGCTGGACAGGTCCTGTGGAAATTGAGCCAGACAACCTCATTGACTATGAAGATGTGGGTCTGGAAATAAAGGGTGGACTGATGCTCAACTTCATAATAGAACATTTTGACTGCCAACCGGCGGATATGAGGCTCTGCTACCACAGACAACGCCTCTTCGTCACGATCGTGAGGGACATCCTTGGTGAGATAGGAATAAAAACCCGTCGTGAAGGTGATGATATTTACGTGGGGGATGGAAAACTCAGCATATCAATAGCAACGGGATCCCTAAGTAGTATGAAGATACACTTCGCCCTGAACATTACAACCAGCGGAACACCTGAAGCAGTTGAAACTGCAGGGCTGCTTGAGTGCGATGCAGGTTTAAAGAGGGAGGATGTTCAAGATATTGCAGATGAAATCTGCAGAATTTATATGGATGAAATTTCTTCAATAGAATCAGATATAACCAAAACAAGGGTTTTTTAGGTTATAATATTTTTAGGTTATAATAGGTTTTATCTCGTTTAATCCTTTCAGATTACTCAAATAGCTCTTAAAAGTGCATAAAATTGAACAAAGACATTTAATCATTACTTTTTTTTGAAAAAACTATTTTTAGGATTTTTTTAGGAATAAAAGTTTCTGGAATAAAAAAATAAGGTAGAATCACATATAGTATAATCATAAAAACAGAACCCTCAAATTGGGGCAGTGATTGTAGGTTCATAATTAAATCTAAATTATATCAATTACAATCAATCAGAAAACTTGAATAAAAATCATAATAAAATAAAACCATAAATAAAACCAAAATTTAGGGGATCAAAGATGAAAATAGTTATAAATGGAATACATGCTAATTTAAGGTTCTCAGCAGCCCATATTATACCAAAACATGAATCATGTGGAGTTATACACGGCCACTCATACATAGTTGACGTTGTTGTTGAGGGAGAACGATCCGGTGAATTCGGATTCGTTGTTGACTTCAAAAAGGTCAAGTCAATAGTCAGGGGCATATGCAAAAAACTCGATCACAAAGTTTTAATACCGCTAAAAAACTCTGAAATGGATTTTAAAAGTACTGAAGGATCTGTTGAGTTTTCAATAGGTTCTAAGGAATACAAATTACCTGCTGAAGACTGCTGTCTTCTGGATCTTCCATCCACATCTGCAGAGGATCTTTCAGAATATTTTGCAGAGGAACTCTACAGTGAGCTGAAGGCCTTAAACGGTGAAATATCCAGCGTTCAGATATGTGTGAATGAAGGAATAGGCCAAGGGGCTTACTTCACAAAAAACAGGGATTAAAATGGTTTGGAGCAGGTTTTAAAATGAAATCTCGTATAAGTGAGGTTTTCTCAAGTATTCAGGGTGAAGGAACACTAATAGGCCGAAGACAGGTTTTTGTAAGGTTCTCAGGATGCAACTTAAATTGCAACTACTGTGATACCTCTAAAAGCCGAAATCCCCTCTACGGTGAGGAAATTTCAACAGAAGAACTATTTAAAAAAGTAGATGGATTGTTAACCCCTGATTTTCATTCCATATCATTTACAGGCGGAGAGCCATTGTTGCATGCAGATTTTATAAAAGATTTTCTCAAAGAACATGATTTCAAATCTTTAATAGAAACCAATGGCTCCTTACCTGATGAATTAGCTAAAATAGTTAAATTAATAAGTTATGCGTCTGTAGATATAAAATTACCAGAACATGAGGCTTATTCCAACTGGGAGGATCTCTTGGATTCGGAAATAAAATCCATAAAACTATTAAGCGATGAGGGGATAAATACATACAGTAAAGTTGTTGTGATGCCCTCAACCAGTGTTGATCTGGTGGGATCGATAGCCTCAAGGATAGCAGATGGGGTGGAAGACACCTCAAAACTGTCCATGGTTATCCAACCCGTAAGTCCGCTGGAATTATGGGCAAATAACACGTCAAAACTGTTCAAATTCTCTGAAAAGGCAGGGGAACATTTGGATGTTTTAACGATACCTCAAGTTCATAAGCTTCTAAAGGTGAGATAGGAGGTTTTAAAATGGAGATGGACACCAAGTTCACAGTACATGACGCAATGACATCACACGTAGTTACAGCAGATCCCAAGACCACTGTTGCTGATGCAGCTATTTTGATGACAAGATACAAGATAGGTAGTATCATAGTCAAGAGCAACACAGAACCTGAAGGCTTAATTACAGAAAGTGATATTATTGCGAAGGTTGTTTCAAAGGATATTAAGGCCAGTGAAATAACCATTGGCGACGTAATGACCAAAAACCTCATAGTGATCGATCCTGGAAGTGAATTGAATCAAGCAGCAAGGCTCATGGCAAAGAATCATATAAGAAGACTTCCAGTTGTGAACAAGGGAGTTCTTGTAGGTATCCTGACATCAACGGATGTTGTAATGGTTTCACCTGAACTCACTGAGATACTCGTTGAAAGCGCCAAGATGGAAAGTTCAGTTGGATACGGAGAAATGGAAAAGTCAGTACCTGGAGTATGTGAGGTATGTGGAAACTACATTGAATACCTCGATGAAATTGATGGAAAATTTGTTTGTGAGGAGTGTAAAGAAGAGTTAGAAGGTGAGTAACTTGAGCAAAGTTGAAGATGTAATGACATCTGATCCTGTAACTGTTTCAATTGAGGCCTATGCAACCCAAGTAAGATCAATATTTAAAGAGGGATGGTTTCGTTCAGTACCTGTTGTTTCAGGGAACCATCTTGAGGGAATGATAACAAGGGGGGGTATGATGAATGTATCCTCAACCAAATCAAACCTGGAAGCCCGGGGAATAATGGAACAACCAAGAGTTGTTGCAACACCTGAAATGGACATAACTGAACTGAGTCATAATTTAATAAAATCCAACACATTACAGGCCCCAGTTGTTGAATCAACGGGAAGTATGGAGCTTGTGGGAATTATAACTGTTGGAGATTTAATTAAAAAATTCCTTTATAACGGTGAAGATCCCAAAGGCACGATTCAAGACGTAATTCAAAGAAAGGTTGTCACATGTAACTACGATGATCCAATATCTGCTGTCTGGAACAAGATGCTTGAAACAGGGTTTTCAGGACTTCCAGTTATGAAGAAGGGAAAGATCATAGGTATAATGACACGTAAAGACATAATAGATTCTGGGCATTTTATGTGGAGTAAATCCGGTGAAACCAGATCCATTCGTGTTGAGAGGGTCATGAAAACACCCCCAATCGTTGCAACACTAGACACTGGAATCAAGGAAGCAGCAGAGCTCATTGTTGAACACGACATAGGTCGTATTCCAATAGTTGAAAATCCAGTGTACATTAAAAAAGAACCAAAAAGAGCAAAAGAAGCAGATTTAGTCGGCATAGTTTCAAGAGAAGATATATTATGCTCATACCTGAACTGATCTTACGTTCACACAATCCATTTTTAAAACTCCCTGGACGGGACAATGGATCAAATAACAGATTATTTTTTACCAGATTATTTTTTAGTTTCCGTGCTTTAAACAGCCAGTTTTTTAGATTTTTTTATTTATTCCATTCTTTTCATAGATCTAGGCATAATATTAATGATAATATTAAAAAATCAGTTAATTACGTCACAATTCATTGATTAATCATTAAATCCATGTTTAAATTCATCTTTCACAGAGGTGTATTGATGAGAAGAAAAGAAACAACAAATAATAATGCATTAAGAACTATGGATCGGGGCGATGTGGAATTTGAGACACATACCTCAGAGCACGAAGGCGATGTAATGAGCATCGCAAAGAAAACGGTGGTTAAAGCACCCCAGACTGCCACCATAAAAGAAGCCGCTGAAATAATGGTTAAAAACAAGTTCAGAAGGCTTCCAATAACTGATCCAGGAACAGGCAAACTTCTTGGAATGGTAACCTCCATGGATATACTGGACTTTTTGGGAGGAGGCGACAAGTACAGAATACTGGAGGAGAAGTATGAGGGGAACTTCCTAGCAGCCATAAATGAATCTGTTAAGGAGATAATGACCCGAGAAGTTGAAACCATAAGCCATAAGGATTCTATGGCTAATGCAGTCAACAAGATGATTGAAAAAGAAGTAGGGGCACTTCCTGTTGTGGACTCCAACCAGAAGATAGTTGGAATTGTATCAGAAAGAGATTTTGTTGGTTTAATTGCAGGTGTGTTTACAGATGAGCTTGTTGAAGAGTTCATGACCCCTGATGTTATAACAACAACCCCCGGCACAAGGATTGAAGGTGCATCAAAAATAATGGTTCGAAACAAGCTTCGAAGAATTCCCGTTGTTGGGGAGGAGCGTAAAACACCCCACCCAGTAACTGATAAAATTGTGGGAATAGTAACAGCCACAGATATACTGGGATTCCTTGGAAAAAACAGCCTTTTCGGGAGATTGGTTACAAACAATGCAGAGGATATTTTAAACACAACAATAACTGAAATAATGGAAACCAAGGTGGTGGCAACAACTCCAAACACCAGACTTGGAGATCTCTGCAGTTCAATGCAGCTTGAAGGAATAGGAGGACTTCCAGTTATTCAAAACCATGAACTGGTGGGAATAATAACTGAAAGTGATATTCTAAAGGCTATAAAGGTATGAATCAGGCTAAAGAAACAGTTACAAGGGAATAATATTTCAATGGGGGGCTCTTAAAAAAGCCCCTTCTTTTGTACCTGGATCGATGGATAAGCCCACATATCTTGGCTGATTAGGATCCATTAAGAGTTCAATTAAATCTTTTAAAATTTTTAAAAAGGTAAGAATGTTCAAAAGAGATATTCAAAAAGAGATTCATAGCCCGTTTGGAGGATATCATGAAAATTGAAGACGTAATGAACGATAAAGTGGTTGTTGTCGGTGAAAACGAGTATGTGGAACATGCAAGAAAACTCATGCTCAAAAATGGATTCAGCAGAATAATCGTTGTTGACGGGGAAGAAAAACCAATTGGAATGGTCACAGAAAAAGATTTAACCCGAAAAATGAGGGGTAAAGGTCCAAAATGGAAAATGAGGCCAATAGACAAAATATCCATAAGAAGGGTTATGAGTCCGGACCCAGTGACAGTGAAACCTGGTGATGACATTAGAGATGCCGTTGAAATCATGATAAAACACGATATAAGTTCCATTCCAGTTGTGGATGATGAGGGACTTGTAGGCCTCGTCACGAAAACAGACATCATGAACTTCTACAGTGAAAAATTCCAGGGCAAATGGAAGGTTTCAAAATTAATGACCCCTGAAGTCATAACCGTAAATGAAAATCACAGCATAGCTCATGTTATAGGTGTAATGGAAGAAAATAATATAGGGAAAGTTGTTGTAATTCGTGACAATGAACCTGTTGGAATTATAACTCCTGAAAATATTTCATTTGCACACGTGGAGGATCCTGAAACCGGCATGAAAGTTGAAAAGATATACTTCCTGAGAAATTCAGAGGATGGGAAAAGTAAGAAAAACTTTAGAATGGTTTCAATGCTGACAGCAGGGGACATAATGAAAAATCATCTGATAAAAATTTCTGAAGATGAAGATGCAGCCAAAGCTGCAGATATAATGGCCAAAGAAGATATAGGTGGTGTTCCAGTTGTGAATGGGGATATTCTTACAGGAATAATCACTAAAACGGATATAATCAGGGGAATACAGTGATTCAGTGGATAATCTTAAAAATTCATGAACATGAATTAAGGCAGGAATCAATGGATTTAAAAAAAGGGATGTAAAAACTTAGCGGGGAAAAAAGATGCATGTAAAAGATATAATGAAAGAAGGCGCTTTTCTTATAGACAAAGATCAAAACATCCAAGATGCACTAAAACTCCTGAAAAAACATAAAATATCACGGCTTCCAGTTGTAAACACAAACACAGAACATGTAAAAGAACTCGTGGGAATGGTAACGGAAAAAGACATAGCCACAAGTTTAGGATCATCAAAGTACGGAAATATGGCACCTTCACATTTCCATGTTTCAACTGTCATGACCTCAAACCCAATTACAGTTGAAAGTGTAAAAAGCATAGGAAACGCTGCAAAAACCATGATCGACAATAAAATTGGGGGAATGCCTGTTGTGGACAATGGTGAAATAGTGGGCATGCTCACAAAAACTGACTTCATAGAGATATGCCAGGGAAAACCCTTCAACAACACCCTGATTGAAGATAAGATGAAAAATGATATTGTGACCATCAGCCCCACTGACAGACTGGTACATGCAAGACGGTGCATAATAGATAAAGAGATAGGAAGACTGCCAGTTGTTGAGGAAAATGAACTACAGGGAATTATAACTGCAAAAGACATAGCAAATGCTATGACTTCCTTCAGAAAAGTTGTTCCAGACAAGTACAAACCTGCAAGAATAAGAAACCTCCTGGTTGGAGATGTAATGACCCAGCACGTTAAAACCATAGCCCAGGATGCCACACTCGAGGACCTTTCAAAGCTCATGCTCCAGGAGAACTTCAGTGGAGTGCCTGTTAGAGGCCCAGAAAACCAACTCGCAGGAATAATCACAAAAACGGATTTAATAGAATTCATAGTGGAACTTGAGGAGGTTCACTGAATTTCACCGGAAATAAACTGTTCAAAGTGTAATTCCAGTATGGAAATAAATATTGGGAAGAAAAATTCCCATAAAATCTTTTTTTTTAAATGTCCATCATGTGGACTTAGCTACAGCACTACCCTACCTTCTTTCATAAAAAATGAACTCCCAGAACTCGTTGATATAAGCTCAAAAAAATTAGAAGGGGCTTTCAAGAGGGGAAATCTGAAGTTCTACGATTCTCAGGGTGTGGACTCAATTCAATTCAGGAAGAGAATTGGAAAAATAGAATCCGGGGCCATGATCTGTTTTGGGGATAAAATAGAAGTAATAAGAGGGTTTCCGAAGATAAGAAGAACCTTAATGCTCAACCCATCGTTGAAGGATCATTTCTCTGATGAGGTAGCTGTTGAAGAAAAAATGAACGGCTACAATGTTAGAATAGCACTTATAAATCATAAAATAACTGCTTTTACTCGCGGGGGTTACATATGTCCCTACACAACAAAAAAGGCCCCTGAACTCATGGATCTTACTGATTTTTTCAGGGACAACCCTGAAACTGTGATATGCGGGGAGATGGTGGGAACTGAAAATCCATACGTAACCCACTACTACCCTGAGGTGGGAAGCCTGGGTTTCAAAATATTCGATCTCAGGGAAAAAGTTTCCAACCATCCCCTTACCGTAGATGAGAAGTTTGAAACCCTTGAAAAATATGGTCTGCCCCCTGTAAAACTCCTCGGTGTTTTTGATGTTGAAGATGCTCCAGAAAAGGTTATGAACATAGTTAAAAAACTTGGAGAAGCAGACAGGGAGGGTGTGGTCATGAAGGACCCTGAAATGAAGATAACTCCCCTGAAGTACACATCATCCAAGGCCCATGCTGATGAATTGGAGTACGCATTCAGGTATCCATTTGAATTTGGGAGATCCTTCTTCTTCAGCAGGGTTATAAGGGAAGGATTCCAGGCCTATGAATTAGATGAATCAGAATTTGAACTCAAACAAAGAGCTAAGAGACTTGGAGAATCCATACTCTACCCAATGCTGGATGTGATAAAACATGTTTCCAGGGGAGATGTGGCTTCAGAGGACCTTGTGATCCACGTGGACAGTTACGATGATGCTGCAGACTTCGTGAGGCACCTCAGGGATCTTGGAGTGGTTGCAACCCTCCTTGAATTTGAAGATGGGAAAGCAGTTATAAGAAGGATACATCAATCTACAAGTGACAGGATCACAAACTATCTCAGGGGTGGCTTATACTGAATAAAAATTATGATGATTACAATGGCAAAAAAATAGGATTTTTCGGACCTTCCGGAACCTTCACAGAGAAGGCTGCATCAAGACTTGGTGGGGAACTCCTTGGTTTTGAATCCATACTCGAGGTTCTTGAGGCAGTTGAAAAAGGCAAGGTGCACGCTGGAGTTGTGCCCATTGAAAATTCTATAGAGGGCCCAGTCTGTGTGACACTGGATCTTCTGGTCCATGAATACGACCTGAAGATAAGGAATGAAATAACAATTCCCATAAGTCACAACCTCCTTTTAAATCCTGAAGCAGAAATTGAGGATATCAACGTTATATATTCCCATATACAGGCTCTTTCACAGTGCAGAAAGTTCACGGAAAGTTTGGGTGTTGATGTGCACACAGCACCCAGCACATCGGCAGCTGCAAAACTCGTTGTTGGAGAAAAAAATGCAGGGGCAATTGGAACAGAAAAAGCTGCAGAAATTTATGGTTTGAAAATTGCAGCCAGAAACATTCAGGATTATCCAAACAACGTCACAAGATTTGTTGTTGTTGCACTGGAGGACAGCCCAAGAACTGGAAATGATAAAACATCCCTAGTCTTTTCAATGCTGGAGGATAAACCTGGTGGACTCCACCATGTGCTTGGAGAATTTGCAAGGAGAAACATAAACCTCACAAAAATTGAGTCAAGACCCTCCAAGGAAAAACTCGGCAGTTACCTCTTCTTTGTGGATTTTGAGGGTCACAGAAGCGACCCTGAGATCGAGAATGTTTTAAATATCATAAGATCCAATGTAGGATATATAAAAATTTTGGGTTCATATCCTGCACAAGGAGATGATTGACATCGTTTCAGATAAGGAAAGATTTACTAATGATTTAAAAAAGCTTGAAGCAGAATTTGCTGAGGGCAAAATTTCTAAAAGACAGTACACCATCAAGAAAAAGGTTATAGAAGACAAGCTGGACACAATTTTTACTGCCGACCGTATCAAAAGACTTCAGGGTAAGGAAGAAGTTTTAACCCATGATGCAGTTGAGGAAAAAAAGGTAGAGCAGCTGAAAGAGAAGAAGGACGTTGAGGAGAAGGAAGAATTAGTTAAGAAGTACGTTACAATGCCCTCTCCAAAGGCAAGGGCTTCCAGGGAAAAGGCTGCCAGCTTGGCTTACAAGAATCAGAAATCCGAGAAAAGCGGATGGACCAAGGGTAAACTGGCCCTCCTTGGTTTTCTAGTTGTTGCATTTTTCGTTGGAACAGCATTAGGAACAATGTTCCTCACAGCACCATCCAACAACACAAGCTCCGTGCTCACACTCAATGACAGTGCATTCGCACCTGCCAACGTAACCAACTTAACCAACACCACCAACCTAACCAACACCACCAAGGTAACCAACGTAACCAAGGTATCCAACACCACAACAGTGAAGAAGACGACCACACCTACGAACACCAACACACCGAGTACAAATAGTAGTGCCAATCCATAAACCCCCTTTTATTTTATTTTATCATGAATCTTACGTATAGAAGGTGAATAAAAAAATGAAGAAGTATCCTTTTCTAATACTACTGGCTCTTCTGTGCCTTGTTGTGTCTGTATCTGGATGTGTTTCAAACCAGAACCAGACCAACAACACAACCAGCCACTACTCTCAAAACGGCATTTCATTTGATTATCCAGGGTCATGGAACACTGCAAATGCAGTATCAAATAATTCAGTTGCAGCTGTTGTAGATCCAAACAGTGTGGCCAGTACAGGAGAACCACAGACGTTCGTACTGATTCAGAAGTCAAATGCAACGGCTGGTTCAGACATGCAGACTGTTTACGATGCAAACTACGCATCACTGTTTACAAACACAAGTTACCAACGCGTGTCTGAGGCAAACATCACAGTCAACGGTGCAGCGGCCCTTGAAAATGTTTACACAGTGAATTCAACAAGTGCTACTATGCAGATGAGGGCTGTATGGCTCAAGGAAAACAGCGACATCTACGTTATACTCTGCGGTGCGCTCCAATCAGATTTCAGCAATCAGCAGAACAACTTCAACCTGGTGGTAAACAGTTTCACAGTGCAGTAACCTTTTTTTAGCTGCATGCCCTATTTTTTTATTTTTAAGATCATGCTGCTTTTTTGGGATTTTAGCTGTTTTTTAAGATTTATTTATCTTTTTAATAATTTATTTCTATTTTTACGAGTTAATTCTCCATTTTTAGAATTTTATCAATTTTTTAAGACTTATTTCTCATTATATTATTTTAAATTTTTTAGAATTATTTAATTTAGATTCAGATGTTTTTTAGGAAATAAAACATGGCTTTTTTTTATGCTTCAATCATTCTTAATGTGTTAAATATGTTCTATTCCAAGGATCCTTATTTGAACCATCTCCTATTATTTTCCTAAAAATCATATGGAAAATCATATAACCCCAGTACCTCTAATTTAAATTGTTAGCTCGAGAGAAGCCATAATAAACATGTTTCATTGGGATCTCTCAGGAGGCATAGAAATGATAAATCATAAACTCGTTGGAAATGCAATGCAGATGCTTGTAACAGAACTTTCACCTGGAGACGAGGTTTACGGGGTGGCTGGAAAGTTCCTCTGGAAAACTGACAATGTTGACATGGAAACAAGGTTCAGCTCAGGTAAAAAAGAGGAAAAAAAGGGTTTCCTTGACCAGGCAATAGGAACAGCCATAGACATGGGTAAAAGAAAACTTGCAGGTGAAAGCCTGGCCTTCGTGTACTTCACACCCCAGGGAAGTGAGGGACTTGTTTCATTTGCACAGATGATACCTGGTGAAATAAAACATATAGAACTGGACGGCTCCAAGGACATATTCGTCCAGTCAGAGGGACTTCTCACAGCAGAAAGCACAGTTGACTTCGATGTAGCCCTGACAAAAAAGCTGGGAGCAGGAGTCTTTGGTGGAGAGGGATTCATACTTGAAAGGTTCAGTGACAGGGGAAGCCTGTTTTTAGGAGCCTGCGGAAACCTCATAGAACTCAACCCTGCAGATTACGGTGGCACCATACAGATAGACACAGGATGCCTGGTTGCGTTTGAGGACACCATAGACTACGATATAGAGATGATAGGTGGGCTCAGCGAGAAGGGTCTTAAAAACATCATCTTCGGTGGAGAGGGTATATTCTTTGCAACCCTGCGTGGAAACGGTAAGGTCTGGATCCAGTCCATGAACCTAACTTCACTCTCAAGAACCATTGTGTCCAAGGCAGGTCAGCCAGCAGCACAGGACAGAACTGACTTAGGCGGACTTTTAAGCGGATTTTAATCTTTAAAATAAGATTTTATTCCCTACTTATTATTTTTTTTACAGGTTTTAAGGTTTTCAAGTATTTTTTAGGGATTCATAGTGTCCATGATGTTCAAAACATTGCCATGAACTGCGGTTATTATCATTACACCATTTCCTCACTACATGCAAAATTATATACTAGTAGTGGCAATACAATTATATCTGTTATAGTACCATCTTTATACGACTAACAAGAAGCATTAATAGAACCAATAAAATCTGCTTTTATTTTAGCTGCATCTCGCGATGTACAAAATGAAGAATATTTAACATTTTAATGAGTTTAAAATAGGTTCTGCTACTCGGTTACTAAGTTAATTATCAATTAATTAAGTTTATTTAGAAACACGGCTTACGATTAAATTTTAAAAAATTCAACAGCATGTTGATGCCATCTTCTAAAGTCTATAATCAATGTTACGATCATCAAAATAATCAAAAGGAGGAATGTAAATGGTATTGCCAGTATGCGATGTCTGTTTAAAAAGTGGAATGTTATGTCAGGGGTGTGAGAACAAGCTGAAGAAGGGTGAAATAACCCAGCTTGACTTGGACATTGCAAAGATACTCTTCAGAGTCGGTGAGGGAAAGATAGGCTTTAAGAAAACCATCGAAATTGGAGATATTGTTATAATCGTCACAGATAAGGATCAGGTTGGAAAACTCATAGGAAAGAGTGGAAAGATCGTAAGGGAAATTTCAAGGACGGTTGGCAAGAAAATAAGGGTTGTGGGGGAAAATTCAGACTTCAAAGAAGTTGCAAGGGACATACTCGCACCTGCAAGAATATCTGGAATAAACATAGTCTACGGTACCGACGGAAACGAGAAGTACAAAATAAGGATTGTTAGGGAAGACTCCAGAAAGATTCCAGGAAGACTTGACGTTCTAAACGACGTAATAAAACAGTTAACGGATGAAGAAACTGTTCTCGTCGTAGATAGGGATGATTTCTAATAAATTATAAATATTCTGGAACACAAACCAGAATATAATAAAAATCTTCATGGTTGATAAACATGGAAATTGTGCTATGTGTTACAGGGAGTATAGCTGCAATAGAAGCTGTTAAACTTGCAAGGGAACTGAAGAGGCAGGGAGTAACTGTTAAATGCTTTATGAGTGATGATGCCTGCAACCTCATCCACCCCAATGCAATGGAATTTGCAACGGGTCAGAAGGTAGTTTTAGACCTTACAGGGGAAATAGAGCATGTTAAATACGCTCAGACAGACCTTGTGCTGGTGGCCCCGGCCACAGCCAATGTTATAAGCAAGTTCGCATATAAACTGGCAGATAATCCCATAAACACGCTTCTTATAACTGCTTTAGGGCATGAAACCCCAATAGTTTTTGTTCCATCCATGCACGACTCCATGTACAGGGCAGTTGAAGGTAACATCCAGAAACTCAAGGATGAAGGAACCATATTCCTTGAACCCAAACTGGAAGAGGGAAAGGCCAAGTTCCCTGACGTCCATGATATAACCCTTCAAGCCCTCAGAGAACTTTACATGAACTCAGCTGAAGGTCAAAAATTCAATCTCAAGGGAAAAAAGGTTCTTGTAAGTGCAGGTTCAACCTACGAAGCAATAGACAAGGTTCGTGGAATAACCAACCGCAGTTCAGGTAAGATGGGAGTTGAAGTTGCAAAAGAAGCCTTCAGAAGGGGTGCAGAGGTTACAATGCTCTGCGGAAATATGGAAACACGCGTTCCAAAACTCTTCCATGTGGTGGAAGCTGAATCCACGGAGAAAATGCAGGAAGAGCTTCAAAAACTTATCCCTGAAAATAATGTCTTTGTGTCGGCTGCAGCAGTTTCAGACTTCACAGTGGATTCTCAAGGCCAGGATAAAATCTCATCAGATGATGATCTAACACTCAAACTCAAACGTGCACCTAAAATAATAAGCTCTGTAAAGGACATCAACCCAGAAATATACCTTGTGGGCTTCAAGGCGGAGTACAGAGTTTCAGATGAGGAACTGGTAGAATCTGCACGCAGAAGAATGAAAGAATCCCATGCAGACCTCATGGTTGCAAACGATGTTGCAGTGGAGGGTGCAGGATTTGGATCTGACCAGAACGAGGTTATAATCCTTGACGGAGATCTCTGGACAGTTCCATTAACCTCAAAAGCTGAAATTGCTGAGAGGATACTGGACAAGATCATTGAGAGGCTTTAATTTTTTCTTATTTTACCATCAACTTCCTTTTATCATGAATTAAATAGAAAGTATTAAATATTATTCTTTGGATATTATATCGATTGAAACATTTGGAGATTAGGTTACCAGATGTTTTAGTTATATATAATTAAGATAAGATATTGCCCCTATTTTTTAGAAGTTTAGGATAAATGGAGGGTTGTTTTGTCTTAAATTCTTGAAATATCAATACTGAAGAATTTCAATCTAATTAATGGTGTAAGCTATGGAAGAAGATTATAACTTGGAGATTAAAAAGAAAAGCGGAAGATCCTTGATTGGTGGAGGCCTGTTTTTTATTTTATTAACTTTAACAACCTTAATGACTCCCAATCGTCAGTTTTTTGCCCCAGTGTTTGGTTCATGGGGTTTCGTTGCCCTATCTCTCGGTGTAATTTTGAGTAAAGATTACCATGATCTGAGCCTTTATCGTGTAGTTTTGGCTGTGTTTTTAATTGGAATGCTGATATTTGCTTATTTGAATGCGCCTGAATATACCATTGCATTCTATGTTCTGATAACCATATACTTAGGAACTTTCATCTTTCTTAGTTCTGGATCATCACTATACCCTCAAAAAAATAAGAAAATTTCTTTTAAGCCCCTGATTTTGAATTTAGTATCATTTTTCATGATGCTTGGAATATTGGGATTCCATGAATATCCAGAGACTTCCATCTATTTTTTAATAACTGCATTGATTGTAATAGTCTTAACTCTGCTAATTGGTAATTTCGTTATAAAAAGAACATTTAAATGAATAAAAAAAATTATAGAATTAATCTAAAACGCAAACTCGCACACAAAGGCCATATGGTCCTTTTCATAGGGTTCAAGCTTTACCCTCTCAAGCACCCGGAACCCTCCAGTTTTCAGTTTGGATTCCTCCTCACGGAATATCTTCTTGGGGTTCTGAGTCACGTCTATGCTTCTGGCTTTGACAGTTATGATTCCAATGCCTTCAGGTTTCAGGAAGAGGCGCATGTTGTCCATGAAAAGTTCTGACTGCTTGGCTTGGGCCACATCGCAGTAGAGAACATCCACCTTCTCCACAAGGTTCAGGTAATTTTTGGGTTTGGTTGCATCTCCAAGTATTGGAATGAGGTTCTCCCGGACTTTGCACAGGTCCACGAGTTCACGCATCATACGGGGTGAAAACTCCACACAGTAAACCAGACTGTTCCTGGCAATATCTGAGATGTGTGAAGGCGTTGTACCTGCAGATGCACCCAGGTACAGTACCTTTGAATCTTCATGAAATGGAAACCTTTTCAGACCCTTCAAAATAGCGGCTGCAAGTTTTGAACGTCTTGGATCCCATATTCTGTACTCTTTTCCCTCAAAGTCCACCAGCTTTTCTCCGTAAACCTTTATGGATGGCTTCAGATTTTCTGTTGCTATATGATCCTCGATTATGTAAACGCCGCTGAAACTTTCTTCAATCTCCATTTTTTCCCTCTAAACTTATTATTATCTATTTTTAACTATTTGAAGTGTTATTTGTCTGTTATGTTACATTTCTCCATTATATCCTCAAGTGTTTCACGCAGTTCATCTTGAGATTCATAAACAGTCTTTTTAATATCATCTGCTTCATCACTCATGTTCTGGAGAACTTCCTTGGTGCGTTCATGGTTTTCATCCATAACTCCCTTGAGCCTCTGGAAGTTTTTCTTCAACCTCTCCTCAACACGTCTGGAAAACCAGATGGCAGAAACTGCCAGAATAATTGAAACAACACTTGATATAATTGATAGTACGGCAACAATATCGTTCAATACAATCACCTTCCACTCACCAGATTTATGCTATCGTTCTAATTCCATGGGAGGGATCACGCCCTACACATCTAGTTCTTCCAATTCAGAAGAGATGATCTTTCGCCTGATTTATATGAAATTAAATCAGTAATAATCACTGATCTTCTTTTTGTACTTGTCTTTCTTCTTCTTTTTCTTTTTATCCTTCTTCTTATCCGGTTTGCTGCTTGCGGTGCTTCTTTTGGGGAAGGGATTGTCCTTCTCTATCTCTTTAACTTTGATTTCAAAGTTTTCCTTTATTGTTGGGTCGTATTCTCCTGAGAAAACATCTTTACGTACTGCAAGTGATATTTTGGCTGCAAGGGTCCGTGCTACCTTCCCCCGGATCCACCATTTGGCTCCGCGAACATCAGGGTGTTGGTATATAAGCCCGTGTTTTGGAGGGTTTTCACCAGTCTTCAAATGTCTGAAGAGTGCCTTTTCAGCCCCAAGGATCTGCACAGTACTTGAGGGGAGCATTGAAAGTCTTCTTATACTCCCAACATGGGCTATTAACTTGGCTCCAAGGGAGTAACCACACAGATCCC
This sequence comes from Methanobacterium aggregans, assembly GCF_017874455.1. NCBI lineage: Archaea > Methanobacteriati > Methanobacteriota > Methanobacteria > Methanobacteriales > Methanobacteriaceae > Methanobacterium > Methanobacterium aggregans. The sequence continues at coordinate 231,776 of NZ_JAGGLN010000004.1, read as the reverse complement.
TTAGGTTAGGTGCAATTTCCTTCATTTTTGTGTCAACGTATTCAGTTATGGAGTTCCTGGATTCCTGGAGGGACTTCAAGGATTCTGCAAAACCTTTGATGATCCTAAGATCAGTTTCTCCTATTTCAGCCCCAATACTCTTATCTATGCCCTTTTTAAGCCCCATTTCAGAGTTTAAAAGTCCTGAATCAATTATTGCGTCCCGATCCCCATATTCTGCAACGAGCTTCACGTAGCTCTCATGGTTGCGAACCCTGTCAAGCTCAGGGAAGTGAACTGAGTACCATTCCCTTACTCTCTCAACCAGCTTGCCAGTTGTTTCATCCAGATCATCTATGGCATTTATGGCCTGTATCAACAGTAAATCTTCAGCTTCAGAAGATTCCATCAACTTTTTCTCGGTTAATCCAATTAAGACATCATGAATTGTAGTTTCAAATCCATCATCAAGATTAAAACCAGTTTTTTCAAGTAAATGTGCCGTATTTGACCTTAAAAACTCTCCACCAATACTGGGAGTTTCAAATAAAAATTTAGAACTGTCCTTAAGATTTTTATATTTGGAATGGGGGAGGTTGGTTTCTATCACTACTGAATCAAATTTTTTAACAATTCTTTTTAATAAGGATTCTTCTTCACGGGTTAAATTTCCATTCTCTATTTCAAGGAGTTTTTCTGCAAGTTTGCTCCTTGGGAAAAGTTCATAATCTATGAGGGTGCAATTTTCATCAAGGATAATAAATCCTGCAAAACAACTTGTAAGATAACACTTCATAGATTTAATTGTATTTTCAAGGTTTATATCTTTCTTGGATATCATGAAAAATTTACTGTAAAAGATTTTAATAAGAAATTTAAGGTGAATTCATGCTGGAAACAGAATTCTGCAATATCAAAATGAAAAACCCAACCATGCTGGCTGCAGGTGTGCTTGGAAGTACAGCCGCATCCCTTAACTGGGCTGCAAGAAGTGGAGCTGGAGCAGTGGTAACAAAATCATTTGGAAAAGAACCCAACAAGGGCTACGTAAACCCAACAACAGTTGAGGTTACAGGGGGAGTCATAAATGCCATAGGCCTCTCAAATCCTGGGGTTGAAAACTTCAAGGGAGAACTGGAAAAACTTGAAGGTAAGGTTCCAAGTGTGGCATCCATTTACGGTGCAAATCCTGGTGATTTTGAAAGTATTGCTGTGCAGGTCCAGGACATGGTGGATGCAGTTGAACTCAACGTTTCATGCCCCCATGCAATGGGTGGATGTGGGGCTGCAATAGGTCAGGACCCATATTTAACAGCAGAAATAGTTAAAGCGGTCAAAGAAGTAGTTAAAATACCAGTTGTGGTGAAGTTAACTCCAAACGTGACAGACATAGTTGAAATAGCAGTTTCTGCAGTTTCTGCAGGCTGTGATGCACTGACCATGATAAACTCTCTGGGACCTGGAATGAGGATAGACCTTGAAACAGCAAAACCCATACTGAGCAACCGTTTTGGGGGGATGTCAGGCCCTGCAGTAAAACCTGTTGCCCTTAGATGTGTTTTTGATGTTTACGAAGCAGTTGAAGTTCCAATAATTGGTGTTGGGGGAATAAGGGATTACAGGGATGTTGTTGAATTTTTGTACGCTGGTGCAAGGGCTGTTCAGATCGGTACAGCTGTGATGTATGAGGGAATGGAAATCTTCACCAAAATAAACAGGGGTCTTGAAAAATTCATGCTTCAGAAGGACTACAGTTCCATTGAAGAGATGATTGGAAAGTCTCATTGAATAGGATTATAAAGGATTATAATGGATTCAAATAGATTATTAACTATTTAAGGAATTTAAGGCGGATAGATCATGCATGTTCCAAAGGTTCTTGAAATAAAAAGGATAATAGAAGAAACACCAACAGTAAAGACTTTTATCTTTGATTGGGAAGTAAAAAATGAACTTCCGGGCCAGTTCGTCATGCTCTGGAATTTTAAGGATGAAAAACCAATGTCAATCTCATTGATAGATCCAGTTAACGATGAAATTGGAGTATCAATAAGAAATGTTGGAAACTTCACAGAAGATGTTCATTCAATGAAAGTGGGGGATAAACTTGGTATAAGAGGTCCTTACGGACGTGGATTCGAAATATCAGGCTCCAAGGTGCTTGCAGTTGGTGGAGGTATTGGGATGGCACCTCTAATGGCATTCACAGAGGAAGCATGCAGAAGGGGTATTGAAGTGGATGTTGTGAGCGCAGCAGCTACAGCAGGCGAACTCATATTCACGCAAAGAATTAAAAAAGCTGGTGCAAATCTTTTAACATGCACAGACGATGGTAGTCACGGGTTCTGCGGGTTTGGAACTGATCTCGCTGAAAAAGCTCTCCATGAGAATGACTACGACATGATTGTGACTTGCGGCCCTGAGATAATGATGAAGAAACTCTTCAACCTGGTTGATGAACATAAAATCCCGGCACAGTTCTCACTTGAGCGTTACATGAAATGTGGACTGGGAATATGTGGCCAGTGTTGTGTTGATGATGTGGGATGGAGAGTATGCGCAGAAGGACCTGTATTCTGGACTGATGAAGTCAGGCTAATCTCAGAATTTGGTAAGTACCATCGGGATGCTTCTGGTGTTAAGCACACCCTCTAAAACTTCAAATAACACCAAACTTTTTTTAAATAATAAAATTTTTAATGTATACCCTCACATACTATCCCATAGAATTGATTTTAAAAAATGGTATTGGACTATGGACTGAAAATATTAATTGAAGTGGTTAGATGGACTCACATTTAAACGATTTAAAGGCGTTGTAGTGGTAACATGCAGGAACTCAAAATTTTGATACTTGAGGACTACCCTCCAGATGCTGAACTGGCCAAACTGGAACTTGAAGAAGATGGCCTGGAATTCTCTTCAAGGGTGGTGGACAATGAGGAAGATTTTTTAAGGGAACTTGATGAGTTTGAACCCCAGTTGATACTTTCAGATTACAAACTTCCCACATTTGATGGTATCTCGGCACTTAAACTTGTTAGGCAGAGCTTTCCTGAAAAACCATTCATATTTGTCAGTGGAACCTTCGGAGAGGACTTTGCAGTTGAAACACTTAAAAAAGGTGCAACAGACTACGTTCTAAAAGAAAACATTTCAAAACTTCCATTTGCAGTTAAAAGGGCTTTAAAAGAAGTTGAAAAAACTTTGAAACGTGAGCGTGCTGAAAAGGCCCTGAAAAATTCAGAGATGCAATACCGTACAACCATAAATGCCCTTGATGATATTCTAATAGTTGTTGACCATCATATGCAAATAATACTCTTCAACCAAACCTTTGAAAGGATGAAAAGGGAATTTGGAATGGGAAAAGCTCTGAAGGGCCAGAGCATGTTCGAAGCCCTCCCATTTCTTCCTGAAAATTTAAAGGAAGATTACCTCAAAATATTTGAAACTGGGGAGACCATGATCACGGAGGAGTACCATGTAGTTAGTGGTGTTGAAATGGTTGAAGAAGTAAGGAAAATACCTATATTTGAAGATGAAGAAGTTGTAAGAATTTTAACCATAATAAGGGATGTAACTGAACGTAAAAATTCAGAAAATCGGATAAAAGCATCGTTGAATGAGAAAGAGGCACTTTTAAAGGAGATACATCATCGTGTTAAGAACAACATGCAGATAATTTCAAGCCTTCTAAACCTGCAGGCAACCCAAGTGAAGGATGAAAGTGACTCAGATCTTTTTAAGGCCAGTCAAGACCGTGTTAGATCTATGGCACTTATACATGCAAAATTATATCAATCGGATGATCTTTCAAGTATAAATTTCTCAGAGTACATCAACAGTTTAGCCTACAGCCTTTTAAGTTCATATGATGTTAGTTCCAGTGTTAAGTTGAACATGGATCTTGAGGATATATCATTGAACATAGAAACAGCAATTCCATGTGGTTTAATACTGAATGAGCTCCTCACAAACTCCATAAAACATGCTTTCCCAAATGGTGAAGGTGAAATCTTCATAAACTTAAAAAAAGGTGAAGATGATAAATTCCAACTTATCGTAGGTGATGATGGGGTGGGGTTCCCAGAAGATCTGGATTTTCAGAAAACAGAAACACTTGGGATGCAACTTGTAATGTCTTTGATTAACCAGATAGATGGTAAAATAGAAATTGAAAGAAATGATGGTTCTAGATTTAAACTCATATTTGGAAAACTGGAATACGAAGAAAGAATTTAAACTTCCAAGGGAAGATCTTAAATCGTTCAACGATTTTTCGTAGAAGAACACGGATCAGAATAATGTTCACTAATTTAGGCAATGGCAGTGATAATTATGATTTATAAACTAAAAGGAACAGTTACATCCGCTATTTTCATAGTTCTGCTATTGATGTTAATGTCACTTGTTATACTAACACCTATGCTGAGCATGATCATATTAGGTGCTGTTTTTGCCTATGGAATACGCCCAATAGCAAGTAGGATGGAACCATACATAAAGTTCAAGTCTGTTGCAATTTTTATAGCAATGATAATAGTTATTTTACCATTGATACTCATTCTGGGGTTAAGTATAAATTCTGTAGCCCAATCAGCACCTGTAATTGCTACAGCAGCCAAAAATGTTGATCTGAACAGTATAAACAGCACCAACATTCAGAGTTCAGCAATGGTTCAGCAGTACCTTCCTGCAGAGGTGTATCCATACATCAACTCCTTCATGAAGACAATTAATGTTGAGTTGGTTGATGTTGCTAAAAGCGTTACTGGGTACCTTTTAGGATTTTTAGAATCTATTCCAATGATTGCACTGGAACTTTTCATTTTCTTTACCTCCACCTTTTACCTTGCAAGGGATGGGGACAAAATATGGAAATACCTTGAATATGCAATACCTGAAGATAGGAATGAATTCTTTCAAAAACTCTCTGATGAAATCCAGAGGGTTCTAAAAAGCATATTCTTCGGACACTTTCTCACAGCCATTATAATAGGTTTAATGGCAGGAGTAGGTTTTTATCTTCTCGGATATCATTACGCTTTATTTTTAGGAATACTTGCAGGGTTTTTACAACTGATCCCTGTTATAGGGCCATGGCCCACCTACACAGTCCTTGCAATATATGATGTATTAACTGGAAACTATATCCGTGCAGTGCTTGTGATTCTTTTCGGAATTTTCCTGAGTGCAAGTGATATCTACATCCGTCCAAAGATTTCAGGCAAATACGCAGACATACATCCATTGATCTTCCTCCTTGGTTTTATGTGCGGCCCCCTGGTCATGGGCCTGGTTGGCTTTATAATAGGTCCCCTGATACTTGGTGTGACCTATGCAGCGGTTATAACCTATAAAAATGAAAAGAACAATACTTCAGATGATCCTCAGGTCAACAAAACTTCGAGGCCTGAAAAATAACGAATCTGTTACGGATTTTTGAACAAAAATAAAAGAAGAAAGTTAAACTCAAAGATCAAATCTTCGAGTTTATTTAACCTTTAACTAAGTTTTATTTCAATGCTGTTGGAGTTCACTGTGTATTTGGAACCTTTCACATCCTGGAAGGTTACTGCAAATCCACTTATGTAAAATGGGTTTGAAACAGTGGCGTTGGCTCCGAAATCCTCCTGAACTTCCTGATCAGTGGGTATGTGGAGTGTGTACTGGAAACTTGCAGTTTCGCCTGCTTTCAGATCTCCCAGAGTTTTGTAGAAATTCTGATCGTGTGCCTTAACATTGTAGACAGTTTCTGTGCCGTTGTTTTTGACAGTGTAATTCAGTGTCACATCACTACCTTTGGATGCATCAGATGGGCCCTTTTGGGTTGCAACGATCTTCACTGTTGGAGCTCCAGTTTCCGATGTATTTTTTGCATTTTCTGTTAAATTAGAATCTGTGTTGTTGGTTGTTGTGTTGTTGGATCCAGTGTTGGTGTAGAGTACTGCAGCTACCCCTGCAATCACACAAATTAGAACTACTAGAACAACAACTCCTATTTTTTTATCCGTTTAAACACCTCCGTTTGAACTGTTGTTCTATATGGATGTTTACTTCATATAAAGTGATCAGAATTTAACCTGCTTATCTGTGCCTACCATTTCATCGAATTCAAGGCCCTTACCAAAGGCCAGATCCTTATTTAACCTGTAGTTATTGTTCCGGGTTTTGTGAAGATCGTCCAGTTTAACGAAGCGCCATTTCTGCCTTATGAATTTGACCCCAACGTAAGGCTCAGCACCAAATATTCCTGAAAATTCTCTTAAACCCTCAATTTTATCTGATGGTATGTATATACGTTCAAGGGTGGTTGATTTAACCTCGATAGCCAGATAAATTCTACCGTTACCTGCCAGAACATCGGGAAGTGGTTTTTTAGTTGCTCCTCCTGATGCTGGGGCACGCATTGCTGCAAAATCTGCATTCCATAGCATTTTTACAAGTTCACGTTCCTCTCGGGTACCTGTTTTGCTCATATCTGTTCACTGGGGTTTAGTTCATGTGTATGTTTCAAAATAAGATTATTAAAGACATTGTAAAGAAACTTTTTGATAGGGTTGGCAGTTGATTCTATCCAACACTTTATCCAGAGTATAATTTAATAAGTTTGGATATTTCATTGGTTGCTGTAGAGTGTTCTGAATTATGAATTTATTAAACTCTACTCTCTATTTTATCTGCATGGAACGTTCCATTCTTACATGGACTTTTCATCCATTCAACCCTTGCATTTTTGATAACAAGATTCTTGTCTAATAGAATTATGTCCACATCTATTCCAGATTGACTGTCACTGGGGTTTTCTGTTATAAACCTGGAAAATGTTCCCGTGTAACGGTACCTATTTTTAACGAACCACTGGATTATGTTGACCCCATCCATATGCCCTATTTTGGCACCGTCATGTAAAACATCGCATTTTAACGAACCACACGTTTTTTCCATTTTTATCATATGTGACACCTAATGCAATTTAAATATGATAATATCTCTTTTGAAATGGTGTATAAGTAATTTTCTAAATTTTATGGCTTTATAATGAAAAATAAGTGAGACCATAAAATTTTGATGGATTCAAAATAGAATGAACTATGAAAATTGGGATTGGATATGAAAATAGGTTAAGGAATAATAAAGACCAGTCTAAAATAAGTGAGTAATAGTAAAGGCCGGGGCCGAGATTCGAACCCGAGTCGCGGGATCCACAGTCCCGTAGGATAACCACCTACCCCACCCCGGCACGTTAAATCTGTTGATCTTAACTTTTAATCCTTTACTTTTTTACCTGCAGACTTTTGAGTGCAGGGGCAGGGATTCGAACCCTGGTAGGCCTGCGCCAACAGGTCCTAAGCCTGTCCCCTTTGGCCAGCTCGGGCACCCCTGCAGCGTTATTTAATTCAAGGTATGATTCCTTAAATAAGACCGTTATGATAAATGATGTGTTAATATGCTGATAAAACTTCAAAAATTATAATTAAATGCTCCGACCGGGATTCGAACCCGAGTCTTCGGCTCGAAAGGCCGAAATGATTGGCCGGACTACACCATCGGAGCAATACTACTGGATTTATTTTAACTATATTCAGTTAAAACTATATTTAATTTTTAGTTTATTTAACTTTACTTACAAATGGGCCCAATGGGGTTCGAACCCATGGCCGCCCGGTTATGAGCCGGGCGCTCTACCTGGCTAAGCTATGGGCCCAAAAGCGCCGCCGACAGGGCTCGAACCTGTGACCAATCGATTAACAGTCGAACGCTCTACCTACTGAGCTACGGCGGCAAATGCCGAGTAACGTATGCAAACTACTATCTGGGTTTGCAGTATTGTAAAACATAGCATACCAAGAGTGTATTTTGTAGGTTGGTATTTATCCTATATAAACGTTTGGGATGTAGGAATTTATCTCTAAATTTTATGTTGGACTAGGTCTCCAATATTCATTCTTGTTCTCTCGATATTTAAGGTTTTTCCCAGCTGTACAATACCATTTCACATAACATTATCCCATTTTATGCCTTAAATTTTCTTTGAATTATACAAAGAAACCAAGGAAATATTTAGAAATGAATTTACCTGCTGTATTTTTGAATATGGGGAACAATATTAATTTTAAATTATTTTTTTTTACAAGGATTTTCAGAATTTTCCCTTCAGTTACCCATCATCAGATCGAAGTTTTCCCTCAAACACAGATCAAACATAATAGGAAGTTTCTATAAAATTAAACTTGTTATAAAAATTTAAACTTTCACAACATGATTTCATAATAATTTTTATAAGAATTTTCTTAAAGCTTTAATCTGCATACGATATTTTTCAATGGGTCATTTACATGAATTTAATAGACAAAATAAAAAACCATCAAACACTTGAGCTCCTTCAGGAATCCAACGAAATTACACTCAAGAACCATGGAAGTTTCATCACCCTTGAAAGGGCAATATTTCTTTCTTGGTGGTGTGATAGGGGGGATTGTACCTTCTGTTACATGTCCTCACAGAAGTCCAGGATCAAGGAACCAGAAAAGGCCAAAAGGCATGTTAACTCAATTCTGGCTGAGGCAGAACTTACAAGGAGATTAGGTTGGAACATAGAATTCTTATCCGGAGGTTATGGTTCGTTCACAACCCCTGAAATCCAGAGCATTGCAGAGAACATTTACAGAATAACCAAAAAACCTGTATGGCTCAATGTGGGAATAACCAGTGAACTGGAAGCATATGGAAAGGAAATTGCAGGGGTTACAGGTGCAGTGGAGGTTGCAAACCCTGAGCTTCATGACAAGATCTGCCCAAGCAAGTCACTGGATGACATAGAGGGTATGCTTGAACTTGCAGGGGATATGGGCTTTAAAAAGTCAGTAACAATAATATTGGGCCTTGGAGAAACGCCAGAAGACCTGGAGTACCTCTGGCAGATGATAGAAGATATTGGAATCCACAGGGTCACGTTTTACTCCTTGAATCCCCACAAGGACACGGCTTACGAAAATTCACCACAACCTGCATCCCTGTACTACACAGGTGTTGTTGCGGCCACAAGGATAAGGTTTCCAGAGCTTGAAATAATCACAGGCACATGGACAGACAACCTTGCCAATATAGGGCCTTTGATACTTGCAGGAGCCAACGGCTTAACTAAGTTTCCACTTTTTAAAATGTTCGGGACAGGTTACGGTAAGCGTGTTGAAGAAGAAGTTCGCTGGGCTGGTAGAACCCTTGAGGGAACTTTCACAGATTTCGACATGCTCACAACTGGGAGAATTCCTGATCCCAAAGTTGAGCCTTTTATAAAAAGATATATTGATATGTGTCTCAATAATAAATCAGAGCAAAAATAAGGATTAACACTCATTAGATTTTCAAGGAGGAATTAACCATTAAGATGAAATGCGGACTGGAAATTCATGTTCAACTTGAAACTGATTCCAAGTTATTCTGTACCTGTCATACAAATTATCAGGAAGCCCCAGCGAACTCAAACATCTGCCATGTATGTTTGAACCAGCCAGGAGCCAAACCATACCCACCGAACAAGGATGCGCTGGACGGGGCTGTGAGAATAGCTCTCATGCTTGGCTGTAAAATCGCACCTGAGGTCACATACTTCCAGAGGAAGCACTACGACTACCCTGATCTTTCATCAGGATACCAGCGTACTTCAATCCCGATAGGATATGAAGGTGACTTAAACGGTGTTAGGATAAGGGATGTTCATATTGAAGAGGATCCTGGTCAGTACAAGCCGGACCTTGGAATTGTGGACTTCAACAGGTCTGGAATACCACTCATTGAGATAGTGACAGAGCCAGACATGACTTCACCTGAAGCCGCCCGTACATTCCTCAGAGAACTCATAAGGGTTCTTGAGTACAGCGGAAGTGCCCGTGGAGAGGGTACAATGCGTGCAGATGTGAACATATCCCTTGAGGGAGGTAAAAGGGCAGAGATCAAAAACGTCAACTCAATAAAAGGTGCCTACAAAGCCCTGAAGTTTGAGATGATACGCCAGAAAAACCTCCTGAAACGTGGAATAGAAATAAAACAGGAAACAAGGGCTTTCCTGGAATCTCAGATGATAACTGTTCCAATGCGTCTTAAAGAGGAAGCAGAGGATTACAGGTACATACCTGATCCGGATTTACCCCCTATGCTTGCAGAGGCCGAGAGGGTTGAGGCAATAAGGGAGGCAATGCCTGAACCTTCACACATCAAAACTGACAGGTTCGTTGCAGAGTACGGAATTCAGAAGGATCATGCAAAGGTCTTAACCTCTGAACTGGATCTTGCCGATGCCTTTGAAGAAGTTGCAAAGGTTGTTGATCCAAACTTCGCTGCACTCTGGATGAGGGATGAACTCAAACGTGTTGTTTACTACAACAAGCTCAGCTTCAAGGAAAGTGAAATAACACCTGCGCAAATTATAGATCTCCTCAACCTTCTACAAGATAAGAAGGTCACGGCGAAAGCAGGTAAGAAGATCATGGAGAAACTGCCGAAAAATTCCAAGATGCCCTCCACCATAGCTGAGGAAATGGGTCTTTTAGGTGTTGTTGAGGAAGATGTGGTTGTGGGTGCAGTGAAACAGGCCATAGCTGAAAACCCTGAAGCAGTTTCAGATTACCATGAAGGCAAGAAAAACGCGATGAACTTCCTTATAGGCCAGGTTATGAGGCTTACACGGGGAAAAGCTGATCCTGGTGAAACTCATAAATTAATTGAAGCTGAATTAAAGGAATAAATTTGGGATAATTCATTAAAAATTTCATTTATTCCTAAAATTTTCTAAAATTTCATAAAGGTAACCTAAAAAAAAGAAATTGAGCTCCTGAACTGTAAAAAATTAAAGAAAAATTAAAGATAATTTTCCAGGTTTTCAAGATGGCAAAGAACATCCTGAATATGATACTCTGGCATCCCAAGATGGATGTTGAGAAAACAAGGATAACTTACATCCACAGAGGGGCACATGGAAACCTGAAAACCATTCCTGGAAGTTCAATAGAAAGTTTAGAAGGTGGATTTTTAATATTAAAGGAGGGAACCCACATTCCATACCATAGAATCGTTAAAATAGAATCAGACACTAAAATTTTATGGAAGAAATGATACTGGGAACACCTTAAAAACTCCCTAAAAAAATATTCAAAAAAACCACATTCAAAAAAAAACAATTTAAAATTAAATAATATTAAAAAAAATTGGTTGAAACTCAATCCACCAGTTAATCCAGCAACATTTAACTCAACAATAAACTTATAATAAAATTCAATAATAATTGATTAGGAGATTTTGAATGACAAGTTCAGCCCTCGTAAAGGATTATATGACTAAAGAAGTTATAACTGTAACTCCCAACACTCCAAATGAAGAAGTTATCAAGTTAATGAAGGCAACAGGTCACGATGGTTTTCCTGTTAAAACCGATGGAAAGGTTATTGGAATGGTAACAGCATTTGACCTTCTTCTCAAGGAGTGGGTTCCACATGTTGAAGGTATAATGTCAAGGGATGTTGTTGTATCTGACCAGGAAATGTCAATAAATGATGCTGCAAGGGTCATGTTCCGTATGGGAATTTCAAGACTCCCAGTGGTTGATAAAGAAGAAAATCTGGTTGGAATATTAACAAACACAGATATTGTACGGTCCCATATTGAGAGATCCACTCCAATGAAAGTTAACTACTTCAAAAAAACCCTGGAACAGCTTTACAACATCAAAACTAAGATAGTACGCATGAAAGTCCCAATTGAGAAGCTGAGACCAACACAGGACAAAATATACGCCGATGAACTTCAGGGAAGAACCTATGAACTTAAAAGGGGTCTTGCAGAACCAACCATAGTTGTTAAGGTTGGAAATCGTTTCGTTCTTGTTGACGGCCATCACAGGACAGTTGCAGCCCGAAAACTAGGTTACAAAGAAATAGATTCCTACGTCATCAGGATAGATGAAGATATGAAGCTTGGACTTGAAAAAACAGCTGACAAAAACGGCATATTTTCATTCAACGATATAGAAATAATAGATGATGCACAACATCCACTAATAGCAATAACAGGACCTCTCAGGGAGATAAAAAAGTGAAAGATGAAATAATAAGGGAAGTTTACCAGGTTTTAGAGGATAGACGTGACAATCCCATTGATTCATACACCTCTAAGATAATGTGTGACAGTAATAAACGTGCAGAGGACAAGATCCTTGAAAAAATAGGTGAAGAAGCTGCAGAAGTTTTAATTGCATCTAAAAATGATGAAAACCTTGTTTATGAATCTGCAGACCTCATATTCCACACACTACTGCTACTGGTTTACAAGGGAGTTGAACTCGACGAACTCTTCGAGGAGTTTGAGAGGAGAAGAAAATAAATTTTTTTATATAACTTTTTTAAAGCTTTTCATTAAATTGAAACACATTAAAACTTCTTATTCTTACATATTTTTGAGGTATAATACATGTTGTATCGTGAATTAGGTTCCACAAGTGAAAAAGTATCCATACTAGGCTTCGGTGCAATGCGCCTGCCTGTTCTGGATGGTCAGTACGATAAAATAGATTTTGAGCGAACAAAAGAACTCCTACACCATGCAGTGGACTGCGGAGTTAACTACGTTGACACTGCACACCCATACCACAATGGTGAGAGTGAAAAGGTGCTTGGAGAACTTCTCAAGGACGGTTACAGGGAAAAGGTTCACCTTGCAACCAAACTTCCAAGCTGGAAGATCCAAAAAAGAGAAGACATGGATTTCTACCTTGAAGAACAGATGGAACGCCTTCAAACAGACCATATAGATTTCTACCTTCTACACTCACTTAAGAAGGACTACTGGGAAAATCTGAAATCCCTGGGAGTTCTGGAGTTCCTGGACCATGCAGTTGCAGACGGCAGAATAAAATACACAGGATTCTCATTTCACGATGAAATAGATCTTTTCTTTGAGATAGTTGACTCTTACAAATGGGATGTGTGTCAGGTCCAGTACAACATTGCAGATGAAAACTACCAGGCAGGAATCGATGGTATAAGATATGCTTCAAGCCAGGGAATCGGAGTCATTGTGATGGAACCCTTGAGGGGAGGATCCCTAGTGAATGGAATACCATCCGAGGTTCAGGAACTATGGAATGAAGCTCCAGTAAAGAGAAGCCCTGCAGAATGGGCTTTAAGATTTCTATGGGATAAAAACGAGATAAACACAGTTTTAAGTGGTATGAACACAGTTGAACAGCTTGAAGAGAACTTAAAAATAGCTGAGGCCGGAGTTCCAGAGTCACTCACTCAGGACGAGAGGGATATTATAAGGGAAGTTAGAAGGGTTTACCATCAGAGGATGAAGGTACTGTGCACTGAGTGCGGCTACTGCATGCCATGCCCTGAGGGCGTGAACATTCCAGGAAACTTCAAACATTTCAACAGCGCACACATATACAACGATGTTGAAAATGCCAGAATGAACTACTACGGACTTTTAAATGAGAAAGAAAGGGCTTCAAACTGCACCCAATGTGGTGAATGTGAATGGACATGTCCACAGATGATCGACATCAAGGGAACACTTAAAGAGGTTTCCAAAACCCTTGAAAAATAAACCTGAAAAATAAAAAGGGGATTCAAGGTTTCACTTCAGCCATGAAACGTTCCTTTATGGCACAGGCATCCATGGGTATTATTGGAACATTTGCATTTCCCGGTTCGACCTTAACATGGACGAAAACAGGACCTTCTGTCTCTAAAACTTCCTTGAAATTTATTTCATCCTCGAAGTAAAATACTTCCTTGAATCCAATGCCCTCTGCAATCTTCCACATGTCGAAGGATGATGCGTAGGTACACTGGGAGCCTGTTGAACCGTAGCATTCATTATCGAGCACCACAAGCACCAGATTTTTTGGATTTTGATTGTAAATTGTTACAAGACTCCCCATGTTCATGAGAACTGAGCCGTCACCGTCAAAAACAACGACCTTTTGTTCTGTGGATAGTGCAAGTCCAAGGCCGATGGAGGATGCAAGTCCCATTGAACCCAGCATGTAAAAGTGGGTGGACTTGTCTTTAACGTGGTAAAGTTCTCTTGATGGAAATCCTATGTTGCAGACAACGAGTTCATCTTCCAGCTCGTCAGTGATTATTTTAATTGCATCTATTTTCTCCATTTTCGCATCCCCTTTAGTTTAAATCATGTTCAGGCCATAAAATGTATAGTTAAATGATGATATGCTTGATGTTAATATTACAAATCCTGTTCAAGTTTGTTGCATGCCAAATCAATTGACTGGGCTAACTTTTCACCCTCTTCAAATCCCAATATCTTGGAATATCTGTTTAAAAGGTTTTTCCAGCATTCTTCAATGGTCCCCATCAGATCAACACCCTCCTCTGTGGGGTGGAGAAATGAGGATTTACCCTTAACCTCTCTTTTAACCAGGGATTTGTGTTCCAGTTTGTCTATGAAACGTGAGGTAGTTGATGGTTTGATATCAAGCTCATGGCTGAGATTGTTCTGAGATATTCCAGGGTTTCTATTTATTATCATCAGGGCAAATGCCTGTGATGGGAACAAACCCGCTGACTTAAATTCTTCTTCAGCCATTTTTGTTAATATTCTTGATAATCTGTTGCTTGTAAAATACAGGCAGTTACAGAGATATCCATCACTCATAATCCGTTCTCCTTGGATAAAATATTTTTACATGAAATTTAAGCAGTTAAAACGTTAAAAAACCTTACTTTTTAACATATCTTACTTTTTATTCTCTATTTTTTGTAGTATAAAAAAATTTGTTTGAATTTTACTTTTTGAGTTGAGTATATCTGAGTGTAAATTCACTTTTTGAGTTGAGTACATTGGAATCAGATGAACTTAGGTTTCACAGGGATCTAGAATCGCCCTGATCCACAACAATGATCTGTATGAAAACACTTATATATGTTTGTACATACAACTATTCTGTTGATTGAAACTGGAGGTTCATACCATGAAAGTAGTAGGATTTGTAGGAAGCCCAAGGGAGGGTGGAAACACTGAAATTCTGGTTGAGGAAATGTTGAAGGGAGCTTCTGAAAGCGGAGCAGAAACAAAGATATTCAACCTCAATGCACTGAAAATAACTCCATGCCAGGCGTGCGAACGCTGCAAAATCAATGGGGGTGAATGTGCCACCGATGACGACATGCAGACGCTTTACAAAGAAATAAAAGAATCTGATGCATTCATACTCGGTGCACCCATATACATGTGGCAGATGTCAGCCCAGGCAAAAATATTCACAGACAGACTTTACGCATTCTTCATGACAGGTTTTGAGGAAAAATACGGTAAAAAAGATATTGCACTCACATTCGCACAGGGAAACCCTGATGAAAATGCTTTCACAGACTACCTGAACTCTGTAAAAGATATGTACGGCTTGTTTGGAAATGTCAGGGATCCACTGGTTGCAGGGGGAACCCATGAACCTGGTGAAATTAAAGGTAATGAAGCGGTTATGAGAAGGGCAAGGGAAATAGGAAAAGATCTTGTTAATTAATGGATTTAATTCCCTAACTCATTTTTTAAACCTTTTTTTAAAATTTATAATATTCCAACTTTTCAAAATTGAACAACACTAAAAAGTTTAGAATTTAAGTTCAATATTATATAATACTGGTATGGTTTGTAGTTTTATACTAAAAATTCGCAACTGAAAATACATCCCATTATTATCCCCTTAAAATCTAAAAGATCAATACTTCCAGTTTAATCAATTTCAGGAGGGATTGAAATATATGAAGGTTACTGCAATCAATGGAAGTCCCCGAAAGAAATGGAACACTGCAACGCTCCTTGAAAAAGCCCTTGAAGGTGCCAGATCACAGGGAGCAGAAACAGAACTCATACATTTGTACGATATGACTTATAAAGGGTGTAAAAGCTGCTTTGCCTGTAAGTTAAAGGGTGGAAGAAGTTACGGAAGATGTGACATCAAGGACGATCTAACCCCTCTACTTGACAAAATCACTGAAAGTGATGCACTGATCCTCGGATCTCCCATTTACCTTGGAGCAGCCACAGGTGAAATGAGATCCTTTTTTGAAAGGTTGATATTTCCATATCTTGTTTATGATGCTGAAGGATCAACCCTTTTTCCTAAAAGAATACCTGTAGGTTTTATTTACACCATGGGGGTGACTGAGAAGGTAATGAATGAAATAGCTTACCTTGAACATTTCAAAGTTGCAGAACATCTTGCCGGCCGTATAATTGGAGAATCAGAGTCCTTACTTGTTACAGACACATATCAGTTCAATGATTACTCCAAATATGTTTCTTCACGATTTGACCCTGCATCAAAACTTAAAAGAAGAAAAGAAGTATTTCCCAGGGACTGTGAAAAAGCCTTTGATATGGGTGTAAGGTTTGCAGGAAAAAGATGAAATTAGCACTCTTTTTTAAGATATAATCCATTAAGATATAATCCTTTAAAAGATAATTCACTAAAAGATATCAAAATAATGAGTTATAGGTTATAACTTTATTTTGATAAAATTAAGGTTCAAAAAAAAGATTTTAAAATTAATTCTAAAATGAATTTATCGGGTTTGATTATATTACCAGAACCCGATATCAAGAAGAATTCCCACAGGAGTTCCACCAGTTTCTGAAAGACCCCAAGCATCAGGAATAACCTTCAATGCCTCTTCAGGAGTTTTGGGGTTGAAATAGGGCATGTCCAGTGCATCCAGGACCTTTGGGGTGGCTTTACCCATGGGTATCTGGGCTGATATCTTCTCGCCCAGCGTCCCCCTGTGGCTCATAACCATAAGAACAGGGAACTGGTAAAGTTTAAATAGTGAAGCCAATGCATTTACAGAGTTGCCCAGCCCAGAGTTCTGCATGAGTATTGCAGGTTTTCTTCCACCCATGAATGCCCCTGCACATATCCCAAATCCTTCCTCTTCCCTTGTAACAGGAACATGTTTTATCTCAGGGTCGCACTCCACCATCTTGAGAACCTCTCCAAGGTTCACACATGGAAGTGTGACTACGAAGTTTATCCCTGCCTTTTTAAGGGCTTCATAAACTGCTTGGCTACTTTCCACCTATAATTTCCTCCAGATCAAGTGATACTTCCTCTGATATTTCTTTGAGCTGTGATAGGAGTTTATCATCCAGTTCAATACCCTCTTCCTTGTGTTTTTTCACGTTGAGAACTTCCATATCTCCAGGTATGAAAACGTTTTCAGGGGCTTTAACTTCAGATATGAAATCATCAACTTCTGTTTTGAAGGTTTCAGTGTCACCGAACTTACTAGGATCTATGGCAGCTATTAAATCTCCCTTTGTACACATTTCCTCAGGATGTGCTGTTCCAGTAACTTCCTTACCACAAGCGGCCCTTACAAGGGGTCCTGCAAGCAACTCGATCATGAAAGCAAGTGCGTATCCTTTATGGGCTCCAAATGGCAGTATTGAACCTTTAAGTGCTGCTTCTGGGTCTATGGTTGGATTTCCATCTGCATCGAGTGCAACGTTTTCGGGTATTTTTTCACCCTTTCTCATGGCTTCAATTAGTTTTCCCCTTGCAGATGCTGATGTTGCCATATCAACAGACACGTAGTTCTTGTTTGAAGGCATACCAATTGCTATTGGATTTGTACCTATTATTGGTTCTTTTCCTCCAAGTGGAGCTACTGCGGGTTCTGTGTTGGCTATTGCAATACCCACCATGTCCTCCATTAGGGCCATGTCTGTGTAGTAACCTGTGGCACCGAAGTGGTTGGAGTTATGAATACCCACAAGACCTATTCCTGTTTCTTTGGCTTTCTCTATTGCAAGCTCCATTCCCCTGGAGGTCACAACATGTCCAAATCTGTGGTTACCATTTATGAGGGCTGTTGAAACAGTTTCTTTCTCAACAACTATTTCTGTATCTGTTTTTATTGTTCCTGCCCTTAATCCCTTGATGTACTGGGGGAATCTTCCTATTCCATGGGATGAAAATCCTTTTAAATCTGCGTCTACAGTGACATCTGCAACGATCTTTGCGTCCTCTTCTGACACGTCCATCCTTTTCAGGATTTCGATGATTATTGACCTTTCCTCGTCTATTTGTATGTTCATGTATGCACCTTCAATTGAATTATAACTGAATAATAGTGTCCTTTAAGGTTTTTACATTAACCTTCTCTTCTTGGTCGTCTAAAGCGTACCCTATTTTATAAGCTTTGTTGTACCTTTCTATAATCTTTACTGTTGCATCAGCATCTTCTGGATTTACAATCACAACAAAACCAATTCCCATATTAAAAACCCTGTACATCTCCTCAAGGGGCACTCCAAGTGAATGGAGGGACTTAAAGAGAGGTTTAGGTTCGGGGAGTGAGTTTATATCGTAACCCGCACCTTTTTTAAGGCGTTTCAGGTTTGTAAATCCACCTCCAGTTATATGTGCAAGTCCATGAACATCAATATCTTCCTTTAAAAGTTCCACTATAGGTTTCACATAGATCTTCGTTGGTCTTAGAAGTTCTTCACCAACGGTTGTGTTGGGATCATCTGGTAGTGGGTCATCAACCTTGAGTCCAGCTTCATCAAAGAAAACCTTCCTTGCAAGGCTGAGCCCATTGCTGTGTATTCCACTGCTTTCTATTCCAATTAAAACATCCCCTTCGTTGATGTTTTTACCGGTTACAACACTGTCAAGATCAACGATTCCAATTCCTGTACCTGCAAGGTCAAAATTCTTTATTATCTCAGGGAGTGATGCAGTTTCTCCACCCATCATTGCGATATTTGCCTGTTTACACCCTTCAAGAAGGCCTTCAGCTATCTGAGCTGCAACTTCAGGGTCCGGCTTTTCAACTGCAAGGTAATCCACCATTGCTATGGGCTCTGCTCCAACACAGAGGATATCATTTACAACCATTGCAATGCAGTCTATTCCAACCGTGCTGAAGTCTTCCATCATTTCAGCCACCAGTATCTTACTGCCAACACCATCTGTGCTCATTGCAATACCTTTATCTCCGAGTTTAACAAGTGCTGCAAAATGACCACTTTCTGTTATTATCTCCCTAAATTTAAGGGTTTCTTTCAGTTTCGAAGTTAGTGCAGAAACTGTTACTTCTTCAAGACTTATATCTACCCCAGATTCTGAATACGTTACCATAAATTCACCACATTATATTTATTTTTAACCTTAATTGGTTTTTACTGATACTCTTAGTTATTTGGTTTTTATTCTAAAATAGTTATTAAATTAGTTATTAGGTTCATGCAATGGATTTTTCAAGTGATACCATCTCTTTGCCATGAGCAAGTTCCATTGAAACTGAAGTTTCTAAATTCTTCATGAATGTTTTCTCGTTGGAACTAATTAATATCTTCGCAACATAACTTAAAGCCTTAACTCCACTGAGTCTTACATGGTAATTTTCATCATCAAGAAAACTTTTTAACCTGCGAATATGTCCCTTTTCAAGGAAACTACTGGCATAAACAGTACATAACTCGTTCAAAGCATCTTTCTGCACGGATTCAAACTCTAAAAGTTTTGAGTAGGAATCTGCACCATTTTCAACCAGTTTTTCCTCAAATATATCATCAAATAGATATTCAAGGCACTCAAGTTCTGGGAAGGATTTCATTATACGGGAGTAAAGGAAGTTTTTGTACAATGAGTAGTTCAATATATTGTAAAAACGTATTAAACGTTCTTTCAGTTTAATATCAGGTTTAAAAAAAGTTATTTTATTAGAAACTTTTTTTAATTCTTTAAAATAGGGTATGGATGTATTATGGGATTTAAAATATTTTAAATTTATTTTTATCATGGATTGAAATTCATCAAACATTTCGGGGATTAAATTGAAGGGTTCTGCATAATTCACTTCGCCTGAAATTATTTCCAGGGAATCCAATGCAGATCTACGCACATACTCATCTTCATCATTTTCCATGCACTGCAGTTCTTCAAAAACCAACCTTTGCATGTGAATTTCTGGTATTAAAACGAACAACTGTCCAAGGGAATATGCAACCACATCCCTTCTTTTATGTGATGTTAAAGTTATCAGTAAATTAATACCCAAATTCAACTCTGTGTTGTCATGGTACTTTTTCAAGTGGTCTAAAATTTCTTCCAGCTGTTTAAGAGGTTCTGCTTCGAATTGGGATTTTTTATGATTGGCTTCATGTTTTTGTTCATTGTCAAAGTATGACTTTTCAAAAACCGTAATGGGACAATACTTTTTTTTATAAGTTATCTCAACCCCATATCACCTCCACCCCCCTCAAAATCTTTTTTTTAACTTATTTGAGGTATTCAAAGGCACATATTCTTCAAGCATCTCCAGATATATATTTGAACTTAGGATTTATTAAATTTTGTGGAGAGATTAATAAGGAATTTTAAGTTTTTAATCTGAGTTATGGGAGATATCATTCATTCAAATTAGAATAGATCAATTCAAATTGCTAAATCAAAAACTAAATCAAAACCTAGTAGAATCAAAATAAACAAGTTAATTAAAAATAGATTAAAGGAAGGGAGTTAAAAAAAGTGGTAGAATCTTCCTCAAAACTTTTTTTATCAAGGAATTTCTACTTTTCACTGTATTCGAACGGTTTCAAGGTTCATTGGAGTTTTTGTCTCAATTTTGTACTGTCTGTAGATACTTGAGGCAAGATCCAGTGTTTTGTAGTTGTCACCGTGGCATATCATGATCTTCTCTGGTTTTGGTGAGAGTCTTCTCACGTAGTCCATTAACTGTTTCCTGTCTGAGTGTCCACTGAAACCTTCAATGGTTTTTATCTCCATCTTCACGTTGTAAACGTTGGTTTTACCCTCTTCTTTAAGTGGTATTTCCTTCCAACCCTTCTGAATCCTTCTACCAAGGGATCCCTCGGACTGGTAACCAACAAAGACCAGAGTGTTTTTCTCGTCTTCGCAGAACCATTTGAAGTATTCAACTGAATTTCCACCTGTAAGCATTCCAGATGTTGAGAGAATTATTGCGGGTTCTCCTTCAACTATGTTCTGCCTCTCATTGCCACCGTTGACCTTGTGGAATACCTCGGATATGAATGGATTCCTTCCCATGTGGAATATCTGATCCCTGAGGTCTTTGCTCAGGTACTCTGGACGGGCTGTGTGTATGGCAGTTGCTTCCCATATCATTCCATCTATGTAAATGGGTACTTCATCAATGATTCCATGTCTTATGTACTCATCAAGAACTATCATAAGTTCCTGTGCACGTCCAACAGCAAATACTGGTATTAACACCTTTCCACCACGTTCAAGTGTTTTGTAGATGATCTTAACGAGCTCTTTCTCTGCATCGTTGCGTGTTGGCTGAACATCATCGTGTCCACCATACGTACTTTCCATAACAAGGGATTCTATACGTGGAAACTTACTAACTGCAGGTTCAAGGAGTCTGCTCCTTTCAAATTTGAAGTCGCCAGTGTAAACGAAGTTGTGCTGACCGTCACCTATGTGCATGTGGGTGATGGCAGAACCAAGTATGTGCCCTGCATTGTGAAGGGTTAACCTTATGTCTGGAGCAATATCTGTCACTTCACCGTAGTCAAGGGTTATGGTATGTTTAATACTCTTTTTAACGTGTTTAACATTGAATGGTAATGGATTATCTTCCCTGTGGGCTATGTCAATATGATCAAGCTGTAAAAGAGTCATGAGGTCCCTTGTTGGAGTTGTACAGTAAACAGGGCCTTCATATCCGTAGTGGTAAAGGTAGGGTAAAAATCCGCAGTGGTCAAGGTGGGCGTGGGATATTATAACTGCGTCTAGATCGTCTAAAACAAATTCTGGAACGTTCAGGTAGGGGTATGAACTTTTATCATCTGTACCTGCAACGTTAACACCACAGTCAAGGAGTATCTTACTGTTGGTTGTCTGCAGAAACAATGAAGATCTTCCAACCTCTCTGAAACCACCTAATGATGTTAAACGAGTCCATTCATTCTCTGATGGCAGTTCCCTATGGATCCTGTTTCCAAGATCCTGCAATATTTTCTTACGTTCTTTACTGTTTTTTCTAAGGGTTCTTCTAACCCTCTGTATAACTTCTGATGTTATTGGTGGAGTTCTAAGAATTTTAGGTGCCCAACCAATATTTTTAACTATTTCACGGGATGTTGACCCGTATTTACCAATGACAAGGCCAGGTTTTCTGGCTTCTATTATTACCTCGCAAGTTACATCATCAAAGGAGATGTTGGTTATCTTTGCATCTTCTGGAACTATCTCATGGATCTTCTGAATTGCTTTTTCAGGCTCCATAAGAACGGAACGGTCTGAACGTATAATTATACGTTTCCTTATGTCCTTTGCAAGGTCCCTTATAAGATCACCATTCTCTGTGATGATCTCCGGATTTTTTGTGTAGATCACAACCTCCGGACCTTCAAATTCCACCTTTGCTACTTGTACTCTTTTGGGTAATCTTTGTACTATTGTATTTTTAATTTCTTGAATCTCTGAACCCATATAATCACTTCTAAAAAATAGAAAACAACTGTGAATTAATTAGATACTAAAACAGTTGTGTTTACGATTTATAAACAATTTATAATAATTTAATTTAATAAAAAAGGTTTAAAAGTTTAAACTGAAAATTAGTTTAATTCTTTAATCTTCTTTTCAACCTCTTCAGGAGGCAACATTTTGAATCCTTCTTCCTCAGTAATGGTTGCAACCAGCATTCCATTACCAGAGTAGGTGTCTCTTTCAATTGCGGATTTTATTGCTCTTACAGCCACATCAACACCTTCTTCAACGTAGAGGTCTTCACTGTAGCGGTCTTCAAGCACACCGTATGCGAATGGTGAACCTGAACCTGTGGATATGACCATATCCTTTACAACTCCACCTGCTGGATCCAGTGAGTAAATTGCTGGCCCTTTAGCATCCACTCCCCCTAGGAGGGTTTGGACGTAGAGTGGGTTTGAATGTAATATGTTGGATGTTAGTGTTGCTGCAGAATCAACGCTTATTCTGGCACCGTTTCTGAGTCTGTAAAGTGCTACCTCTGCACTGATGTACTTCATTAAAACCTGTGCATGGGAAACAGACCCTGCAATTGTTGCACCTATGTGGTCGTCTATTCTGAAGATCTTTTCTGCAACCTTGTGAGCTACTAAATTGCCCATGGTGGCTCTTCTTTCTGTAGCGAAAACAACTCCATCTTTACAGGTCAAACCAACAGTTGTAGTGCCTATTAATTGATTTTTATCGTTCATTAAATACACCTCGAAAAAAATACGGCAAATAAAAATAGTTTTCAAATAAGAATTGTCTATGCCTATTTTATAAATTCATGCTATATAAATATTACTAGTTTTACTTTTTTTCATTTCTTTCATGAGTTTCCTAATTTTAATTGAAGTAAAACCTTTTTTGTTTAATTATTTTCATTTTAAAATGTTTATAAAGGTTTTCATTTTATTTTTTCAGTTCAATCATCTAAAGATATTTTTTTTATTTTAAAAAATATTTTTAACAATTCAAGTTTAAAAATTCAATTAAAACTTAATCATTGATTTAAAGACGTAATATCCATTTTTATGGTAAAATATCAGTTTAAAACTAAAAAAACCTAACATTAAAAATAGAAAAATAAGGGAACATTAAAATAAATGAAATAAATATCAGGTTATTAAAAGGTCTAACCTGTCTTCTTCAATTCCATTCTTAATTTCCCTGGATATCCTGCGACCCATACTCATAGGTTCTCCGAAGAGTAGGTAACTGTACGGTGAGCCATCCATAAAGGTGTTGGTTCCACCATCGGTTCTTGCACTCATCTCAAAAACAACTATCTCCAGGTTGTCGGTGCACATGGTCTGTAGACAGAACGGACCGTTCATTCCAGGTTTCACGAGTTCTTTTGCAGTTTCAACAAGATTGTCACCGATTTCAAAGACCTGTGGGAGCAGGGATTCCCTCATAACCACGGGATGATTTCCTGTGACAACGTAGGATGGATCCAGTCCCACTTCAAGCTGATCCTTGGCAGGTATTCTGCACAGTCCATCGATATTTGACTCAAAACGGCTGTCCATTCCCAGAACTTCTACCTCATCTTTTAACACAGAATAGAAATAATGCACACAGAAGTTACAGCCTGAAACATATTCTTCTATGTGGGCCTGTGCAACATCTTCCTCTTCTATCCATTTCCTTTCAAGCATTGCATCGATCTTTTTGTTGTACTCCTCAGTGGAAGATGCAACGAAGTATCCACGACCTCCCCTTGCCCCAGGGAACTTCACCATCACGGCCCTGTCAATATCAGCAGGTTCCTTATACTTAAATGGCATCCTTATACCTGACTCTGTTATGAGTTTTCTTTCGAGGTCTCTTTCGGCCTCCCATCGTAGCACGTCTCGGTTACCAAACATTGGAACCTTGAATTTCTCCTCAACATTATCCAATCCTGCATATGCAACGAATGAACCGTGAGGAACCACTATACTGTTCATATCCCTGAGTTTCTGCTGCACATCTTCGTTAACTATGTCCTTGAACTCGTCAACAATTATGTATTCATCTGCAACATCGAATCTTTGGTATGGAACTTCCCTTCCTTTCTCACAGACCACAGCAGTTTTAAATCCTTCTCTTTTTGCCCCTTTCAGTATGTGCAGGGAGGTATGGCTTCCTAAGGTCGCAATAGTTATATTGTCCTTATCGTATCCATCCAAAATACTAAGAATCTCCTGTCTGTTTATTTTGCTCATTTGAATTCCTCCACATGTCATTTTATTTGAATATGGTTCGTTTTTGAATTCCGTTATGTTATTTTATTTCAGTATGATTTGTTTTTAATATTAATCTTTCGTTTTATTCTTTGGAGGGGTAAAGTACAAAGATATTACAAAGAATAGTACTATTCTGACTAAGGTGACATAAAAAAAAGTAATTAGTTATGCGTTTGTAGTCGCTATTTTTTTGACTACCTGACCTTGTAATTGGGATTTAATAATTAAAATTCAGTTCATTGAATCAACAATCCTTAAATTAAGGACCATAAAGAAAAAAAGAAGAAAATCATTTATCTTCTACAAGTACCTTCAATTTACCCTGGTATAGATCTATTATCAAGCCATGCACAGGTACATCAGATGGAATGAACTGTGATCCCCTTATTTTTTCAACAGTTTGAACCACGTTTTTTTCCTCGTCATCAATGGCTCCTATCCACTCCTTAAGATCAAGCTCTGTAACTGTTTTTTGATCTACTCCACGATCCATCATAGCAGCACGGATCTTCCCTGGATCTACATTTGCCATCCCACAATCGTAGTGTCCAACCACCATGATCTCCTCTACACCAAGGGCATATACTGCTGCTGCAAGGGATCTTATAACGTCCCTGTCTACTATGGTGTTACCTGCATTTTTTATTATTTTGGCATCACCTCTTCCAATGCCCATGGCATGTTCTAAAAATCCTGTTAGTCTGGTATCCATGCACGTTACAACTGCTAATTTCTTTTGGGGCATATGGCTCATTTTTTTAGGTTCAAACTCTTTAACAAAATTTGCATTGGCTTTTAATACTTCATCAAGCATCATTTTATCACCTAAAACACTCTAATAAACCACAATTTGTAATAAAGATTGTACCGTGTAAGAGGTGAATGTGGACAATATTTTATTTAAACTAATTGTGGTCTATTAAAGTTATTGTGCTACTGTATCATTATGGATATGCAGTAATCGCACGTCTTTTAATGTAATCACCGGTATTTATTCCTCACTAGGCTCTTTATTTATTATGGAAAGGGGAGGTTTTTGTTCAACATCGTATCCGGTATGGTATTTAAACTCTTCTTGCAACTGGACATTTATTTTATGGAAGATTTTTGCAAGTGGAATCTCAGCAGGGCACACTTCCTCACACTGTCCGCAGTTCGTGCATGAATCCACCATGTGAATCATTCTTACGAAGTGGAACATGGGTGATGGTGGAAGTTCTCCTTTTCCTACCCAATGATTAGATTCTGACTCAATAGAACATTTTACACAGAAGCATAATGGGCATGCTTCTCTGCAGCCATAACATTTTATACATTTGTCAAATTCATCCATGTACTGGTCAAGGGAGAGTAGTTCACCACTTTCTTCTCCGAAATTCCGGTCTTGCCATTTGTTTGCCAGATTTAGCATCGCTTTATCAATATTTGCACGTATCTCAATACCTTTTGGTACTGGATCCTGTACCTTTAAAGCTCCAGCTTTTATAGCTTTATCTAAGACTTCTGCACCTTTTTCTGAGAATACTTCTACAAATGTTGCTTTTCCAGCCATAGGGCCTATAACTCCCCAGTTACCCATAGCAAGGTCTGACATTACAGGTATGTTGTTTTCACACCTTCTACAGTTTGTCCTTCGACCGTATCCCTCATCTTCAAGTACATCTATGCCTATTTCTTTTTCTTGGTCATCTGCTGTTTCTATGATTAAATTTCCTTTGGCGATTTCTTCTTTTACAACAGTGTCAGGGTTGATTTCATAGAATTTTTCTATCATTTCGCGGGCCTGAACTGGAGGTAGGGTTCCACCACAGTTAACTCCAACCATTACAACGTTGTCCCTTTCTATCTGCTTTCTTTTCATGAGCTCTACAATGGTCATTGCATCGCATGGTTTGGTTGTGACAGCTATCTTCATGTCTTTTGCGCCGTTGAGATACTTACTGAGTGTTTTGGCGATGTTCAGTGTTCCGCAGTGTAGGGATCCTGCTGTTTCTATGATTTCGTCGGGGTTTGTGATTAGTGTGGGTACTGCGTCGTAGAGGTCTGCTCCTTTTTTAACGGCCAATACTGCATCTACAATACCTTCTTCAAGTAAGAATTTCATTATAGATGTCACGGCTCCGCCACACTCTCCGCTTTCAGCTATCTCCTCGTCCGGAGACCATGCATAATACATATCGTTTACTTTAACCATCTAAATCACCCGATCTCCGCCTTATTTTTTCTCCAAGAGAAAGGACCGAGTTCTCTCACCTGATCACTAATACCCTTCATTGCTTTGGCAAATTTTTCGCCTTCTGATGCAGATATCCAATCTAAATTGAATCTGCCTTCTTCAATGCCAAGAGTTTCCATAACAGTTTTCAGGGCTGTTATTCTGCGGTCACATGCATAATTTCCTCTGTCGTAGTGGCAATCTCCAAAGTGGCATCCTGCAACCATCACTCCATCTGCTCCTTCGTCAAATGCTTTTAGGACAAACAGTGGATTTATTCTTCCTGAACACATCACTCTGATTATACGTACGTTAGGAGGATACTGCATTCTTGCAGTACCTGCTGTGTCTGCTCCACCGTATGAACACCAGTTACAACAGAAAACCAGAATTTTCGGTTCCCATCCCATAATATCGTCTCCATGTATTTTTTTATCATATTTTTAATTTTTAAATATAAAACACGAAAATTATAGGAAGTGAGAAATCCTCACTTCTCATTTTTAATATTTCACGTTTTATTTACCTGGCATTGGGAAGTAAGAAAGAGGTGGCTTTTTATCATCCATTCCCCTAGTGAAACCATAGGTTTCCTGGAGTTTGAGGTTAATCTCATGCCAGATTTTTGCCAGGGGTATTTCAGCAGGGCACACTTCTTCGCACTGTCCACAGTTGGTACAGGATTCCACCATGTGAATCAACCTTTCCATATGGAAAAGTGGTGATGGTGGAAGATCTTTACTCAGCCAGTCTGGACCTTTATCTGCCTCTAGACAGCAATTTTCACAGTAACAGATTGGACAAGATTCCCTGCAACCGAAGCACTTGATACATTTATCGAATTCGTCCATGTACTGGGCGATGGTGGTGAATATTTCACCTCTGCTTTCATCGAAATCTTTGGCTTGCCATTTACCTGCTAATTTTGCCATTATCTTGTCGATGTTTGCCCGAATTTCAACACCTTTGGGTATTGGTTCCTGGGTGTTAAGAGCTCCGGATTCTATGGCTTTACCAAGGACATCCGCACCCTTTTCTGAGAATACTTCTACAAAGGTGGCTTTACCAGCCAGTGGCCCGATCACGCCCCAGTTACCCAGTGCTAGATCAGCCATACGTGGGATGTTGATTTCACATCTTCGGCAGTTGGTTCTTCGACCGTATCCAGCGTCTTCCAGTTCGTCGATACTTATTTCCTGTTCTTCATGGTCTTTGGTTTCGATGATCAGTTTTCCTTTGGCAATTTCTTCTTTTAACACTTCATCTGGGTCAGTTTCATAGAATTTTTCGATCATCTGTCGAGCTTTAACAGGAGGCATGGTTCCTCCGCAGTTAACCCCTACCATAAGAACGTTGTCTCCATCCACCTCTTCCCTTTTTATTAATTCTACCAGAGTCATGGCATCGCAGGGTTTGGTGGTAACGGCTATCTTCATGTCCTTTGCACCGTTGAGGTATGTTCCAACTACTTTGGCCATGTTCAGTGTTCCGCAGTGGAGGGATCCTGCTGTTTCTATGATTTCGTCAGGGTTTGTGATTAGGGTTGGTACGGCGTCATATAAATCTGAACCTTTTTTAACGGCAAGTACTGCGTCCACTATGCCTTCTTCTAAAAGGAACTTTAATATGGTGGTTACTGCCCCACCACATTCACCGTTGGCAGCTATTTCATCGTCTGAACCCCATGCATAGTACATATCTCCTATTTGAACCATTGTGATCACTCCAGTTTTTCAATGCTTGCAGCGGAAACTTTCAGTTCAGGCATCTTTGCGTATGGATCCAATGCATCACCACTGGTGAGCATGTTTGCAGCACATTCAGCAAAGTGGAATGGTATGAACACTGTTCCCTGTATGATGTCATTAGTGACTTTGGCAGGAACTTCAATTTCACCACGTCGGGTTTTAACTTTGACCATCTCTTTATTCTTAATGCCCAGTTTAGCTGCGTCTTCAGTGTTAATTTCAACGAAACCAGTTGAAACTTCACGGTTCAAGGTTTCTGATCTTCGGGTCATACTTCCAGTGTGCCAGTGGAAGAGCAAACGTCCAGTGGTGAGTATGAATGGGTACTCTTCGTCTGGGTTTTCAGCTGGTGCTTTGAACTCAATGGCTTTGAATACTCCAAGACCATCAGGGGTTGAAAATTTCTCTGCGTGTAGTATGGGAGTTCCTGGATGTTCTTCATCAGGGCAAGGCCAGTGAAGTGCTTCTGGTTTTTCCAGCCTTTCTTTGTTCATACCAGCGTACTGTGGGGTGACTGATCGTATTTCTTCAAAGATCTCCTGTGCACTGTTGAATTTAAAGAGATCTGATCCCATTCTGGTGGCGATGTCAGAAGTTATAGCCCAATCGTCCCTTGATTCACCAGGTCCTTCCACAGCTTTTCTGATGTACTGCACACGTCTTTCAGTGCTGGTGAAGGTTCCGTCTTTTTCAGCCCATGAATATGCAGGTAACACTACATCAGCCAGTTCTGCGGTTTCAGTTAAAAAGATGTCCTGCACCACTAGGAAGTCCAGATTGTTTAGGGCTTCTCCCACGTGTTGTAGGTCAGGGTCGGATATCATGGGGTTTTCACCCATAATGTACATACCTTTAATATCACCAGCGTGGGCTGCGTGCATTATTTCCACTACTGTAAGACCTGGTTTACATGATAGGTCACTGCATCCCCAGGAACATGTCATTTTCTCTACAAGTTCTTCATTGGCAACGGCCTGATATCCAGGGAAACTAACCGGGAGTGCTCCCATGTCACATGCTCCTTGCACGTTGTTTTGACCTCGCAGTGGGTTTACTCCAGTACCAGGTCGGCCAATGTTACCTGTGAGCATGGCCAGGTTGGAAGTGGACATAACGTTTTCAGTTCCAACGGTGTGTTGTGTGATACCCATGGAGAACAGTAGGGAAGCGTTATCTGCTTTGGCGTACATCAATGCTGCTTCTCGGATGAGATCAGCAGGAACTCCTGTTATTTTTTCTGCTTCTTCTGGAGGATACTTTTTGACCATTTCTTTTAGTTCTTCGTAGCCAGTGGTACGGTTTTCAACGAACTCTTTATCTTCCAGTCCTTCGGCAATGATCACGTTCATCATGGAGTTAAGTAATGCCACGTCGGTACCGGATTTGAATGGTATGTACAAGTCAGCTTGTTTGGCAGATGGTGTGAACCTTGGATCTGCCACCATTATTTTTGCGCCTTTTGCTTTGGCTTGTAATGCTCTTCTCCACATCAATGGGTGTTGTTCGAGGGTGTTGGTTCCAATCAGGAACACCACATCAGAATGGGCACAGCTTTCCAGGGAGTTGGTCATGGCTCCGGATCCAAAGGTCTGGGCCAGCCCTGCTACTGATGGCCCGTGACAGAGTCTTGCGCAGTGGTCTACATTGTTGGTTCCAATAACAGTTCTAACAAACTTTTGGAATGTGTAATTGTCTTCGTTGGTACATCTGGCTGAGGATAGGAATGCCATTTGTTCAGGGTTTTCTTCTTTCATTTCTGTTAATTTGGATGCAACCAGATCAAGAGCTTCATCCCAAGTTGCCTCTTTAAATTTACCATTTTCCTTGATCAATGGAGTTTTTAGTCTATCCTCTCTGTGGACAAACTCATATGAAAAATTACCCTTTGGGCACAGTTTTCCTTCATTTACTGGGTTTCTTTTCCATGGTTCTACACCTACGAGTTTACCGTCCACATTTACCAAGTTGAATCCACATCCACATCCACAGTAGGGACATGTGGTCGGAACGTATTGAATTTCCATTTTTTTTACCTCCTTACTACATAGAATATAATATCCTCTAAAAAAATTGAATGACTTTGATGATCGTGATAAGAACTATTTAACCACTTACCTACTCAATTAACGAGTAGTGGTAATACTTGTTAAGTAATATTTTTTATCATTTAATGCATATTTATGTTCGGTGATAATGTCTATTTGTCTTTTTTTTAAAAAATGGGGAAGTGGTTTAGATTTAAAACCACTTAATTTGGATTAATCCGCAGTTTTGTCTGTTCCTCGCAGATATGTCCACCAGTAGATACATGCTACAAAGATTGCTCCACCAACGATGTTACCTAAGGTTGCTGGTATCATGTTGTTCATGAAGAACTGTGTCCAGCTTACTCCACCAATGAATATTCCGACAGGTATAAAGAACATATTTGCAACAACGTGCTCAAATCCTATTGCTACGAAAGCGAATATTGGGAACCATATACCCAGTATTTTACCAATGATATCATCTGAAGCAATGGCTAGGTACACTGCAAGACAAACAAGCCAGTTACATCCAATAGCCCTCCAGAACACCTGACTCCATGTTAATGAATGAACAGTTTTTCCTGCTGCTACGAAAGTTGCACCACCAAGTGCTTTGGTTTTAGCAACTGTAAGTGCTGCTGCTTCCCATGGCGGTGCTGTTAGTATACCAGTGGCTACAGCCAGGAAATATGCTACAAATAGTGCACCTACAAGGTTGAAAATCCAGCTTCCTACCCAGTTTCGGATGAGTCCCATCCAACTGGCCCTTTTTTGAAGAATTCCAAAGGGCATGTACATGCAGTTACCAGTAAACAGTTCAGAACCGGCTATAACGACCAGCATCAAACCAACGGGGAACACTGCACCAAAGAGGAGTTTTACCATTCCCACAGGATAACCTGCAGCTGCCATACCTCCAGTAACCACTTCTGCCAAAAGACCTCCAAAAGCAATATATGCGCCTGCTAAAAAGCTTAAAAGAATCAAGTTACTCAAAGGGGCTTTATCCTTCAATTCTGCTATTCCGACACATGCTTTTGCTGTGTCTGCAGGCGATTTAAACGACGATGCCATATATTCGACCTCCTTTTAATCGAATTCAATTTATTAATCCAAATATAACATGGATGTTGTCTGGGATTTAAGATATTTTACACGTGATCGATTTTATCATGATCTTTCAGTGACTAACTTCCATTGTAATGGATTAACTACTGTGTTTTGGGGACAATTGATCAAATTCTCCATGAACATTCATGATATATTGGATGTAAATGATTCTCCCATTATATGCTATATAAATTTTTGTGAGAAGAACCATTTCGAAAGATTTATATCCGTTATGTAGCTTTTAGCATGTCTATCAAAAAGAGTACTAGATGATCTGGTTTTAAATCGGTTTATTATGGATAATTAAGTCTTTAAAAGTTTTTTAATGTAGACTGGATATCCTAAGGGTATTTTTTTATGTTTGGATATTTAATACGTACTACTTTGCATATAAAAAATGTGAATACTGTTTGCTAAAGGTTAGGATTTCTATTTAAAAAAGCTTTTTAATCAGAAAAAATTAAGCTATGAATCACATAATCCTCCTATTTCAACCAAAAACTCCTGAAGGATTCAGGGATAAAATTAAAATAACCCCCATTTATTAGGGGGATTAATGAAATGCATTAATTTACAATACGATGGATGTTGAAATAATAACATTTAGCAGATATAACTCCAATTAAGAAGTATAAAAAAGAAAAGAAAATAAAATATTAATTTTAACCGCATTAAACATGAAAATAATTTTAAATAGCTTTCCTATATGGGAAAAACCTTAGTAAAAAGTTAATATATTTTAAATTGAAAAACTTGGCAAAAGCAGAGTCAAACTGGTTAAATTTAGTTAGATCTCACAGTTGTTTAATGGGCTGTTCATTGAAATTTCAAAAAAATAATAGGAATTTATCATTGGATCATTTTTTCCCCTTTATTTGTTCCTGTATCTCTTTTTCGATTTCGGCCTGGATTTTTCCTTTTATTTGTTCCTGTATCTCTTTTTCGATTTCGGCCTGGATTTTTCCTTTTATTTGTTCTTGTATTTCGTTTTCGATTTCGGCCTGGATTTTTCCTTTTATTTGTTCTTGTATTTCGTTTTCGATTTTGGCCTGGATTTTTCCTTTTATTTGTTCTTGTATCTCTTTTTCAATTTCTTTTGCCATTCTGACCACCCACTTCTTTTCAGAATTTTCTTTATTGAACAATATTATTATATTACAATATATAAATCTTCTCTTATACTTGTAATGGGTGGAAACTTTTTATTTAAGATATGGAGATCGATGAAACCCACTATTCTTCCTTCTTAAGTTATTCCAAGCCTTTACTGGATTAAAAAGGTCATAGATATAAAATTAGGCAATTCAATCAGACAAGTCATTCTTTTCAATGCAATTTTTTAGGAGTTAAAAACTCTTTCAGAAGCTGATTCAACTATAACTGGTCTTGAGAGAAAACTGTAAAACGACATTGTAATGTAGTTGTTAATCGAAAAAAATTAAAAGCCAAAGTTAATTATAAAATTACAAAAAAAATGGGATTTGTTCTAAGTTGTGAATGCTTCTTATTTATCAAAAATATATAATCACAAACACATGACTTAAATTAAAATTCTCCCTTAAAAAGGTTGAAAAAGCTTTTATTCCCTATTCCAAAAGATATTCCCCATTACTCCTTTACTCATATAGTGTTTAATCAATGTAAGTAGAGACCTGCCATTCTGTTTATGATATCAGTTTTTGTTACAATTCCAAGGGGCTTTTCATTTTCATCAACGACAATTAGTCGCCCAATTTTGTTTTTATTTAGGGTTTCAATGACTTTC
Source organism: Methanobacterium aggregans (assembly GCF_017874455.1). Lineage (NCBI taxonomy): Archaea > Methanobacteriati > Methanobacteriota > Methanobacteria > Methanobacteriales > Methanobacteriaceae > Methanobacterium > Methanobacterium aggregans. The sequence goes on along the minus strand of NZ_JAGGLN010000004.1, from coordinate 198,149 downwards.
GGAAGCTTAACATTTTGTTTCACTGTTATTATGTATTTAGACATTAGTTTTGTTATTTTGAGATCTTTTTCTTCGTTGGCAATTGCCTTTGTAATATCAGTCAGTGTTAAGATTCCAAGAATATCATGGCCTTCTATTACAGGTGCTCCATCTATTCCATTATTCGATAAGATCCATGCTGCTTCTTTTATATCCATATTGGGGTCTAATGTTATGAGATTTTGACTGGCAATTTCTAGAACGGATCTATTGGGGATACTCTGTATATCTCCAACATCTAACAGCAAAATGTTATCGGTGTCATCTCTTCCAACAATTTTACCATTAATCACAAGCTTATTAACGGGAGTTGGACCTACTCTAAGTTCCTCTCCAAGATTGAATTGTTTTATGTTGCCCATAACATTTATTGTAGCTTCACATCCTGCTGGGTGTGGGATGCTCCCAAATTCTATTTTAGTGACGGTTACATCTTCTACCTTTTTTCCTTTTTTAAATATGGGGACAGTTGCCTCTTCATCTGTTACGTTGATGTTTAAAGTTTGATAAGCTTCTAGGGTTGGTTTATATCCTCCCTTAGGGCCTGAAACGCCCTCTACTATGTGTAAACTCCTCAAATATTGCATTTGATTGCGTATGGTTCCGGGATTACGGTTCATAACCGAGGCAATTTCTTCCCCTTTAACAGGCCTGTAATTTGATTTCTTATAAAGATCGATCAAAATTTGTAGGATCTCTTTTTGGACGGGTGTAAACATATTAAACCACCTCACAAGAATTTTGTAACTCTTGCGAATATATAGTGATTTGAATAAAATAAATATTGTTGTGGATATGTAATTGTATCCCAACTATATGGTTTTTTTGAATAAACTTTTTTTACTTGATCATGGCCTTTAAAATGCTTTTTCCATGTTTTTTACAGTGATCCATTTTATCCAGAGCATGGATTCAATTCTGATGGAGAAATTCTCCTTTATCACACAGTACTGGGTTTAAATCATTATTATTTAGTCCTTTCATTATATGATGGCTTGCACTTGCATTGAATTTTAATCATTTTTTATCGTTAAACTATTTTTCAAAAAAAATTCAATCATTTTTCAAAAAAAATATTGTTGAAACTAATTGGGAACGTTTTATTTATTATTGAAGATTTATTAAAGAGTTTATTTTTCAGTGATTTGCCTTTAATTACCATTTTAGGTTTTTTTAAAATTTAAATGCTAGTTTGATGCCAATATTGGGTTTTTTTATCCAAAAAAACTCTTTTAACTCTTTCATTGATTTCTTTGAACAACTTATTTATTATCTGTAGGTGTAAATAGATTTATGAAGGGTAAAGTAATCGGCGACATTCTCGTTGTAAAGCAGGATGTTGAAAACCCCCATGAACTTCTGAAAATACCTGGAGTAAAACGGGTGGTTAAATTAGGTCATATAAAAGGTTTGAAAAGAGAACCAGACGTTAATGTTTTGTTGGGTGATGGTACAGAGACGATTCACAAGGAAAACCACTGTCTCTTTAAGATGGACGTTTCAAAGGTCATGTGGTCAAAGGGAAACACTGGAGAACGTAAAAGAATGTCCACAATGCCTGAAGATGGTGAAACTATTGTTGACATGTTTGCAGGAATTGGATACTTCTCCATACCCATGGCAGTGCACTCAAAACCCGCCAAGATCTATTCAGTCGAGATAAACCCGGTTTCACACAGCTACCTCTGCCAGAACGCAGTTTTGAACAAGGTGGATCATGTGGTCGAGCCCATTCTTGGGGACTGCAGGGAAGCTGCACCGCGTGGAATTGCAGACAGGGTTTTAATGGGCTACATTGGAAACACCAACGAATATCTTCCGGTTGCAATGGACATACTCAAGGATGGAGGAGTCATCCATTATCATGAATCTGTGCCCGACTGTATAAAGTTTAAAAGGCCTGTTGATCGTATAAAGGAGGCAGCAGATGGACGTGAAGTGGAAGTATTGAATGAAAGGATCATCAAACCATATTCACCCGGTGTTTATCACGTTGTAATTGATGCAAGGATTGGATAGAAATTTAAGATCCTGAGCTTAAAGAATTAATGATAATACACGTTAAAAACTTTCAACTGTGAAATTTCGTATCTAGTTTCATCATTTAAATTCATACATCTGTATTGGCCTAAAAAATAGGGGGTTTCGTGAAGATGGATGTTTTTGAAGCAATTTCTGGAAGAAGGAGCATAAGGAAGTTTAAAAAAAAGGATGTTGAAAGGGATTTAATCCTTAAAATTGTTGAAGCGGGCATATGGGCACCATCTGCAGGAAACATTCAGAGCTGGGAAGTTGTGGTGGTAAGGGATGGCAATATTAAGGAAAAACTTGCAGTTGCAGCTTACATGAGGGATTTTATAGCAAATGCACCGGTAGTAATGGTTTTATGTGCAGATAAGCAAAGATCAGCTACAATATATGAAGAAAGGGGTAGTGAACTCTACTGCATCCAGGATGCAGCATGTGCAGCTCAAAACATGCTTCTTGCAGCTCATGCACTGGGACTTGGCACATGCTGGGTTGGATCATTCGATGAGAATGTGGTTAATGAAACATTGGATATTCCAGAGCATATAAGGCCAGTTGCACTTATCCCATTGGGATATCCTGATGAAAAACCATACCCTCCATTGAGACGTGAGATCGATGACCTTATGAATTGTGAAACATTCAATGATATATAAAAAGGGTCATGAACCCTCTATTTTTATTTTAACTAAATTTTTAACATTTCACAGTACACCTTTTCTATTCACCTTTTGAAGGCAACACTGTATAATCGAATACCTTTTATATGGTTAATAATAAAAATACAATAGCTTCTATTACATGAGGTGTTAAGATCGTTGGGGTGTTGATATGGCCGGTGAAAAGATATTGGTTGTTGAGGATGAAGGATTAACTGCAATGGAACTCCAAAGAAAACTAAAATTTTGGGGATATGATGTACCTACTTTTGCTTTTTCTAGGAGGGAAGCTGTAAAAAAGGCTGAAGAAATAAAACCAGATCTCATTTTAATGGACATAGTCTTGAAGGGTGAAGGTGACGGTATAGATGCCGTTAAAGAAATAAGGGATAATATTGATGTTCCAGTTATATACTTGACAGCCTACAGTGATGAAAGTACATTGGAACGTGCTGAAGTCACAGAACCCTATGGTTTCATAATCAAACCCTTTGAAGAGAAAGAACTTCATGAAAGCATCGGTAAAGCCCTTTACAAACATGGAATAATACTGAAATTAAAGGAAAATGGTGAATGGCTGGATAAAAAACTTGAAAACTCAAGGGGTGCAGTTGTAGTAACTGATGCTGAAGGAAACATAACCTTCATGAACAAGTACGCAAAGTTTTTTACAGGATTTAAATTGGACAAGGTTTCTTTCAAGGATTTTATGGAAGTTTTAAACCTTGATATAACTGAGGGTCCTGAGAAACCTGTTCAGGAACTTATAAAAAAATCAGGCATGTCCAGTAATTCCACTTTAAATGGCCCTGATGGATCAGAAATCCCCATAGAATACAGTATATCTCCCATTAAAGATGATAGTGGCGAATTTGTAGGTGCAACCCTTGTTTTTCAGGACATAACAGAAAAGGTTGAGGCTGAAAAGTCCCTTCAAGAAAGTGAAAAATGGTTCAAAAGCATATACCACCAGTCAACCACTGGAATGGAGATATACGATACTGATGGTGTTCCTGTGGATGCAAACCCTGCTGCATTGGATCTCTTTGGAACTTCTGATCTATCCAATTTAAGTGAATTTAATCTCTTCAAAGACTTTAAAATACCTTCTGATAAAAAAGAAAAGCTTTTAAATGATGAACCAATTGTTTATGAAATTAAGTTTGATTTTAAAGATTATAAAGATTATAAATCTTTTAAAACAACGAAATCTGATTTCATATGTCTTGAAATATCTATAAAACCTCTTGAAATCGATGATACCTCTTCAAAGATGTACCTTGTACAGTTCAAGGATTTAACAGCATATAAAACAACTGAAAACTCTTTAAAGAAAATTAACAACGATTATGGGCAAATATTACGGGGTATAGATCCCATATTTTTTGCACTTGACAATGATTTGAACTGCACGCACTGGAATGATGCATCCCAAGACTTCACCGGAATATCATATCAAAATGCAGTTGGAAAACCCATATCCTCTCTCTTAAAAGATATCGATGGGGATGATGTCCAAAATTTATATCAAAAAACCCTTGAAACGAAGAAAAAAGGTTTTATGATTAAAAAATTCATCATTGATGATGAATATCTTCGATTTTTTGAAATAAATACATATCCTTATTTAAATGGAATTTCGGTTCTTATCAGGGATGTTACAGATGCTAAGTTGCGTGAAGAAGAGCTTGAACACAATGAGGCGTTGTACAGGTCCATACTAACCGATCAAACAGAACCAATATGCCGTTTGGATACAAATGGAAAGCTCACCTTTTCCAATGAGGTTTACAGGACATACTTCGGTGATGAAACCCAGGGAAGCTTTGTATTTTCACTGAAGGAAGAGGACAAGGAACGAATGAAGGATTACATGAACTCCTTTGACGCTGAAAATCAGGTTAAACTATTTGAAAGCCCCATTATAATGCCAGATGGCAATGTTCAGTGGTGGCAGTGGGTTACAAAGGCAGTTTTCAATGTAAACGGAAAAATAGAAGAATTTCAGTTTGTGGGTCATGATATGACCCGTCAGAAGAAGATCGAGGAAGAAATGAACCAGGTGCTCTGTAACCTTGAAGTTGAAATCAAGGATAAAACAGATGAGTTCCAAGCCACGAAGGAATCTTTAAACTCTCAAATAAAAGATTTGAATGATGAAATAGTAAAGACAAAGGATCATGAAAGATCCTTAGAAAAAAGAAGAGATGAACTTGAGGGTAGTGTTAAAAATATATCTAAAGATCTCTTGAATATAAAAAATACCCTTGAAAAACAATTAGAAGAAAATAAGAAAGCTCAGGATTCATTTGAAAAGGAAAAATCCGCTCTTGAAAAAGAAATTCATACAAAAACCCTGGACTTTGAAAAGGTGAAAGAATCACTTGAAAAAGAATTGGATGAAAAAAATACAGAGCTTAACCAGTTAAATGAAGCCATAAAATCTGAAACAGATCAGAACAAGGAGTTAAGGTTAAGTCTTGAAAAAACCCGTAAGGATTCCCAGGAACAGCTTGAATCGGAACGTTCTGAATTTGAGAAGAGGATTGAAAAACTTGGGACCGAGCTTGAAAGACAGATAAATATTGAGAAGGAAACAAGGGCATCACTCCATGAGAAGGAAGCACTTCTAAAGGATGTTCACAACAGGGTTAAAAAGAACATGCAAATGATATCAAGCCTCACAGGCCTCCAATCTGAGTACATCCGTGATCAGATAGTAGAAAAGTTCAGGGACAGCCAGAACCACATTAAATCCATAGCACTCGTCCATGAAAAACTGTACGAATCCCCAAATATGGGAGAGGTGAACTTCTCAGAGTACGTGAATAGTCTTGTGGAAGATATTTCACGTTCCCATGGAGTTGATCAAGAACGGATAAAAATAAAGGTAATTGCTGATGATTTATTCTTGGATATTGACAGTGCAGTGTCCTCTGGACTGATAGTCAATGAAATTGTTTCAAACAGTTTCAAACATGCTTTCCCTGGGGATATGCAGGGCGAAATCCTGATAGAAGTAGATGCACTTGATAAATCAGAACATCAAGGCTTTTCAATGAAAATTTCTGACAACGGTGTGGGGTTACCTGAAAATTTGGACGTGGAGAAAGCAGACACACTTGGATTACAGCTTGTAAGAACGTTGGTTGGACAGATGGATGGTGAACTGAAGGTCAATAACTCCAATGGAGATAATGGCACAGAATTCATTGTAGAGTTAAATTCATGATCTGATGGCTTCAGAAATAGTCCCCAACTTTTTCTTTGCTTCTCTTTTAAACTCATATCCTTTATTTTTTCAAGGAATCCCTTTTATCTTTTCAAGTATCCTTGGACTTAAAAATTCTTCTGACAGAAATTCTGGATAAACTGGGAGTCTTTCCTCAAGCTGGAATCCCATTTCCTCTGTAATGTTTTTAAGTTCGTCCAGTTCTGGCCATGGTGCTTCAGGGTTCACGTAGTCCTTGCTTACAGGTGAAACCCCTCCCCAGTCATCTGCACCAGCCATCAGGAAGATCTGAGCACTGTCCCTGTTGAGATTTGGTGGCACTTGAACACTCACATCAGGGAAAAGGAGCTTTGTAACAGCCACCATCTTTACCATCTCAACCAGTGAAGGTTCTCTAAAGTCCTGCATAGGTATTCCAGGTTTTGGCTTGAAGTTCTGGATGATTATCTCCTGTATATGCCCATACTTATCATGAAGCCTCCGTATCTCAAGGAGGGATTCAGCACGTTCTTCTACAGTTTCTCCTATACCTATGAGAAGTCCCGTTGTAAATGGTATTTTGAGTTTACCTGCATTTTCAATGGTTTCAATCCGAAGTTTCGGTTCTTTTCCAGGACTCTTCTTGTGTGCAACTGTTTTCATAATACGCTGACTTGTTGTCTCAAGCATGAGTCCCATGGATGCGTTGACTTCCCTCAAGTATTTGAGCTCACTTTTTTTGAGAATTCCAGGGTTGCTGTGGGGTAGAAGATTCGTTTTTGTGAGGGTCTCATCACACAGGAAGTAGAGATATTCTAGCATGCTTCCAAAACCCAGATCTTCCAGTGCATGGGAAACCTGAAGGGTTTCATCGGCATGTTCCCCAAATGCAAAAAGTGCTTCCCTACATCCATACCTATCTGCAAGGATGATGTCATTCATTGCATCCGAAGGCTTCATCAGGATCCTTGCCCCTGGATCCTCAGGGTTTCTCCTGAAGCTGCAGTATCCACATTCGTTCCTGCAAATATCTGTGAGGGGTAAGAAAACGTTTTTAGAGTAGGTGATGTTTTCGTGGATCCTTTTGGAATTTACATCAACCATCAAAGATAGCACATCATTACATTCCCCATTTAAAAGGGATATTATGTTGTCTTCTAATAATCTGGGCATTAATATCTTCCATTTAATTGATTTTAGAGATTTTTTATCTATTTTTAATCCAGTTCCTAAATTATATCAGTTTTTTAATAACTTGATTCAGCTGCTGTTTTAAATAAGTTATCCAACTTGCATTTTTTAAAAAAAATAAAATTGAATTAAAATTCTCTCCAATGAACGATTTATTTTCAGATTGAATATTTTTTTAGCTTCTAAAACTAATGGATGCACGGATTTAAGCAGCCATGTTGGATACAACCAGTTCAACGAACATGGGACCCATTCCACTTTTATCCTTCCAGAGTATTATGAATAGTGCGATTTTACCTAGAACTCCAAGGGAATATTCAACGTGGCAGTTCATGCTTTCAAAGGATTCCTTCATCCTCACAATTCCCTGAATATCGGTTTCTGCATTCACATCCACATTGGCCCTTATATTCTCATCCATGATTCCTATTAGGTTGCCTGCTTCTTCTGAGATAGTTTCAACCCTTCTGGCTCCAAGCTTCTTCAGAAGGTCTGAGAGAACTGCTGGAATATCCTGGTGATCCACTCTCAGTTTGGACATTCCTCGCACGATTAATATTTGAGGGGTGTCTATTGAAGGTCTTGACTTGTCGAAGGCCTCAAGTTCCTGCATTACTTTACCTGCAACCTCGTGTGTACGTGTCAACGCCGTTTGCCTCCATACGTTCTATTTCCTCTTTTAATTCTCCCATGGTTGCTACTTTTTCTGCAAAAGCATTGTGTCTGTGTATACTTTCCTCGTTAACCTGTCTAACTGTTACCATGGTGTCGTCTGGAAGGTTTGAAAATTCAGAAACGATCTTCTGGACCATGTTCCTAACGCAGTCCTCAACGAACTGAGGGTTTTTGTGGGCATGTTCCACAACAGCATTTTCATCGCTCCTTTTCAGGAGTTCGCAGACAGGAGAACTCATTGAATCCTCAATGATCCGTATTATGTCCTCAGCACGCACATTCTGGTTCTGAGGAACCTCTATCATTATCATTCCCCGACCACGCTGGTTGTGAGAGGCAAATGAGACGGTTTCAAGAACTTTTTGTGTTGTTTCCGCGTCCAGGAACTCTAAAAGTTTGGTCTTTGCAGATTCTTTGGTTGATTCCTGTGCACAGGGACATACAGTCATTCCAACAACTTCTGCGCCGATCATCTTCCTTATTCTAACTCCATTTTCATCCCTGTAGCCCACGGAGTCTGCCATGATCTTGGTCATCTCCTGGGTTTTGATCTTGGTGACTGGTGACTTCTTCATGATCATGAACTCACTTTTCATGCTCACTTCCGCCCTCTTTGCATATTTATGCTTTTTAAGGAGGCAGCTCACCATTTCAGCACAAAGAGATTCAACTTCCACTGCAGTTCCTTCCAATGACTTTTCAAGAACTTCACTTATGGCCTCAGGGTTCCTTGACATGTGGATACCCCTCTGTGTGCTTGGAAGGTCAACGAACGCATCAAAGGTTGGTAAAAGAACTATTGGTCTTTTCTCATCCCTTTCAATTTTTAAAAGTTTTTTAACCCCAGTAACTCCAACTCTTGTAAGGTAAACAGGAATTGAGGGTATCTTATCCTGGGTATCTGGAAAACATGAATCCAATTTTTTCACCCCTAAATGATAGTTTTTTCATGATATTCAATTTAGATACTATTAATGTACTGGATCTACATTCAATTGATTTATAAAATATTTAAATAAATCCTTCCTATCTATGTTGGTTTGTGATATAATTAACTTATCTTGTATATAAAAGAAGGTTATAAAAGAAGTTGAAAAAAATTAGTTAAATGGGAACCAACCAAATAACAATTAAATTATTCCTAGAATCCAAATTTATTCCATTTATCTGATCCAACATCCTAAATTTGATCCAACATTCCAAATCCTAATTCATTTAATTTAACTTCAGTTCAAAATTTCATTAACTCATTGGGATAACTTTGCCCTGAACTCCTCCGCAGTTACATCCTTCAGATTTCTCATGGTTATGACCTTTGCACCGTAGATCTCATGGGCCCTTTTTCCAAGAACTTCACCAGTTCTATCCATTTCAACCACAACCAGAATATCCGTTGGATTGAACTGTTCGGTTTTTCGTTTTATATCATTTTTAACGTGCTCTATTTTCTTTCCAACACCTTTAAGTGCTGCATCAGGTATCTTAGGATTTATGAGTTTCATATCCTCGGCTTCAAGGGGCACGCCTGCAACGATTATGTGCTGAGCATCCACACCAAGCTTTGTAAGAGCTTTTTTGAAGTTGCTTTTAGTGGTGATGATTAAAAAGTTTTCTGAAAGTTTTTTGATCTCATCTTCCCTGTTTTCCCTTTCAATAACTCCAAAATCAGCAAGCATTTCATCCAGGTTCCCTCTTACAGCAATGATCTTACTGCAAAAGGTTTGAGCATCCTCTGCATTGAGTACATGGGATGGTCTGCTGGTGTATATGAATTCTTCTGCTTCAAACAGTTCATTCAGTGTTTTTCCAAACAACTCTGAGTTAATTCTGCCTTCTTTTGGAGTTTTAAATTTCACTGCAGGGTTTCTGGATTTTCCAGCTTTTTCTAAAAGTGCCTGAGTTTGTTCCAATCTGAATTTTTCCATAAAATCGCCTCAAAATTCGAAAAATGGTGAAAATGTATCTTGAATAACTTTAAACAAGGTTTCTGTTTTGGGATTAATATCATCCCCACCTCTGTAAAGATAACTTTCCATATTCCTTATATCAGTAAGTTCCTCAATACTTACTTCCTCTGTCAACACATTTATTAGTTTCACATTACACCTTCTGAGAACCTCAAGGTTGTACCCTCCCTCAAGTATGAGAACCATGGAACCTGAAATATCCTTCATTTTTGCTCCAATCCATGGAAAAAACTCATCATCAATACCCATATTTGACAGGGGATCTTCCATGTGGCAGTCAAATCCAACATCCATAAAATAGAAATCAGCACCGAAGGCAGTGGCTGCAGGTTCCAGAATTCTGTCAAGGATGTAGGTATAATCAGATGTTGTTGATCCTGGGGGCATGGGAATGTTCAAGTTACAGCCTTCCCCTCCACCATCTCCAGTTTCTTCCACAAAACCCTTTCCTGGAAAAATTGTGTTAGGGTCCTGGTGAATGGATACATAAAGAACATTTGGGTCGTTGTAGAATATTTCAGCAGTTCCATTACCGTAGTGAACATCGAAGTCCACTATGAAAAACTTCTTTACACCATGAACCTTTCTGAGGTACTCAACTGCCACAGCCAGGTTGTTGAAGAAACAGAAACCCATGACCTTATCTCTTGTTGCATGGTGTCCTGGAGGTCTTGCAATGGAGTAAGAAAAGTCATGTCCATTTAAAACCAGTTTTGATGCAGTTACTGCACCTCCTGCTGCAAGCTTTGCTGTGCTGTAGGTTTCAGGCGATGCAAATGTATCGAAGTCAAGGTAACCCCCACCTCCCTCACAGAAGGAACGAACCATTTCAACATGTTGTTCTGTATGAACCCTGAATAAATCCTGTTTGGACACAGTTTCAGGTTTTAAAACTGGAATTTCTTCAATAAAGCCCTTTTTTATTTGTTCTTGGACGGCATCCATTGTGTGGGTAATGCGTGAATTATTTTCAGGATGATTTCCTGTTGAATGATTTCTATAGTCCTCTGAATATACAATGGACATCAAATTTAAGGTCTCCCAACATCTATTTGAGCTTCGATCCGTAAAAAAACTCGATCCTACAAAACTACGAAACAACAATTCTCCAGTAGAATTATGTAAATGGACACTATTAACTCATCTGGTTTAAAAATTCCTTTAAAAAGAGTTTTATACGGCTTAAATAAGAAAATAAAAATAATTAAATATTATTTAAACTTTAAATCCTATTTTTAATGTTTAATTAAAGTTTTAAATCTTTTAATATCTTAATTATTAATACAACTTATTGATATGGCGCCAAAAGAAATTCTTTAGTATTCAATACATAACAGAATTATTTTTTGAATTTTATCATAAAGCACTGTTTCAAATTCATAAAAGGGGCTTTTGTATTCAAATATATGTTAAGAGTAAATTGAAATTCTTAATTTCAGGGGTCTAGATCATTTTACTTGAACTGATATCCTCTTTAACTATGTTCAAAACGGTTTGTGTGTAGGTTCTCTGAACATCTGGCTCTTTAAGAAGGGCTTTAATAAATTCGTCCAGTTCTGTTGTGTCCTTAAAACGTGTTACTAGGATGGCGTCAAACTCACCGGTTACATCGTACATGCAGAGCACGTTCTTATGGAAAGCTGTTTTGTCTTCCCAGTTTTTTAGCATACCTCCTTTAACACGGACTCCTATTATTGTTGTGAGATTGTAACCCAGCTTGCCATGGTCAATGACAGGTGCGAATTTTTTGATTATGCCTGTGTTCATTAGTTTTTCTATTCTGTTGTGCACTGTACCTATTGAGATATCCAAACGTTTGGCTATTTTTCTGTAAGACATTCTACCATCTTCGTTGAACAAATCCAGGATTTTCTTATCGATTTCATCTATGTCTGTTGTCTTCTCTTTTTCATCAATACTTTTCATACCTTTCACCATTTCACTGAACAATGTTTATCTTTAAGACCTTTATTCTATAAATAGTTATACAATTTTTATAATTTTATGCAAACAATTTAAATATAAGTTTTGTCACTGTATTATATGGGGGTTAAAATGGGATTGTTAAACGAGGAAACCATAAGGATGAGATACATAGAACTTGTTAAAAAGGGAGTGATAGATGATGAAGAGTGTAGCTCCTACACAAAGAACATTGAAATAGATCCATGTATCATAAGGAAAGTGAAGAAATTTGAAGACTATTTCGTTCCGGGAACAGTTCTTTTAAGTGAAAGGGCAAGTTACAAACTTCGAATTGAATACCCTGTTGAATAAACTCTTCAATTCAATTTTTATCTATTTTTAAGGCTAAACAAAAATTAAACCAAAAGAACTTCATTCAACATTTTTCTATGAATATCACCCGATCTTAGAGGGAGTATCCCACAATTCATATATTTATTTTGCGTTTTTTATAAATGGAATTTTCATCAACAAGTGTTTTCCTAATGTATACACAGAAATTAAGCAGTTCAATGTTTTTATAAGTTTTTAAATATTTATTTTTAAATATTCATGAAATTGAAAGTTTACCTGCATTGGTTATGGAGTATTTCTCCAAGGAGTCGGATTTTTTAACCAAACCCAATTCCATAAGGCCTTTCAAATGTTTATAAACCATTGCACGTGATATTTTTACCTCTTCGCCCAGTTCCCGGGCTGTTAAATCTTTAAGGTAAAGTATGTTAAGTATTTTCAGCTTTGTTCCCGATATATCCAGCTTCAAAAGGGGCAATCTTACTACCTTATCGTTGTAACACGTGAATATTCCATCAACACCTACCTTGTTTGCTACAAAATTTAAAAGAGGGCCTAAATTTCTGCCGTTATATGCTACAAATACTCTGCCATGTTTTTTTGTGCCTTTGATAATTTCCTCAATTCTCCTGCAAGCTTCATAGGGATCTTCTGTTTCTATTTTTATGTCTCCACCCTTGAGAAAATCTTCAAGATCAGTTTTCCTGTACTTTCCTTCATGTAAAATTATAAGGCCCTCTGTTTGTGTTTTTCTTGAAGCATTGAAAAGGCAATGCCCATTTAAATTGGTTATCAGGGTTTTCAAACCAAACACCTCCAGTTGTCTCAGTTCAATATGGAATTGTATAAGTTAAATGTTATATAAATAGCAACCTTATTATAAAACGAATTTTAACCTCAATTTAACTTAGAATTTTTTTAAAGGATTTCAGATGGAAGATATAAAAACTATGGGTGGTGTTAAAACGTTGCAATCTAAAAGTAAAATAACTGCAGAGGGTTTGTCAACACATCAGTTGAACCTTGAGATAAAAAAAGCTCTTGAACCTGAAAAAAAATTGTTACTGGAAAATCATGGAAAACTAGATTCTATAGCTGTGGGGTTAGGTGAAGATGCAGATATAATTCTGAATGGAGATGCAGGGGACTTTTTAGGGGCTCTTAATGATGGAGCACACATTGAAGTTCAGGGGCATGTTGGTAGGTACGTTGGGGACAACATGACATCTGGTGAAATTTTAATAAATGGATCTGCAGAGGAAGGTGTTGGATTTGGACTTTGTAATGGGACGATAATGGTTTATGGGGATGCTGGAAACGCTGTTGGCCAACTCAACAAGGGTGGAACCATAATTGTAGAGGGAAACATTGGAAACCTTGCAGGTCTTTACATGTTGAGTGGTGATATAATAGTTACAGGTGATGCTGGACTTGATACAGGTGACTGGATGATAGGGGGCACGATATACGTTGCAGGAAACTTTGAAACAGGTACAAATGCAAAAGTAAAGCCCCTTGAGGGGGATGACAAGGAGAAATTGCTGAAGCTGTTCACCAACTATAGTATAAACAAAGATATTGAAGATTTTAAGAAGATAGAACCTAAAAATCTCAGACCATTTTACGGTAAACAGGACGATGAGTAGGTGTTGATCCAATGAAACAGATACTATTAACAAAACCCACGGAATGTGATGGCTGTAACGATTGTATTGATGCATGCACAAAGGCAACCGGTGAAAACACTTTATTCCTGCATGAAATGACAAACGGGTACCATGCAGTGGTTTGCCAGCAGTGTTTGAATCCTTCTTGTATCAAAGGATGCTTTAGAGATGCTATATACAGGGAAAACGGAATTGTAAAGATAGATCAGGACAGATGTATCGGCTGCAGACTCTGTATGCTTATGTGCCCAATAGGTAGTATAAACTGCACAGAGAATGAAATGATTAAATGTGAACAGCAATGCATGGTGGACGGTGGAAAACCAGCATGTGTTGAATCATGTAAGGCAGGATGTCTTGAAGTTGTGGATATAAAAGACTTTGCAACGGGCCTTCAAAGAGGTTTTGAGATGGAAAGCAGAATATCCGGAAACTCAACCAAGGAACTGTCTCCTTCAGGGGATCTTGCATCCAACACAGAGGGACTGTGTGTGTTCTGCGGAAACTGTGAAATAGTCTGCCCAACCGACGCCATAAAGATAGTCGGTGATCATGCGGAGATAGATAAAACCCGTTGTATAATGTGCGGATCATGTACGGCAGCTTGTCCAGTACTTTTACCAACAAAAGGGGGAAGTATATGGGATCCAAGAACTATAGCAGATATCAGGTACACTTCCAAGGCAGGGAAGTATGTGCTCAGGGGATTTGGTACTGAAAAACGGCTTCCAAGTTTCGATGACATAGTTATACTGCCTGCACAGGCTTCAATAGCTCCGGTTGACAAGTACAGGGAATCCTGTAATACAAAGGTGGTTTTGGGCACTCGGAACGCTGAAAATCCCCTTGTTATGGAAACTCCTGTACTCATAGCAGGTATGTCCTTTGGAGCCCTCAGTAAGGAGTGTAAACTTGCCCTTGCAAAGGGATCAACCCTTGTAGGTTCATGCAGTAACACTGGAGAGGGAGGAATGCTTCCAGAGGAGAGGGATTTTGCTGATAATCTGGTTGTCCAATACTCCTCAGGTAGATTTGGAGTTTCAGCAGATTACCTTCGCAGTGCAGATGCCATTGAAGTGAAGATAGGTCAGGGTGCAAAACCCGGCATGGGGGGTCATCTCCTGGCTGAAAAGGTCAGCCCAGAGGTTGCAAAGATACGTGGAATACCATTGGGAACAGATGCACTCAGCCCTGCAAGATTCCTTGACTCCACAAGGGAGGGAGACCTTGCCAAACACATAGAACTTCTCCGTGAAGTAACAGACTGGAAGGTTCCAATCATCGTAAAACTCGGACCTGGAAGGGTTGATGAAGATGTTAAGATCGTTGCAGAGGCAGGTGCCGATATAATCTCAGTCGATGGAATGGAGGGAGGAACAGGTGCAGCTCCAGAAGTTGTAATTGAACATACTGGTGTTCCAACACTCCCTGCCCTTGTACAGGCTGTCAGAGGACTTGAAGAAATCGGTATGAAGGATGATGTGGACCTCATAATAACAGGAGGAATAAGAAGCGGTGCAGACGTTGCCAAGGCAATGGCACTGGGAGCCAACGCAGTGTACATAGGAACTGGAGCAATGATAGCAATGGGCTGTCGTGCCTGCAGGATGTGCTACACAGGTAAATGTCCGGTTGGTGTTGCAACACAGGATCCTAACCTCAGAAAACGGCTGGATGTTGATGTTGCTGCCATGAGGGTTGCAAATTACATAAAATCAATTACGGAAGAGACAAAGATGCTTGCCCAGCTTGCAGGACATTCAGACATAAGGGACTTTTCAACTGAAGATTTAAGGGCTTTGAATTCAAGTTCTGTGGACATAACAGGTTTGAGGCTTGTTGGAACATGATAATAATTTCAGTTTCAAAATTCTGAAAAACTGCCCTTACTTTTTTTTGGTCTTAAATTTTTTTATTTTTTTCAATTTTTCAGTTAATATAATTTTAGATTTAAATTTATTCCCTCTAGAATCCGCATTAAACAGGTTATTAAGAATATTTATTTAAAAAAAATAAAAAAATAGAGAATATGTTGTTTTTAATTACTCCTCAGGGAATGCAGATGCATAGAGCCAAGCTATGGCTCTTGAGAGGAATATGTTGTAGTAAGGATACACGGTTAAAGCTGCTATTATGCCTCCAATAATCGGAATTATGCCAATTATGCCTCCTATGAAGGATACAACAAATCCAATCAATATCACAACCACGTACCACACTATGAGATCAACCCATCCAATTTGGGATATCAAACCAATTATTTCACTGAATCTGAATGCAGCACCCAGTTCTTCGTTGTAGGCCATGTTGGCAATTGCAACGTAGAGTACTGGTGTTATAATAAGCAAGTAAAGCATTGCAACGATCATACCAACGAATCCGATTCCAGTGAACATTCCAAGTGCAGTTGTTGGAGACATCCCCGCACTTTGCATTGCCGTGATGGAGCTTAGGGATCCCCATATTGCTATCATTGAAACTGCTAGGATCACTATTGCAGGTAGGCTGTAGACAATCCCAACCAAAAAAACTTTAATTCCATCCACTATCATATCCACCCATTCATCAAACTCTGGAAGATCTTCCAGACCAGCTAAGGATGCTTTTAAAACCCTTAAGAAGTATCCAAGTGCTACGAATAATGGGATGATTAAAAAACTGAAAAGGATCATAACCCCAAGTATAAGAACCTTCTTCCAATTCGAAGAGGGATACTTAATTGAGTCTGTCATAACGTTTCCAACGTCCATTTTCTTTTACCTCCTGTGTTTTAATATGAATCTTTTATGAAGATATTACCATAAATAGATTTTGAATTTTAAGCCCTGAAAAATTTGTTTACAGAACTAAAAAGTATCGTGATCCTTTTTTTAAATTAAAATGATTCATATTTCATTAAAACGTAAAAAATGAGTCTTTATAAATTATAATACTAATTTTAAAAGTTATTCTGGATTTAATCAAGAGTTAAAAAATAAAAAAATAGAAAGAAAAGATCAGATATTATTCTATGGCTTCTTCAGTTGATGCGAATAATAATGCTATTGCACGGGAGCTGAACATTGTGATGTATGGAACGATTATCAGTGGCAGTAAGATGAAACCTATTAGGATTAACATTGTGAGCCAGCCTATTAGGAATGCTATGAATCCTATTACTGCGATGACGATGTAGGTTGCAATGTATTTTCCCCATCCAATCTGAGCTATGCGGTCGAGAATTTCACTGAATCTGAACGCAGCTCCAAGTTCTCCGTTGTAGTAAGCCATGTTGACAATTGCCATGATCTCCACGAGGCCTACAATCAATGCAACAATAATGAAAACTATGCTACTTCCTAGAACTGCCCACATCATAGTTGGATCTAAGCTTGTAGTGGTTGTTCCCATTCCAGTCCCTGTGATCAATCCAATGATGGTTGCTATTATCCATACTGGAATTGCGTAAACAATACCCACAACCAGTATCTTCAAACCATCAACGAACATCTCTCCAATTTCATCAAATTCAGGAAGTTCGTCCATTCCAGCAAGGGTTGCTTTTATTATTCTAAATACGTATCCGTAGACTAAAAATATTGGAACTATTAAAATAGATGCTATACATATTACTCCCAGAATAAGCACCTTTCCCCAGTTTGAGGATGGGTACTTAATGGAGTCAGATATTATATCACTAATATTCATTTTTTTCACCTCAATTTTTCAAACATTTTTTTAAAAAATTTTAACAAAGAATTGGGGTTTTTGTTATCCTGCGTATTCCAGAGCTACAGACCTTGAAAGGAACATGTAGATGTAGGGCATTACAACGAGATCAAATATCAGAGTTCCGAGTATTGGAGTTATAATGCTGAATATGCCGGTTATAATTCCTCCAATAATGCTCAGTATGATGAATAATACTATCATAACGATGTACCAGATTATAAGGTTTCCCCAACCTATTTCAGATATTTTGGCCATGATTTCGCTGAATCTGAATGCTGCTTTGAATTCGTCCTGATACGCCATGTTGGTTATTGCAATTGCAATTATTGGAGTGATTATGAGCATGTACAAAAGTGCAATTATTCCTCCAATTCCTGCACCTGCTGCAAGACCTAGTAATGCTGCAGGATCTGATAAACTGGTGCTTCCAAGAAGGGTTAATGCTGCCAGTGCTATTGAAATTATTATGATTAAAATAGCAGGTATTGCATAGATTATTCCAACTACATCTGCTTTAATACCATCTATGAACATCTCTTTCCAGTCCTCCATTGCAGGAATCTCTGCAATATTGGCTAAGGATGCTTTTATAATCCTTATCATGTAACCGGATACTAAGATGCTGAATATGAGTCCGATGATTCCTAATACTATTATCACTGCTGAATTCGTTGTACCGAGCATTCTTGCAAGTTCAGAAATACTACTTAAAATCACAACAACTCCCAAGATTAAAAGTTTTTGCCAATCAGAAAGTGGGTACCGAAGGGCATCGGATACGAGTTCTCCTATCTCCATTTTTTTCACCTCCATTTTGATCAATATGTATAATATGAAATTATTTTTATATAAAATAGAGAGTATAAATCGCAAGTAGCAAACTTTAATATATATGAAGTAAAAAGAAAAATCTTCATTTTAGAGAATATCCTTCTCTTCATTCTAACACCATTTCATGTTTCAATGACTGAAGCAAAAAGTATGTTTGGATAGTTGAACATTGAAATTACTCTGGATATAGACATAACTACAAATAGAAAATAAAACAAAAAGTAAGAAAAGTTTCACCATAATTGTGAATTTTCCGAAAAGGAAACAAAAAGGATAAGGAAAGCATATAAAAAGAAAAATAGAACAAAAAAAAGATAAAAACTTCCATAAGGGATGGAAATAAAAAAATAAACCATAAAAAGAAAAATAATAAAAAGAATAAATCCATGGTCCGATATAAGGATTCATAAAACTTTACAAGGTGAAGTAATGAAATGGTACGTAATTTTATTGGTAATTCTCATATTCTTTGGGGGTTACCTTTATATTTCAAGCGAAGCTGGTGATGTAACTCCTCTAGGAAGATTGGCATTTGTAAAACTTGCAAATCCCGATATGTACCCTGGGCATCAGCATTCAGAACTTTTAGCTCAGTACGCGCAGGATCGAGGTTCTAAGTGTGCTATTGTTGCGCATTACAAGGGGACTTCTAGATATTTGAGTTACAATGAAAATGGAGTTTACATAATTGAAATGGCATTTGAATCATCACCATCAACGACTATAGACTGGGGTCAAGTACTGCAGTACTTCCTCTTTGGGGTTCCAGATGATGAATGGAAGATCATGGTAAACGGTAAGGAGTTCGACAACTACGATGATGCATGGGCTGAGGTGATGAGAGAAGCAGAAGCCCATGGTCAACAGGGTCCGATACCCATGGTATGGCACGGAACTGCAAGGGCTGGAAGTGCAATAATCAATCCAGGCTGTGGTTTCCCACTCTATTACTACGTATGCTGGAAACAGTACGGAAGGTTTGCAGCCTACTACTACGTACTTTCAGGGGAAATATTCCCATACCTCAACAGCCCCTACAGAAACTTCGAGCTGCAGCATGCATCGGAGCTCCAGTACTACTACACCCACAACATGCTGAATTATGAATGAAGAACGTGTTTTTAGAGTTAGGGTACAGGATCCCTTTCCCTAATCAAACACTACTTTTTTTAAAGAACTTTTTTAAATATTTAAATCTTTTACATGTACTATTTACAAAAAATTACATGAGAACGTATTTTAAAAATAATCAAAAAAATATAAAAAATAGGAGATAATACTGGGCTTTGATAGGTTCAAATCAGGGATTTAATCTGAACCTTCAACAGAATCTTTAACATTCAAAACAATTCTTTTAAGTTCAGAAACATCAGCATCAGTTTTTATTCCTACTGGACTGAAATGAGTCCTTGAAACGAAGTAACCCTCTTCTTGAAGTTTTTCCAGAACGTCCATAAGGGGTGGGGAACTTATCTTCAGATTCTTACAGACCTTGTGGATGTCGTAGTAACCTATGGGGGCTTCAGCTTCCTTATAGCATGTTTCAAAGAGTTTAAGAACTTCATTTTCTTTATTCAACTTCAATTCATCCAGAGATTCAATCATCTTCCCTGTGAAATCCCTGTTGATTATGGCACCACACCAGAGTGGACCTCCAACCCGGAGTTTACCTCCACATTCAGGACATTCCTCTGGAATTTGTGGGGTCAAACCCTTGAAAACAGTTCTTTTAAGACATTTATCGCAGTGTGTTATGTAACCAAGATTTTTAAGGGACTCATCGGTATTCTTAGCACCTTTACCCACTGTTGCATAGATCCTCATGTAGTGCTCGGTACTGTGGGAGAAACGGACCTCAATGAACTTCTTGTACTTGGCGAAGGTTCTGGCCATGAAACCTGCAAGTATCCTTATTCC
Organism: Methanobacterium aggregans; assembly: GCF_017874455.1. Taxonomy (NCBI): domain Archaea; kingdom Methanobacteriati; phylum Methanobacteriota; class Methanobacteria; order Methanobacteriales; family Methanobacteriaceae; genus Methanobacterium; species Methanobacterium aggregans. Next base: position 177,994 of record NZ_JAGGLN010000004.1, on the reverse strand, counting down.
GTTCTCATGACAGTAATCAGTTTTCAATGGCATTGCACCATATTTACGAATACAGGGTTCGGTGTAGGTACCGCAAAGGGCAGAAGTATCTGTTGCAGTGGCACAGATCATTCCTCCAGCCCTTAAACTGGCTGCAGCAGATTCAAGGTAGGGTGAGGGTGTTCCGAAGGGGTCGATGTCCACAACATCAAATTTTCCCTTGCACCTGCGAAGCATGATGTTGGCATCTTCCCTGTAGACTTTTACATTTTCTGTTTCGTTTTCTTCAATGTTTTTCTCTGCAAATTGAACTGCAAGGGGGTTTAAATCAGTTATAACAACATTCTGAACCTTTTCTATTTCTTTGGAGTATCTTATGCCACGTATTCCAGTACCTCCAAAGGAGTCGCAGATACTGATAAAGTCAGCATCCTGGCTGAAAACAGTTATTGCTGCAATTGAAATGTCCCTGTTAAGTTCCATAACTGGATTATAAAATACAGGGGCTTTTGCTGATACTTTATCGAAATGAGGCACTTTTATCGTGACTTTTCCTTCGTGAATGGTTTTTTCATCTATATGTGTTTCATCCATCTTCCTGAACCACCGGTAACAAGATTTAATTATTTGTTATTGAACATTACTAATTGAACATGAGCTTACATAATGAATTTCACTGGTCATGCTGAACCTTACAACCTACATTATGTTACTCATTCAATTATAAACTGGAGGAATTAAATGCACAACCCATTTCTAGATAATGGATCACAGGGTAAAAATAACTGGTGGAGATACCTTTTAACCATAACTATATCATGGGGTGGGGCGATACTTGCCACAGGAATATTGGTAGCAGTTTTAATGATAATATATTATGTTTACGGGGCTTCAAATGCTTATCAGCTTGATTTAACATCCATAACCTCAAATTCAATGTTCTTCCTGTTCATAGTCTTCATTGCCTATGGAATATCATTTTTACTTTTTTACATCTGTGTACGGTTCATGCACAAGAAAAAATTCACATCCCTTATAAATACCACTGGAAAAATGGACTGGATGAAGATTTTAAAGGGTGCAGGTATCTGGACAGCTCTAATAGTAGCCCTAACTTTCACACCCCTTCTGATGACAACAGGTATTCAGGGTTACCAGATAACCTTCAACCCAAAAACCTTCGGCGTACTTCTCATTCTAAGTGTCCTTGCATTTCCAATACAGGCATCATTTGAGGAACTCTTTTTCAGGGGATACCTTATGCAGGCTTTTGGTCTTCTTTCCAAAAAACCTGTTATTCCATTGGTTACAACATCCATTGTATTTGCTTCAGTGCATTTTTTCAACGGAACAGACCTTCAGATGAGTGTGATGATGGTTTTAGGTACCTTCATAGTTGGTTTAATGTTGGGGATCATAGTTCTCGGTGAAAACAGGTTGGAAACAGCTATGGGGATTCACATAGCAAATAACATGTTCGTTGCAGTTGTCTATAACTCAACGGATTCAGGACTCGGCAACCTACCCTCAGTAATCACTGTACAGCAATCAGATGCTGTTACAGGAACCATTGGAATTTTAATCGCTGCAGTGCTAATGATAACCATCCTATTTTGGAACAAAAAAACAGAGCTTCTTAACATATTCAAATGGAAGGATTCTAATCCATGAACCATTTTATTGAGGATTGCCAATATTTATATAAAATCCCATCATAACCTTTGAATGGTGAAACCATACCAGAACTTGGGAGTTTCAGATAAATATGAAAACAGGTTCAAAGGACGGATTCAAACCCACATTTTTTACTAATAGTTATTTGCAGATGATCCGCACATATAAAATGTTTTTAATGTAAATAAATGTTATAAAATGATTTTTAAGGTTTATACAAATTTATATAAAAAATTTGGTTTTAAATTGATTAAAAAGACAGATAATAAGGTGAAAATAGTGATACCAATTGCCAAGCCGCTTATCGGTGATGAAGAAATAGAAGAAGTTGTCAAGGTTTTAAAGTCAGGGTTCATTGCCCAGGGCCCGAAGGTTGCAGAATTTGAAGAAAAATTTGCAGAGTACATTGGAGTGAAACATGCAGTTGCAACAAGCTCAGGAACAACAGCACTCCACACAGCACTCCTTGCTCTAGGTATAAAAGCTGGAGATGAGGTAATAACCACACCATTCACATTCGCAGCAACCTCAAACTCCATACTCTACGTGGGTGCAAAACCAGTTTTTGTGGATGTAAACCCAGAAACCTACAACCTGGACCCTGAAAAGATATCTGAAGCCATAACAGACAAAACAAAAGCAATAATGCCGGTACACCTTTACGGACAGCCTGCAGACATGGATCCAATATGCGAAATAGCAGAGGAGAAGGATCTCAAAGTCATAGAAGATGCTGCACAGGCTCATGGAGCAATTTATAATGGTAAAATGGTTGGATCAATAGGAGATGCAGCTTGCTTCAGTTTTTACCCAACCAAGAACATGACCACAAGCGAGGGCGGAATGATAACAACTGATGATGATGGCATTGCAGATGCTTCACGGGCAATCCGGGCCCATGGTGAAAGCCAGCGCTACACTCATGTCATGCTTGGTTACAACTTCAGAATGACTGATATTGCAGCTGCAATAGGTCTTGTTCAGCTTAAAAAGCTCGATGAATTCAACAGTAAAAGAATTGAAAATGCTGCATACTTAACCAGCAGAATAGAAAAAATAGATGGGATAAAAGCACCTACAGTACCTGAAAATGTGAAGCACGTCTTCCACCAGTACACCATACGTGTTGATAAGGCTAAAAGGGATGATCTCATTGAATTCTTGAATGCAGAGGGAATTGGAACTGGTATACACTATCCAAAACCAATATACCAGCAGAAGATCTATCAGGACATGGGATTCAAGGTATCCTGTCCAGAAGCAGAAGAGGCAGCTTCAAGTGTAATCTCAATACCAGTACATCCCTCACTTGAAAAATCAGACCTTGAAAAAATAGTTTCAACCCTTGAAAAGGCTTCAGAAACCATCTTTTAGAATCAACTTCAAATTCTTTCATTTTTTCATTCATTTCATTTTTTGGATTTATCTACCAAAAGATATTATTTATTGATAAGTTATCAACCGCATTCAGAAATCTATTCCCAAAAACTAATTTATTCCCAAAACTAATCTACTTCCAAAAACCTTTTTCAAACTTATTAATCTCAAAAAAAACTTTTAAACCTATTTAGTCTACATCTGCATTTACTTCATATATTTTAATGAAGTATCAAAGCAGATTACAGAACTTGATGCTTATAACTGAGTTTAAAGGTGATTTTGACCCTATTTAAGTCTCTTCTCAACTGAGGACACTTTATCTTTGAGGCTGCGATTAACATCTCTTCTATCGTCTATTTTCACGCTTGTTGTAACTCTCTCAGCACCTTCACGGAAAACAGCTTCGTGTGCAGCTTCAATTGCTTTAAAAAGTTCCTGGGGGTTTTCAGTTTCCATCAAAGTTCCCATTCCACTTAACTCATATTTTATTCCCACTTCCTTCAGGGCTGAAACTGCAGCAGCCACATAACGGCTTAAACTGGTCCCGGAGGTTCCTATGGGAATTATTGTAATTTCAGCAGATATCATACTTCTATTTATGTTCAGGTTTTCATATAATTTTTATGAAAGCACTGGATCCAGAAAGATTCACAGATTACATAGAAAACACTGCAAGAACTGTTGTTGAAATGTATGAACTAATAAAACCTGGAGAAATGGTTGTAGTTGGGCTTTCAGGTGGAAAGGACAGTATTTTAACCCTTAATCTACTTTCTAAATTCAGGGAAGATTTTAATTTTGAATTAAAAGCAGTTTCAATTGATGAAGGAATATCAGGATACCGTGCTGATGGTATAAAGGCCGCAAGAAAATTTGCATCGGACATGGATGTTGAGCTCATTGAAAAATCATTCAAGGAAGAATTTGACTTCACACTTGACGACATTGTAAACCAGTACAAAAGTGGATGCATTCCATGTGGGGTTTTCAGAAGGTACCTTCTAAACAAAACAGCCTTTGAAATGGGGGCTGATAAACTTGCAACTGGCCACAATTTGGACGATGAAATACAGTCATTCTTGATGAGTTTTGCAAGGGCAGATTTCAGAAGGTTCACCAAGTTCGGGCCAAAACTCGACAGGATACACCCCAAACTTGTTCCAAGGATAAAACCCCTTTGGAAAATTCCTGAAAGGGATGTTGGGATATGGGCGGTTATGAATGGGGTGGATGTGCACTTTGCAGAATGCCCATACTCCCACAGTTCCCTCAGGGCTAAGATGAAGAATTATTTGAACAACCTGGAATCCCGAAGGCAGGGAACAAAGCTTTCAATACTTCAGTCCTTTGATAAAAGTTTTGAATTCCCTAAAAAGCGGATAAAAATGGGTGAATGCACACGATGTGGAGAACCATCATCTCTGAGCATTTGCAAGGCATGTGAAATGATTGAAGAAATAAATAAAAGCAGATAATTTATAGAACACTATTATAATATGAATTAGGGTTTTATTTGACTAATTAAGTTATCATTAATCCTAATTAACTCCTTTAATTACCAGTAACTCGTTAATCCTAATTAACTGATCCTATTTAATGGTATTTTGGTCACTGTTCCGAATCCTTTACTTCTTCCCTCACGGAATATGAGTTTTTGACCTTCATGTATACAGCATGGCCTGTACTTAAATCTCATTCTTATCCGGCCGTTGTCTCCAGCTGAAAGGTATTCTTTATCAAGGGGCTTAAAAATAACAGTTTCTGCAATGGTTTCTATATGTGTTATACATTCGTAACCATTTTTTATGGTTGTTGGATGGACGAATATTGCAACTTCAGCTTCAAACTCTCTCACAGCCATTGCAGGATAGTTTTCATGACAAACAACCATTCCTCTCCTTATATCATCCATATCTGCTCCAGTTATTGAGATGCCCACCACTTCTCCGGATTCACCAGTTTCCTTTTTGTAGTGGTGCATTTCAATGGATTTTGCACTGATCTCCATGAATTCACCAGTTCCACTTGGTCCAAGAAGAATTTTATCTCCTTTTTTAACTTTTCCCTGCCGCACCGTGCCGCTTACAACTGTTCCAACACCAGTAACTGAATATATCCTATCTATGTACATCATAAACGGTTTTTTCAGATCTTCATCCTTTGAAGATATTTTCAACCTTAAAAAAAGTTCGTCCAGGAGTTTCAGACCATCACCTGTAACTGCTGAAACCTTTAAAACAGGTACGATGTGTTGGTTCATGTTTTCTGCAACGAAATCTGCATCTTCAAATGATTTTACCATGTAGGGAATTCTTCCAACCAGTTTCAGAAGCTTGAAAACTTCATTTTTAACTTCAAGAACTCTCTCGTCAGTTGCAGTGTCGATCTTGGTCACTGCAACGATCACAGGAACTTCCATTGCCAGTATAATTCCAAGATGTTCCTTTGTGATGTGTGTGGGTCCTTGGGATGCATCAACAACCAGAAGGCCGTAGTTGAGCTTCTGACCAACGATACCCCTTATTGTGGTTCGAAGCCAGGGTTCATGTCCAACAGTGTCCACGAATGAAACCACTTTCTCGCATTTTTCAACGATCTTGGATTTTTCCCTGTTGTTAAGTGGATTTTTAAGGCGTACAGGCTTTTCATTGCAGAATCCATAAACTGCAAATGAAAGGTCTGCAGAAAGTCCTCGTTCTATTTCATGTTTCTGAACGTCCAGGAATATTCTGGTTCCTCCGGAGCCAGTGTCAAGTGTTCCTGTGGTTAATGTCCCAACAAGTGTGCTTTTCCCATGGTCCACGTGTCCTGCAACCCCAACCAGCATATGCTCATTTTTTGGATCGTGGGATCTGCTGATCAGAACCTTTGCAACATCTCCATGTTCTGCTGGATGTTTTTCCATGTCTAAAACTTCAGCATCAACTTCCTCTGCCAGTGATTTCAGTACAAAAAGAGTTTCTTCAAAATCTTCTCTGGAGAGACCAATTAGATGTCCATCATCATGAACACCTATAAAATAAACTGCTTCACCATCTCCCAGCTCCATCCGATATTTCATCTGGCTTGCAAGCTGTTGTTTCCTTTCTTTTTTGAGATGATAATCTCTATTAAGGTTTTCCTTAAATTCTATGTTTTGCCTTTCGCCCTTTTTTGTAATATCGTAGATATTATCAGTCATGGGAACTCAGATTAGATTTTTTGGTTTTATTAGGGGGAATTTAATATTAATTTTTAAATTTTATCTGCTGTTGTGAAGACTGCGCCTCCATATTTTTCTTCCTGAAGCTTTCTGACCATTTCAGAGGCATCTTCCGCTGTTTCTGTTTTAGCAAATATTCTGCGTTCTTTAACCTTAAGGTTTTTACCGCAAACACATTTTTTACGTGCCGTACCCTCCTTAGCGTATATTGCACGGCCACAATCACATCTAAACACTAAATACATTAAGATCACTTCTCGTCTCAGTTACTTAGGTAGTAGTTGATCTTCATTTATATAATGTTCCATGGTAATGAGATATTTTTTTTAATTGAATAACCTTGTTTTTTTTGAATAATAAAAAGTTTTGAATAATAAAAAGCAATTAGCATTGACTATGTTCTTCAAAGTCCAATTATCTTGCTGAACAGGGGGTATATAACGTCTGGTATGGATATGAAGGTGCCTATGGAACATCCAATGTTGGCTCCAACCACAACGAGGAGCACCCTGAAAAGATTGTTCTGAAGAAGCTCCCTGAAACTCTCGCATTTGGTGATGTTGTGCATATCTTCCATTGAAACGTGTCTGAATTTGGCTTCAACTATTCCTGCAAACCATCCTGCAGCAAGAAGAGGGTGTATTGCAGTTACAGGTGCTACAAGAAATGCAGTTACTGCAGAGTATATCTTAGATCCTGCCAGAAGCGATCCAAGAAATGCAAGTCCTCCCGTAAGCATAACATACTGAAAAAGGCTTGTTTTAATGTTTATACCACTTAAAAATGCTCCTATGAATATCAGAATGAATATTGCAGGTATTGAGAAGAGTAAAACCTTTCCCAATGAGATTCTTGACTCCTTGAGTGTCATCAACTCTTGGAGAGGTGGAATGTTTGCTGGATGTTCCATGCACTCAACTATGCCCTCTTTATGTCCTGCTCCAACAACTGCAACAACATTCTCTGCATCAATATCCAGAAGTCTCTGGGCCATGTAGGCATTTCTTTCTGTGACCAGAACATGGTAAGCTTTAGGTGACATTTCCTTGAAGTACTCCATAACCTCTTCAAGCATGTCTCCCTCTTTTATACTCTCAACATCTTCTATTTCATCATCTTTAGCAAAAAATGAGGCTATAAATCCATAGAAAAATTTCATCTTTTCCCAGATGCTCATTTGGTTCATTGCCCTTTTGAGGGTTACCTGGATGTCCCTGTCTATAAGAGCTATTTTTGCACCAGTTTCTTCTGCAGCTTTTATGGCTGCCATCATTTCTGAACCTGGTTTAACCCCCAGATCATCCCCAATTTTTCGTTGGAAATATGATAAAAAACTGCTCACAAGAAAAAGTCCTAAATTATCTCCCTTAATAATTTCACGTATTGATGGGTCTTTTTTTGTTTCCCCTTTCTTCTCGGCCAGCATGTTGTAGTAACGATTTGGACAGAGTTCTATGGCCACAACATCTGGATTTTCGTTTATTATGGTGTCTCTGACTTCTTCAACACTTTTTTCTGATACATGTGCTGTACCTATTATTTTAAGGTTTTCTGGTGCCATTTGTTTCTCACTTTGATCTTTTAAATTCTGAAGAGTTTACACTATTAATTTTTATTAAAATGAGTTAAGTTGATTGAACCAAAAACTTTTCATCAACCAACACTATCAATACAATTGATCCAATATATATTATTATTTATGAATATTTAATTTCGTTTCATCATGGATTTTAAACTGAAGCTCTTGTATGGTTCATAAATTTCTCTTTATTTTCCCGTTTTTGTACATTGGGACGGTGTCGTATATGTTGTATTTCAGACAGAAGTCAACATCATCACCCAATCCCAGTTCATAAAGTCCTTGAGCTGATTTTGAAGTTTTAACTGCAATATTTACCCAATTTTTGTTCTGTGAAGCCATGACAGATGCAAGTGCCATTTCATCAAGGGCATGATCCTGCAAGTTGGATATTATTGCTCCAGCACCCAGAAAATCTTCAATTGCGAATCTTCCATTCACACCAGCCATAACAACATCGATATGGTTTTCTGCGATATCAAGAGCCTTTTTTGCAACGGATTCAGCATTTACAAAGGAACCTACCAGTGCTTTTGATTTCAGTCCTTCAAGTATCCGAGTTCCATTGGTGGTTGTGAGAACGAGAATTTCCCCTTTGAAATTTTGAATTTCAACTGGAGAATTTCCAGTGTCAAAACCTTTCACTGCTGCACCTCCCCTTTCTCCTGCTAGTACAGCACAGTACTTTGAGGCAAGTTTTTCCGCGTCTTCTATGTTTTTAACGGGTATTATGGTTTGAAAATTTTCAAGGGCAGTGATCATGGTGGTGCTGGCGCGTAGAGCATCAACCATTATTGTAACATCCTTAGAATTTGAATTCTCTAAACTTAAAGAAATCTTCATTTAAACACCAAAAATAGTAAAAAGTTTAAAAAAAAGTTTGATCTCTTGATAATTACTCGACTTTCTCGGCAAAGGCAAAACGTCTTCTTACAGAAGTTATTCTAACTTTGACCTCTTCCCCGACCTTAGTGTCCGGCACGAACACGACGAAACCTTCAACGCGAGTTATTCCATCGCCTTCTTTACCTACATCTTCAATTTTAACTTCGTATTCTTCCCCTTCTTTAATTGGAGCTGTACTTGGACTTTCATCTACCCTAAACAATTCCTTCACATCCTCAGACCAACTTAAAACAGTCTTTATACATATTTTTTTTTGTTTCACCAATTATATAAATATTTTGCAGAACACATGTTCTCAACAGAATCTCTTTCATGGGCTGGTTTTGATTTTATCTCAGTCCCACTAGATAATCAGAAAAGAGATTCCTAAATCCTTCCATTAAATAAATATATATTTCAGTTTCATAGTAAGCAATCAATAGATAAACCATAATCAGTTCATTCAAATCCAGATTTGAATTCGTTGTGATGATTTGAGGGATGAATCTGAATTGAACATTAAACACAAAACATAATAAAAGGAACTTTAATAAAACCTTAATCAATCAATGGATAGAATTGGGATAAAATAAATCCTTTTAAAACATCTAGGAATTTAAAACTTATTCAGAATACATGAGTTTAATCGAGGTTAAAGTTAAATGAAGATTGTTACGACTCCCATGTGTCAGGAGATACTTAGACTTGCAGGAGTTCAGGACTTTGAAGTCACGAAGCATCCAGATTCTACAGATGCAGATATTGCAGTTGTACTTTCAGAGACAGATACCAATATGAAATCTTTGAAGATCAAGGTGAACACATTTTCACAGATAAATGAAAGTTTAAAAGAAATTTCAAAGGTATTTGGAACAAAACCCCTTGTTAAGGATGTGGGCTGTGAATCTACGGCAGGCACTTCAGTGGATCCATCCGATAATGAAAACATGAAAGTTAAGGTATACTCAAACTTCTTAGGGGAAATTGTTGAAGATATGGGATTCATGACAGTATCTGTACATCAGGATTATTTGGTTTACCCAGATTATATGAAGGATGAACTGGTTGATGAAATAAGTACCATGGGAGATAGGGCTGTTGAACTACCCTCCCACAAAAATGCACCATTAAACCCTGTAGAAAGGGCTAAATTACGATACAACATCTTGGAGAAAAGATTATGTATGAAACTTTAACTTACACGGGTGGAATTCACAAGCACGAAGAAATGAACGAGCTTATAGAAGATCTGGGAGGTTTTATTCTTCAAGAAACCACGAGTCAGATGGATCTTGTCCTAACACTGGCCGTTCCAATTGAAGACGTGAAAATGGTTGAATCCAAGGCAAAGGAACTTCTTGGAAAGGTTAAAATAGCCCCAATGGCAGGTACAGAAATAGCCATAGTTGCCCCAACCCTTGCAAGGCAGCACCTTCCACACTCTGCCTGTGATATTTCGGAGTACCTGCGCCGTTACGGTGCAAAGGACAACATGATAGGACTCGCAAGGGGGGCTGGAAAGGAAATATCAAGAATATCTGAGGATGAAAAAAACCTCATAGCAGAGCATGACCTTGCAGTCTTCGCCCTTGGAAGCTTCAGGGAGTGCATAACCAACAAAACTCATCTATTTGATGATATAGACATACCAATAGTTGTAACAGGAGCTCCAGACCTTGATGTGTCTGAACTGCCCGGTGCAGATGCATATGTTGGAGGTCTTGGAAGGATACCTCGAAGACTCAAAAGGGGAGAAAACATAAGGGCCCTCAGAAAGCTTGTTGAGGTTGTTGAAGAAATTTTGGACAATAAACGAAGGGAAATGGCAGATGACCCACCAATAGTGCCCTCAATACTCGTTAAGACTGAGATAGAAAACCAGGTACCTGCAATACAAGAGGTTTACTCTCCAGTACCTGTTGTAAGTCAGCTTGATGGTGTAAGGGTCAAACTGGATTATGAAAAATTCCATGAGGATATTGCAGATGTTGTTGTAAGCGATTACAGACTTGGAGATATTTCAGAGATAAAAAAATCCTTCATGTACGATTACACAATGGTGAAACTCCTTCCAGAAACATCTATAATTTAATTCATCACTTAAATCGCCCATGATCTGAAAATGAACCTAAACTTTTTTATTTTTACAAGATTTTAAGAAATAGTCCAACCATCATCCAAATTATCAATATTGGGGTCTAAAATGAGAAGCATCTTCCAGTACATGGCATTCATATCAGTATTCTTTTTAGGGTTTCTGGCCTTGAACTACGGTATTTTTTATTCAATGGCCTTTCTATTAGGATTTTCCCATAATGCAACCTTCTACATTTTAATGGTCATAGCATCTATTTCCTACCCTGCAGCGGCATTAATTGAAAGAACTGTTTCAAATAATTTAACCCGTGTGTTCTACACAGCAGCCTCTGCATGGATGGGGATCTCATTTTATCTTATATCCTTTCTTGCGATCTATGGATTAACATCATTTTTCATTAAAATACCTCATGAAAAAGCAGGAATTATAATAGGTTTTCTGACAGCTGTTGTAAGTGTTTATTCCATATCAAAAAGTTCGGATTTAGAAATAAAAAGGGTTGAAATATCTTTAAATGGACTGAAGAACGATTTAAACGTGGTTCAACTCAGTGATATTCACATTGGTTCAATAAGAAATTCGGGTTATATGGAACGTATAGTTCATGAAACAAATAAATTGAATCCTGAAATGGTTTTTATAACTGGTGATATGGTTGATGGGAGTGCAAGACTTCATAAACATACATTTAAGTCAATAAACGATTTGAAAGCACCAGTATTTTTTGCAACAGGTAACCATGATTTTTATGAGGGAATGGATGAGATTTTTAGGGTTCTTGAGGGAATAAACCTCAGAATTCTCCGAAACGAATTGGTTGAATGTATGGGGATTCAAGTCATTGGTGTGGAATATTCTTACCAAACCAAAAATCTTGAAAAATCACTTTCGAAGATAGATATAAACCCTGAAAAACCTTCTGTACTCCTCTACCATATTCCAAGGGAAGTTGAAGCAGCAAATGATGCAGGAATAGAACTCCAGCTTTCAGGCCACACCCATGCAGGACAGATGATTCCCGTTAACCTTTTTGTTAAAATTATGTTTCCATATCTCAGAGGCCTTTACAGTTACAAAGACACTAAACTTTACGTTTCTCAGGGTACGGGGACATGGGGGCCTCCAATGAGGTTGGGATCGAGGTGTGAGATCACTTCCATTCATTTAAAACCAGCCAAACGGCCTTAAAATTATTATTTATTTTCATTTTTCTTTAATTTTTAATTTTTTTACTTTGAAGAGTATTTTAGGTATTAAATTCAGGCGTAAAATCACCTTAGACTTCTAATAGTTTTCAAATGATTTAATATGGAGTTTTTTGGAACCTTCATTTTTCCTGATCCTACTTTTTAGAAAACCTTTAAATAGAATTATGAATATATATTCATAACATGCCTAGGCCGAGAAGATCAAGACGAGTATTTGGTGAACCCCAGTTTCGATGCTTCAAACCAGAGGAAGGCACAGATGTTGAGCCGATTTTAATCACACTGGATGAATTTGAATCTGTAAGATTGAAGGATTATCAGAAAATCCAGCAGAAAAAAGCAGCCGAACTCATGGGGATATCACAGCCCACCTTCCACAGAACCCTTAGCTCCGCGCGGGAAAAAATAGCAAAGGCCATTGTGGAAGGTAAAATTATAAAAATTAAAGGAGGAATCTGTATGACAGACGAAAAAAGGTATAGATGCAGTAAATGTGGTTTTGAATGGCACAGTCCCACCAAGGAATATGATACCTGTCCTGACTGTGGCTCTGAAGAAATAGTAGCCCTCAAAAGTGAAGAAGTTCAGAACCTGGGACAGCCTGGAATGGGGATGAGAAGATCCTTTGGAGGCCCCGGAAGAATGGCAGGACCGCCAAGGGTTTGTAAATGTACCAAATGTGGATATGAAACCGAAAAAACTCCAGGAATACCATGCAGGGAAAATAAATGTCCTAAATGTGGAGCACCACTCTGTGGTGCTGATTGAAATATAAAAAAAATATTGAGATGATTCAAAAATTCAATGGGAGATGTTCAAAATTAAAAATCTATGTTTTCCAACAGAAGATGAAAAAGGGTTAAATTCACCAATTTGTCCCCATTTTGGTAAAACCCCCTACTTAACAATTCTTAAAATTGAAGATGATATTGTAATGGACTTAGAAGCCTTTGAAACTCATGGAAGACATTCTGGTGGTCATGCAACTGCTGCAGAAGTCATACTGGTCAACGATGGAGATATAGTGGTTTGTGGGAATCTAGGAGCTAAAGCTGTTGAAATGCTCAGTAATGGAGGTGTTCAGGTATTTTCGGGAGCTACTGGAACTGTGAATCAAGCTTTTCAACAGTGGAAAAATGGAGATCTGAAGCCAGGATCACTTGAACCATGCACAGCAAGTCATGATTAAACTTAATTGAAAGTTTAAATTAAAAAAAACCATAATTAACTAATAAGGAATAATAATTTTAATAACAAAATGGATTTAATGGACATGAATTATTAAAGAAGGATTCAACATGGTAAAAAATCTCAGTGAAGAAGAAAAACAGAAATTGGCAGTTATGGAACAGGAAATTAAGATCACCAAGAACATGGGCCGGATCAAACATAAGGTTGCAGTTATGAGTGGTAAGGGTGGTGTGGGAAAATCCACAGTATCTGCCAGTCTTGCATCCGCCTTTGCAGGGAGCAAGTTTAAAACAGGCATACTGGATTCGGACCTCCACGGACCCAACATACCGCAGATGTTTGGAATGGGAATATCAGAACTTCAATGCACTGAAGAAGGTATAAAACCCCTTGAAACAGATGATGGTGTTAAGGTGATGTCAACTGAGATACTTCTACCCTCCAACGAACCCCTCATATGGAGGGGACCCAAAAAAACAGGTGCAATAAGGCAGTTCCTGTCAGATGTTCTATGGGGTGATCTGGATGTTTTAGTAATTGATTGTCCTCCAGGAACCGGTGACGAGCCTTTAACTGTTTTGCAGTCCATTCCTTCCCTTGATGGTGTTATTGTGGTCACAACTCCCCATTCAGTGGCCCTGGATGATGTGGAACGATCCATTAAGATGGTTCAGGCACTAAAGATCCCTGTGATCGGTATTGTGGAGAACATGTCAATCTTCAAATGTCCCCACTGCAGCGAAGAAATCCACATATTTGGAAAGGATGGTGGAAAAAAATTAGCAGAAGAACTGAACATACCCCTCCTTGGAACCTTACCTCTCTATCAAAATGAAGATGAAGGAGGACTCAAAAATCCGGAATTCCTTGAGAATTTTTCCAAAATCGTTGATAAAATAGTTGAAGTCCTTGAGAACTAAGGATTTCAAAAAGAATTCAAATCCTTTCCACATTTTCTCATTTTTTTATATTTTTTTATTTAACATTAAAATTAATATTAAACAAATTTTTGCACGATCTGGATCATTAGAAAAAATTATACCTTAAAAAAATTAATTTATAAAAATTATTTTAACTATTCATAATCCTTTTATTAAGGGTGTAACAGTTTTTATATGTTCTCCCTGAGATTTTACTTCATCTAACAGGGCTTTGAATAGATTTTCAGTCATGGGCACAGGCATGCTCCTGAAAACGAAGGAATCCATCATGAGCTTAAGGGCCCGCTCCTCTGCAAGACTCAAACCCTGTCTTTTGTACTCTTCAGCATCCTGAAAAAGAGCGTTTTTTTCATCTGGAAGTTTCTTTATTTCCTCTGCAAGAACTGTTCCAGGTAGGGGTTCAGCTATGCTCACGAAGTAATCATCCAACATCAGTTCATCTGAAAGGTCAACTGTTGCCTGGAAATCCTCTTCTTCCTCACCAGGATATCCTACTATAAATGAACCTGCAATTTTAAGTCCCTCCTTCCTGGCCAATTCAACAGCTTCACGTACATCATCCAGCTTTATTCCCTTCTTCATACTCCTGAGAATGCGGGGACTTCCAGATTCTATTCCGAAGTAAACCCAGCCGTTTGTGTAGTTACGAAGGGCCTCTAAAATATCTGGACTTATAAGATCCACCCTTATATCAGGTATTGTAAGATTTTTAGGGCGTGTTAAACTGCTTATATCCTTTAAAAGGTGGGTGAAAGCATGTTCATCAAGGTTTCGGAATTTATTGCTGCCATAAAGTGTTCCAGTACCACCACTCACTGCAATTCTTTTTGCGCCTGCCTTTAAGAATGCCTTGACCTCATTTATAACATCTTCATGGGGTCGGCTTCGGACTTCCCTTCCAAAAAAACAGGGAACCTGACAGAATGCACAGCTTCCAGGACAGCCCCTGTGGGTTTCAATGTAAACGTTGGCCCCTCTTATGTCTTCTGAAGAAATATCATGAGGTATGAATGGTAAAGGCCGTTTCATTGAAACTCTTTCACCATGATCTGTTTGTTGAATATTTCCAGCATCCTCAAATGCCAGGCCTTTCACAAGGCGCAATTTTTCAACGTTAAAACCATCTTCGAGTGCAGCCATAAGTTTAAGAATATTTCCTTCAGCTTCTCCAACCATAACAATATCAACAGACAAATTTTGGAAAACAAGCTCAGGAACTCTGCTCACAGGACCCCCAACGACTTTCATTGCCTTTATATTCTCCACGTCATGTTTGTACTTAAGGAGGTGTATCGTGGAGTGAAAGCTTAAAAAAACAATATCTGCATGGATGGGTTGGCTGAAACCCTTTTTTAATGTTACATCATAACCTGCTTCCTTTAAAATTCCAGCAATTAACATGGCACCATAATTGTAGAATTCAGGTGTCAGAACAGTTATTTTAAGCTTTTTTTTATTCATTTTGGACTACCTGTAACCTTTATAAATGTACCAAAGCAAGCATATACTTAAATTCCTGTAACGAATGATCTCTGAGTGTATTAAGATAAAAAATAAGGATTAAAAAAATATTAATGCCCCTTCAATTAATCCTTTTATCAACTTTTTCTCACTCCAAAGAAGTTTATAGCTTCAATCAAATCCTCAAAGGCTATAAGTTCTTTTTTCAGGACCTCTTCACGTGTAAGGGTTCCACTCATTTCCCCGTCAACTGAGAGTTTGTCAGGACCCCTTGCAATGATTCTGTCCACACCGTCGCGGCTCAATATTTCCTGGGCCCTTTTATTATGGACGTACGCCCTTCCTGGGAGCAGGACAGTTTCAGTCAGATCCCCCAGGTCGATTTTTTCAAGATCTTCATGGGTTATGAGACAGCCTATGTCCTGTTCTGCTGCAACAACGTTTACAAGGTCTTCAGCCCCAATATTTTTAATTATTTTTTTAATGAATGGTGCTGAAACGTTACTTGTAAGAATAGTGGCTTCAGATGTTACTTCAGAGAGTATTTCCAGATATTCCTTGTTTTTATCCTTTGAAATTGCAAATGGTGTGTCATTTTCAGGGTCACAAACTGGAGTACCTGTAACCTTGAAGTTGAACTCTTTGTTAACACTTCTCACGAGCGCATCAAACTCATCTATGCTGTGAGATTCCACACCTTCAATTATGGGTTCATTTCCAAGTACAAGCCCCTGATTACGGTTATTTGCAAATCTCATAAGTATGAATGCCTTTGCACCCCATTCTTCGAGTTTGGCACAAGTTTCAAATAATTTCTCGCCGTCGTTAACACCTGGAACGATAACTGATGCGGCATGAACTTCACTGTTCTGGCAGAATATCTCCAGTGCCTTCATGGACTCTTCAGGCTTATCGTCCAACACCCATTCCCTTCTAAGATGGGGATCCGTTGAGAAAACAGTGAAGGTAACCTCATTAACACCGAGTGAAATTAAATCTGCTGCGATTTTTGAATCATCTATACCCTTCCCGCTGGTGTAACCTAAGTGTATTGGGAGGTCCCATTGATTCAATCCACTTGTAAGTTCCATTAGATGAGGGTAACAGCTTACATCTCCACCCCCACTCACATTTACCTTCAGATCAGCGTCATGGTAATTTCCCATCATCAGGGAATTCTGTACTGAACCTAAAACCATAAATGGGGGTATAAATTCGTTCTTTGTTTCCCTAACCCCGGTAGTACAGCTTTCACATCCTACTCTTCCGGGTGAGCAGTTTTTACATCCAAGAGGTTCATTTCCTTTTACTTTTCGGAAGTAACAGTATTTACAGAACCCTCTACAATCTTTCCCGGGTATTCCGCCCACATCTGCTATTATCTGCATAATATTCACTTTTTCAGTATATAAAATAAGTAATTTTGGATTTTAAAGTAACAAAAAGAAATATTAAAAGCACTATAAAAATTTTAGGCTATACTTCCTTATAAATCTTTCTATATGAATCAAGAAGAAAGTTTAATAATAGATAAAGCAATAAATGGAGTTTCGTATATCAAAGTTGTACCATGGGAATCTGCAATGGATTAAAATTAGTGTTGTGAACTCACACCCTGATTTTTCCTGGAAAGATTTTCAATGTAAAATGACCATATGGTCTTTAGAAAACTGGTACGGATAATGGTGTACAGAATTCTCAGGAGGGAAAAAATGGCAAAGTTTGAAGATAAGATCGACTTGTACGACGACAGAGGCAATCTTGTTGAAGAACAAGTACCGCTCGAGGCCCTCAGTCCATTAAAGAACCCTGCAATTAAAGCAATCGTTCAGGGAGTTAAAAGGACTGTAGCTGTAAACTTAGAAGGTACCGAAAAAGCTTTAAGAAATGCAACTATTGGTGGAAAAGCATGTAAAATCCTAGGAAGGGAACTAGATCTTGACCTAGTGGGAAATGCAGAAGCCATAGCAGAAAAAGCAAAAGAAATGATACAAGTTGAAGCAGGCGACAACACAAATGTTCAGTTACTCGCAGGTGGAAAAAGGATACTTGTACAGATACCAACCGCAAGGTTCGAAGCAGCAGCTGAATACTCAGCAGCTCCATTAGTAACAGCATCCGCATTCATCCAGGCTATAATTGATGTTTGTGACGTTAACATGTACGATGCAAACATGGTTAAAGCAGCAGTACTCGGTAGATACCCACAGACAGTTGATTTCATGGGTGGAAACTTAGCAACCATGCTTGACGTGCCTCAGAAACTTGAAGGTGCAGGTTACGCATTAAGGAACATCATGGTTAACCACGTTGTTGCAACAACCCTCAAAAACACCATGCAGTCATCTGCTCTATCCAGTATATTAGAACAGGCTGCAATGTTTGAGATGGGTGATGCAGTAGGAGCATTTGAAAGAATGCACCTTTTAGGACTTGCATACCAGGGATTCAACGCTGACAACTTAGTGTTCGATCTCGTAAAAGCAAACGGTAAAGAAGGTACAGTTGGTTCAGTCGTAGCAGACCTTGTTGAAAGGGCAGAAGCTGACGGTGTAATCAAAGTAGACAAAGACCTCAACGGATTCAAATTATACGGCACAGACGATGTAGCAAAATGGAATGCATATGCTTCCGCTGGTATGATGGCCGCTACAATGGTCAGTACCGGTGCTGCAAGAGCTTGTCAGAGTGTTGCTTCAGCACTTCTATACTACAACGATATAATAGAATTTGAGACTGGATTACCAGGTGTAGACTTTGGTAGAGTAGAAGGTACAGCTGTAGGATTCTCCTTCTTCAGCCACTCCATATATGGTGGTGGAGGTCCAGGTATCTTCAACGGTAACCACATCGTTACAAGACACAGTAAAGGATTTGCTATACCATGCGTTGCAGCATCAATGGCATTAGACGCAGGTACACAGATGTTCTCCCCAGAAGCAACCTCCGGATTAATAAAAGAGGTATTCAGCCAAGTTGATGCATTCCGAGAACCACTTAAATATGTCGTGGAGGCAGCAGTCGACATAAAGGACAAAATCTAAATTGAAATCCAAAACTTGGGGGTAAGACAGTAAATGGACATTGAAATATTTCCACACAGGTTGTTAAGCGCGGATACAACAGAAAGATTGTTAAATGATCTTGAAAAAATTGAAGGCGTTAAAAGAATGGTTCTTCAGGGACAGAGACTTCCTCAGGGCTCCGATAACCCAGATCGCCGAACCATAATGATTGATGGTGAGGAAGTTGACTTACAGATTAAAACTGGACGAATTCTAATGGAAATCAACAGTGAAGAAACGATTGATGAAGTAAAAGAGATATGCGAAGAACTTCTGCCATTTGGATACAACATACACATGGGTTTGTTCATAAGGAAACAGAAAACAGTGACAGATCAGATAAAATACGGAGACAAACTGGACGAAGTTCCAGATGAAATGATCGGTTTAACAGATCAGAACGCAAAACTCAGTGAAAGAGCCAAAGTACTAAAAAGGAAAGAATAGCCATGATAGGAAAATCCACACATGTTGTAGACTGCAGAGAAACCATGGGAATGGGCGAAGGAGGAGGAATTGCCCAGAGAGGAACATTTGCACAGTGTGGAAGTGAAGTTTTGGCAATAGCAATGTCTCCTGGAAGGAGGCACATAACTAAACCTGTTTGTGAAATTACCTTTGCTCTAAGGGAAGCTAACATACAGACAAGTACACTTGTTTTAAATGCAGGCGGCGGTGTTCCACAGGACGCTCCATCAGCAGGTCATGGAAGCCTTTTCGGACTCACTCCAAAGGAGATCGAGCAGATAAAACGGCACAGGCTTGTTGTTGTACACCTTGGAGGTGTGAAACATCACATCATTTACAAGGCTAGGCTGATTCTAAGGAACGTTAACAGGCCATGCGTTATAATATGTGAATATCCCGTTGACTTTGAGGATTTTGCAAAGATAGGTGTCAAAACAAGGGCCGTTATGCCTGATGAACCTAAAACCAAAGGTGAAATCAAGGATATCATAAGCGGCGTTATCAGAGGAGAAACCTGTCCCCAAGAGAAGTTGGATGAAATTATTAGAAAAGTAAGATTAGCATTAGGAGGTGCATGAATATGGCACAATTTTATCCCGGAACTAGTCAGGTTGCTCAGAATCGAAGGAATTTATGCAACCCTGATTACGAACTTGAAAAATTTAGAGAAATCTCAGACGAAGATGTTGTAAAAGTCTTAGGTCACAGAGCTCCTGGTGAGGAATACCCCAGCGTACACCCACCACTAGAAGAAATGGACGAACCAGATGATGTTATAAGAGAAATGGTCGAGCCAGTCGACGGTGCAAAAGCCGGTGACAGGGTACGATACATTCAGTTTGTTGACTCAATGTACTTCGCACCAGCTCAACCATACGCAAGATCAAGGGCTTACCTATGCAGGTACCGAGGTGCTGACGCAGGTACACTATCAGGAAGGCAGATCATAGAGGCAAGGGAAAGGGACCTTGAGAAAATCTCCAAGGAACTCCTGGAAACAGAATTCTTTGACCCAGCCCGTACAGGCATAAGGGGCGCAAGTGTGCACGGTCACTCATTAAGGCTTGACGAAGACGGTCTCATGTTCGACATGTTAAGAAGACAGGTCTTGAACAAAGAAACCGGAAAAGTTGAAGCTATAAAGAATCAGATCGGTGAAGAACTGGACGAACCTGTTGTTTTAGGTGAACCACTCGACGAAGCAACCCTTAGATCAAAAACAACCATCTACAGGATGGATGGTGAAGCATACAAAGACGACAAAGACGCAGTAGAAGTACTCCACAGGATACACGTAACCAGATCAAACGGTGGATACAGTCCTGAATAATCAGGAGGTGGAATTATGGCTGATAAAAAATTTATGGAAGCTTTAAATAAGAAATTCAAAGAAGCCCCAGAAGAAAAGAAAACAACCTTCTACTCATTCGGTGGATGGAAACAATCCGAGAGGAAAAGGGAATTCGCAGAAGCTGGTAAAGAAGTAGCAGCTAAACGTGGAATTCCTCAGTACAACCCAGATGTTGGTTCTCCACTCGGTCAGAGGGTTCTCATGCCTTACCAGGTTTCAACCACAGACACATTTGTTGAAGGTGACGACCTCCACTTCGTAAACAACGCTGCAATGCAGCAGTTCTGGGACGATATCAGGAGAACTGTTATCGTTGGATTAGGAACAGCTCACAGTGTTATCGAAAAAAGGTTAGGTAAAGAAGTTTCCCCTGAAACAATCACAAACTACCTGGAAACTGTCAACCACTCAATGCCTGGTGCAGCAGTTGTTCAGGAACACATGGTGGAAACCCACCCTGCACTTGTTGCAGACAGTTACGTGAAAATATTCACAGGTAACGACGAAGTAGCAGATGAAATAGACTCTGCATACGTCATAGACATCAACAAAATGTTCCCAGATGACCAGGCAGAAGTTCTTAAAGCTGAAGTTGGCGACGGTATCTGGCAGGCTGTCAGGATCCCAACAATAGTTTCAAGGACCTGTGATGGAGGTACAACCTCCAGGTGGTCTGCTATGCAGATCGGTATGTCCATGATCTCTGCTTACAAACAGTGTGCAGGAGAAGCCGCAACCGGTGACTTCGCATTTGCTGCAAAACACGCAGAAGTTATACACATGGGTACAGCTCTACCACAGAGGAGAGCAAGGGGAGAAAACGAACCTGGTGGAATTCCATTCGGTTACCTGGCTGACATCTGTCAGTCCTCAAGGAAATACATGGATGACCCAGTAAGGGTAAGTCTGGACGTTGTTGCATCCGGTGCAATGTTATACGACCAGATCTGGTTAGGTTCATACATGTCCGGTGGTGTTGGATTCACACAGTACGCAACAGCTGCTTACACTGACAACATCCTTGACGACTTCTGTTACTACGGTAAAGAGTACGTCGAAGACAAATTCGGTGGACTATGTGAAGCTCCAAACGACATGGACACAGTACTGGACGTAGGTTCTGAAGTAACCTTCTACTCACTTGAACAGTACGAAGAATACCCAGCACTTCTCGAGACCCAGTTCGGTGGATCACAGAGGGCCGCAGTTGCAGCAGCTGCAGCAGGATGTTCCACAGGATTCGCAACTGGTAACGCTCAGACAGGTTTAAGCGCATGGTACTTATCCATGTACTTACACAAAGAACAGCACTCACGTCTTGGTTTCTACGGATACGACCTTCAGGATCAGTGTGGTGCATCCAACGTATTCTCCATCAGAGGAGACGAAGGATTACCACTTGAACTCAGAGGACCAAACTATCCAAACTACGCAATGAACGTGGGCCACCAGGGAGAATACGCAGGTATAGCTCAATCTGCACACGCAGCACGTAAAGACGCATTTGTATTTAACCCACTGGTTAAAATCGCATTTGCTGACGACAGCCTAGCATTTGACTTCTCAGAAGTACGTGCAGGATTCGCTAAAGGTGCATTAAGAGAATTCGAACCAGCAGGAGAAAGAGCTCTTATCTCTCCAGCTAAATAAATAGGTGTTACTTAACACCTATTTTTTTTATTAACGATAATTTAGGAGGAAATAAAATGGACCCTATGATAACAGGATTAGGTGTTGTTGCTCTTATGGGTGCTGCCGCAACCATTGCAGGCGCTGCAGAGGACTTAGAATCTGACGTAGGTTCAATGAGTAACCCAAACTCACAGGTTCAGCTCGCACCCCAGATGGGACACCTACACAGGATCTTCAACAAAGCTGTTTCCGGTGAACCAGTACAAATGGGTGTACTTGCAGGTGTAGCAGGTTCTGTAGCATTTGTCCTAATGGGCGCAATAGGCTTACCCGTTATAATGTCAATAGCTGCAGGAGGATTCATAGCAGCTTTAGTACACACAGCATATGCTGCAACATCTTACTTAGGAAGGATAGTAAGTGAAGCACAGTTCAACCAGCCAGTTTACCTTGATGTCATAACACAGACATTAGGACCAATAGCTGCCCATGGATTTATAACAACATTTTGTATAGTAGGATTATCCTACATGATGACGTTAAATATAGTAGGATTTAACCACCCGTTCCCACTACCACTCTTGGCAGTGCTATGGGGTATAACAATAGGTGCTATAGGCTCATCAACAGGAGATGTTCACTACGGTGCAGAAAGGGAATACCAGACCTACCCATTCGGTGGAGGTATACCAGTGGCTATCCACGGTGACATAACAACTAAGGCAGAACTCGGTGCAAGGAACTCACTGGATGTTGTAAACTTCTGTGCAAAATACGGTGGACCTTTAACAGGTTTCTGTTTTGGAGCAATTGTGTTCTTCAGTTTCTGGACAACCATTGTTTTCGGTGCAGCAGGTGGAGTAGTCGCAAGCTTTGTGATAATCTTACTACTGATCATACTAAACAACAGAATAGAAGTCTTTGCAAGAACCAAATACGGACCCTACAAAGAATGAGGATATAAGGAGGTTTTATGATGGACCCATTATTATTAATAGGCGCTATGACAGTTGGAGGCGTTCTCATTGGTGGAGGTGTACACTTCATACCAGTGGGTGGTGCTCCAGCAGCTATAGCAACGGCTACAGGTGTCGGAACCGGTACTGCAATGCTTGCAGCAGGTTCAGGTATGACAGGTCTCATAGCCGCAGCATCAATGACAGGATCACCACTATGGCTCATCCTAGCAGCAGGTGCTGTAGGTTCAATGATCATGATAGGTATAACCATGTTAATTGGTAACCTCATCTACGTATGGGGTGTTGGAGTTGTACCTGCATCTGCAAAAGTTGCAGTCGACCCAATAACAAAATACGAACAGGAAAAATACATAACACCAGGTACTGAAGGGCACGGAATCCCAACAGTATGTTTTGTAAGCGGTTTAATTGGAGCAGCCCTAGGTGGAATCGGTGGTGGGCTGGTTTATTGGGCTTTAAACAGTGCATTAACCACAGCAGGACTATCATACTCATCATTAAGTGCTGCCACAGTTGCAGGAATATTCGCTGTGGGCATGTTCTTCGTTAACGCAGTTTTAGCTTCCTACAACATAGGAGGTACAATTGAAGGATTCCACGACCCTAAATTCAAGAGGCTTGGACGTGGAGCATTAGCATGCCTTATAGCATCCCTTGTAATAGGAATCTTTTCAGTTCTACTAATTAAAGGAGGTGTCTTCTAATGTCAGCAGCAGCAGGAGGCGCACCTGAAATAGGTGTTTCCCCAACTAAAACATTGGCACTTGGAGTAATAGGCGGCCTTTTAGGAATTTACGCAACTCCAATCAACCCAGTACTTGGACCACTCTTTGCATCATTAGGTGCAGTTTGTGCAATAGTATGGGGAGCTGACGCTATAAGAAGAGTTGCAAGCTACGGTTTAGGTACAGGTGTGCCTTCAATAGGTTACATGTCCCTAGCTATAGGTATCATAGGTGCAGTTGCAGGTATGGCAGGCGCTTTAATATCTGGAATACCAACAATACTCGGACCACTATTCGGATTCGTACTTGCAATGGTACTTGGAGCAGTAGTTTCAGGAATTGGTAAAAAAGTCATTAAAATGAAAATACCAATACTTGTAAGGTGCACAATTGAGCTTTCAGGTGCAGCTGCATTATCCATATTCGGTTTTTCAGCAGCAATAGCTGGAAGTTACTCCATGTCAGCAATACTTACAGCAGTCATATCAACAGGATTCATAGGACTTCTGTTTATATTAAACACAATGGCAATACAGCACCCATTCAACGCATGTCTCGGACCAAACGAGAACCAGATAAGAACCTTAAAACTCGCATCAACCACAGGATTTATGGCAATGGCAATAGTAGGTTTACTTGCAATTGGAACGTCCAGTACCTTGTGGGCACCTGTGACAATATCTGTTGTTGGTGCTTTAGCATGGTTCATTTCAATCAGATCCTTTATACAGGCATCATTGAATGAAGCAGCATCCGTCAAATGGACGGGACTATGGCCAAAAGAGGAAGAGCAGTAAGGAGGAATAAGAATGGTAGAAATGTTACCTTTAATAAAAATAGCTCCTGAATCAAACTTGACTCTTGACCCTTCCACAGGTATCGTGGGAGCAGCACTAGGCAGAGACGTCGTATTAGTATCATTAGACACTATAAATGAACAAATAGCTGAATTAGAGATTGCGGCAGACGATATTGAACACGCTCTTGATCCAACAACCGTATCTCCCGGTGCTTATCCTGGAAGGGAAGGAGTTTACGTAACAGCAGGTAAACTAACCAACATGGTTTATGGATTTGTATTAGGGCTTGTACTGCTGGTCGCCCTATTATTATAGGAGGTATAAAGAATGGCTGATAAAAAATCACCCGCAGAAGGATGGCCTGTCGTAAACGGTGACTACGTGGTCGGAGACCCAGAAAGCCCTGTTGCAGCAGTTACACTAGCTTCTCACATTGAAGATGTGCCAGCAGATGCAGGCGCAGCAATAGCAGGACCATGCAAAACCGAAAACCTCGGAGTCGAGAAGGTCATAGCTAACATAATATCCAACCCGAACATAAGGTTCCTCATACTCTGTGGATCAGAGGTGCAGGGACACATCACCGGTCAGAGTATACAGGCGCTACACGAAAATGGTGTTGACCCAGAAAAGAGAAGCATCTTAGGTGCAACTGGAGCTATACCATACGTTGAAAACGTACCTGATGAAGGAATAGAAAGATTCCAGCAGCAGCTGGAATTAGTGGACCTCATAGATGTTGAGGACGCTGCATCTATCCAGTCTAAAGTAAAAGAGTGCATAGAAAAAGATCCAGGTGCCTTTGAAGAAGAAGCAATGGTCATAGAGATCTCAGAGGAAGAAGGTGAAGAGGAAGAAGGTGAAGAAGTTAAACCAGTAACACCTGAAACAGCATTAATTGATGCAAGAATCCGTAACATACAGACACAGATCAAAGGGATCGGTGCAAACCAGAGGATTTTTGCAGGTATGTACGCTGGAAAAGTTCAGGGACTTGTTATAGGTTTAGCATTCATCTTAACTCTTGGAACCATCTTACTCTTGAAATAACGGGGGTTAAACATGTTAATATCAAACAAACCTAACGTTAGAGGAATTAAAAAAACTGTAGAAGATATAAAAATTCGTACCCAGTTGATTGGTAGGGACCAGAGGTTGTTTGCAGGTTTAATAAACACAAGGATCTATGGTATGGCCATAGGATTTGTATTCGCAATGCTTCTTGTAGGCTTACCAGTAGTATGGGTCATCATCAGGGGGGCATAAGTTATGACAGATGATAAAAATGTTGTACCGCGTGTCATCGTCCCTTCAGACGAGTTCAACAAAGCAAACGAGAGATTAGACGATGTTGAAGAAAAAGTTGAGTTCAACTACGGCGAAATCTCCCAGAGAATGGGTCAACAAATAGGCAGGGATATAGGAATCCTATACGGTATTATGATAGGTCTCATAATCCTGTTTATCGCATTCAAAGTTGTAAAAGTAGGAGCAATCCTATCCGCATTTGGTGGAGTCTAATTTAATAGGAGGATTACGTATGTTTAGATTTGACAAAGAACAAGTTGTTTTAGATATAGCTGGTGTTAAAGTCGGTGGACAGCCAGGTGAATATCCAACTGTTTTAGCAGGAACCATCTTTTACGGTGGGCACAAAATCATTGAAGATGAAAAAGCAGGAATTTTCGACAAAGCGAAAGCTGAAGAATTAATAAAAACCATGGAAGAAATGTCTGACGTAACAGGAAACCCTTGTTTAGTACAGGTATTTGGAGCTACTTCTGAAGCTCTTGTTAAATATTTGGAATTTGTAGGTGACTTCACAGACGCACCATTCCTGATAGACTCTACCTCTGGTGATGCAAGAGTTGCAGGTGCAAACTATGCTACAGAAGTTGGTTTAGCTGACAGGGCTATATACAACTCCATAAACATGGCTGCAGATGCTGCTGAACTTGAAGCAGTTAAAGAATCTGACCTTACAGCATCCATAGTTCTAGGATTCAACCCTATGGAACCAACAGTAGATGGTAAAGTAAGTATATGGGAAGATGGTGGAAGTACATTAGACAAAGGTCTTATGCAGATGGCTGAAGAGTGCGGAATCGATAAACCACTCATGGACACTGCAGTTACCCCACTCGGACAGGGTGCAGGTGTAGCAGTCAGAACTTCCTTTGTTGAGAAAAGCAAATGGGGATTCCCTGTTGGAAGCGGTATCCACAACGTGCCTTCAGCATGGGATTGGCTCAGGGGCTACAAAAAAGAACACAAAGAAGCATGGCCTGTTTGTGACATAGGTTCCAACCTTGTCCAGCAGATGGCAGGTGGAGACTTCGTTCTCTTTGGACCTATAGAAAACGCAAAACTTGCTTTCCCAGCATGTGCAATGGCTGATATCTTCATAGCAGAAGCTGCCAAAGATTTAGGCACTGAAGCAGTTGAAGGACACCCAATGTTCAAACTCTTATAAAACTGTAACAAAATATTGTTGAGTTAAATAGGAGTAAAGGTGAATTGATGACTCAGGTCGTCAAATAACCTATTTTTATATTTTTTTTGTACTATTTTTAATTAAAATCTATAAAAATCACAATCCCCCTTTTTCTAAAAAAATTTCAAAGAAACCATTCAAAATTGCCGTAAAAGAGTCACAAGCCTGAGAAGGGAAGTACACGCTGATAACCTGCAGATATATTTTATTTTTATTAAAGAATAGTTTTTATTAATTTTTTAGATTTCCAATGGATAAAGATGGGTTTTAACTATTGAAATATCTGCCAGATGATATTTTAGAGAGAGTTTTCAAGGAGACTTCATTGAGCATCGAATGAAAAATTTTTTCACAAGATTTATATTACCATTAAAATGAATTTATACCTTAGAAAGAGTTTAAATATTAATTTTTTTAGGGGGTATCATTTGTCACGTTTTGCTAAACTACTGGGATTGGGTCCAAAACCCATAATGGCCAAAAGTAATTACATAAGAATTGAAGATATCAAATCAACGTCTTACATGAAAAAAACAGCGGGATCCGGTCTTTTAATGAAACCGGATACGTACTATGTGGTTGCATCGGTTGAACTTGGAAACACCACCACAAAATGCATATTAACTGCCACGAACCTCAGAACAAGTAGAACTTACCTTCTTGATAAGACAGTGAAGATGACGCGTGACATCCGCCCACCAAAAAAAGGGGAAAAGGTTTTTGGGGAAACAGTGTGGAAGGTTGAACTCACCAAGGAATCAGTATCTGAAATGGTAAAGAACACCATACTTGAATCCCTGAAGAAGGCCCATGTTGATATAAATAAAGATCTGGACTTCGTTGTCAGATCAACAGGTGTTACAGCGGGATTTGCCTCACCGGATGAGGTTGGAGACCTAATAATAGCCCTTGCAAATGGATGTCTTGAAGCAGGAATACCTCCAAGGAAGATGTCCCCTGCAATGAGTAAGGAAAACTTCCCTGAACGCCTCCAGGAATACACCTACATAGATCAGGTGATGTTCGATGGTGCAGTTGTGAGTGTTTTACCACCAACTGGAAGGGCAGTTGTAGCAAATGAGATGGAAGGGGAATTAGTTACAGCAGGAATAAAGCTGGGTGCAAAATGGACTGAGGTTGACTTCAGGGATCCATGTGTTTCAATGGACTTTGGAACCACACTCGCAGGCCGTATCACCAACAGCCAGGAACCCTACTCAAGGACAGTGGGCAACTTCTGCGGACTTGCAGGAGCAATATCCGACTCAATAATCCGTGGAACAGAAAAGGTGGATAAAAGAGGAGGTGCAGCCCTGGACCTCTACAAAAAGGGAATAATAAAAGGTGCAGATTGGAAAACCGCCAAAAAATATGCTGAAGAAGCCCATGAACACGTTGACATAAGAAAGGTGCCTGAGGGTCGTGAAAGGTTTGGAACTGTACCTGTAGATCCTAAAGCAGCATATGCAGCAGGTACAACCCTGATAGGCTGTGACGTTGGAAAGAATGGGGATGAAATATCTGAACTAACCAGTTTTGGACATGAGATCTACGAAGCTTCAGGGATACACACCCTCTTTGCAACCCTGGACCATGTGAGTGCAATGGTGGTTAAAAGGCTCATAGAAGAAGCCTTTGAGGAAGGAGTTGTGGAAGAAGGTTCTGTACTGGGTGTGACTGGAAGGGCAGGGATCACAGGCAAAAAACCTGAACTCATCCTTGAATATTCCAAAAAATACTTTGAAGATGTGATATTCGTTTCTGATGCTCTTGGAATGGGATCTGCCATGATGGCAAGGTGTATGAACTCAATAGGAACTCCAAAGGTTCCTGTAGGTGGAAGACATGGTGGTCCTTGTATATTGGGTCAGAGAAGGAAGCTTCAGAAGAAATAGGTTCATTTGAGTTTAAAAAGAGTGATTTTAGTAATATTTTCGCCAAGTTTACACTCAAATTATCTATTTTTAATTTAAAACCTATTTCACACTATTTTTTTTATTCATTCTAATTTTTTAGATTTAGTTTAACACTTCAGAATTAATAATTCACTAATAAATTGATTTTTTTAGTTTTAAACTCTCCATTAAAAAAAAAGATGATGCACTGGAACTAAAATATTTCTATGAAATTCTCATTTCATCATAAAATTTCTTATAATGGGTAAAACTCTGTAAAAATAACTATTTTTTATAAAAAATTTTTATTAAAAAAGATTTCAAAAAACTTAAAAAATAGGGGAGTGTTAAGGGATTCACATCTCCATTAACTTGTGTATCCTCTCTTCCATTGGTGGGTGGGTTGAAAAAAGCTTGACGAATCTACTGCCCCTTCCTCCAAATGGGTTTGCTATGAACATGTGGGCTGTTGAGGGATTAGCATCCATAGGGCGAGCATTTATTCCCATTTCAAGTTTTCTAAGTGCATTTGCAAGTGCCCATGGTTTTCCTGAAACTTTAGCTCCGCCTTCATCTGCCTTGAACTCCCTGGACCTGCTGATTGCAAGCTGGATTAACATTGCAGCGATTGGTGCGAATATGCTCATGAGTATCAGTCCAAGGATTCCACCAGCATCATCCCCATCACCGCCGAAGAATGCAAAGAACTGGGCGAAGTTGGCTATCCATGCTATTGCACCGGCTACAGTTGCCACAACGGCACTTATAAGGATGTCCCTGTGTTTAACATGGCTTAGTTCGTGGGCTATCACACCTTCAAGTTCATCCCTGTCCAGAAGGTTCAAAATACCAGTTGTAACAGCTACAACTGCATTACTTGGACTTCTACCCGTTGCAAATGCGTTGGGTGTTGCAGTTTCAATGATCGCAATTCTTGGTTTTGGTATTCCAGCGTTCATTGAAAGTTCAGAAACTATCTGATGAAGAACAGGTGCTTCTGCCTCTGAAACTTCCTTTGCCCTGTACATCCTCAGAACTATTCTGTCTGAGAAGAAGTAGGATGTGAAGTTCATAACTGCAGCTATTAAAAGGGCTATGAGTGCCCCGAATTGTCCAATTCCAAATAATGATCCTATAAAGTATCCTATACCCACGAGAATAAGGGTGAGCACCGTGAGTAAGAAAACAGTCTTTAAATTTTCAAACATTAAATATCACCACGTGATTTTTTTCAGTTTTAAGGGGTTATATGTGGTTAATTTAGTAAATAATTCCAAAAAAAATTTCTTTCTGAACATAATCCTTTGAATACCCTCTTTAGCTAATTTCTCTAAGGAATGTTATATTAAGGGTAGGAGTTATATAAATCTTACCATTACAGTAACTTGAAAAATTGGATGATGCAGAGTTCTGCAAAATTGTGCCGAAATAATTGGAGGATCACATGATAACAGCTTTGATAATGGCCGGTGGAAAAGGCAGTAGAATGATACTTGAAGGTGAAAAACCCCTCATAAAAATTGCAGGAAAACCCATGATCCAACATGTGATTGAAGCTGCGAGAAACTCCAGCAAACTGGACAGGATCATTGTTGCAACCAGCCCAAACACACCAAAAACCTCAAAATTTGCCCAAAAAATTGGGGTAGATGTCTTTGAAACACCTGGAGACGGTTACATTGAAGACCTCGCATTCTTCATATCAAAAAGATATCCTGAAGATGAAAATGAGGTTATAGTTACAATAACATCGGATTTACCTCTAATTGATGGTGAAACAATTGATGAAGTGATCATTGACTATGAATTATGTGGTAAACCTGCAATGTGTGTTGCAGTTCCACTTGAAATTTTCAGGGAAAATGGTCTAAAACCAAGTATAATAATGGGAGATATGGTTCCATCGGGATTAAATATATTAAGAAGTACCAACAAGCAACAAGATGAGGAAGTTCTTATAATGGGGAAGGTTGAGTTGGCCTTAAATATTAATAGCTGTAGTGACATAATAATTTTAGAGGAACTTTTAAGGCAAACTCATAAATGAAAACTTGCAGGTGATAGTATGGTTGTTGAAGAGAGGAAACTCATAAAAGGGGAAGAAAAGGTATGGAGTGAAATCAGAGGATACCAGGTTGCAACGAACAATGCAAGAATACTGGGCGAACTTGAAGAACTCATAATAAACGGTAAAACCGGTAAAATAACTGATGTTGTTATAAAAGTGGAAAAAGGTCGCAACGTCAACGTTAAAGGTGCAAAGAAAAAAGGGGACAATCTTTTAGTGCCCTTTGGTAAGGTTGAGAAGGTAGGGGAGTTCATAATAATATCAGAATAAATTTTCACCCTTATTTTTTCTGAAAATTTTCAGATAGATACTTTAAATAATGTCATAAGTAACACAGCTCTATTTTTGCAAGTTTATAATCAAAAATAAATTTAATTAAAAATTAAAATTAAAGATTTAATCAAAAATTAAAGGAATTAACTATTTTAAAAAAGTGTAGAAATCTTATTAAAATTTATTTCAAAAGTTCAAAACAGTTATCTGTAGAAGAATGGATGTTTTAAAGAATCTTTTTTAGCTAATATTTCTTCTATAGATGGTTCATCTGCAAAAGCACGTTTTATTGCCAGCTTTGTTGCTTCGTAGTTGTACTCATAGATCTTGTCTGGATCTTCGGCTTCTGGATGAATAAAAACACCGCAGAGTATACATATATCTTCAACCATTTCTTTCATGATTGTTCCGTCTTCAACACAGTCTGAAACTGCCATTGCAACGGCTCTCTGGGCGGGTCCGAATATTTTGGTTGTATCGTCCAGGTTTTGAATGCTGACTTTAGGCAGGAGCATGGTTATTGGTTTACACACCATGTTTGGTGCAACAACAGCAAAAAGTGGTGTGTGTTTTTCCACAGGATTTGCCAGTGCATTTGCAAATGCCTGACCTATAGGACCTTCTTTGTCACCTATTAACAAATCTATATGTGCAACTTCGTTTCCATCTCCAATAAGAGCTTCACCATTTATGTACATATCAAAACACCTCTCTTTTTCATTTAATCTTTTCAAATCATTTTTTAAATAACTCAAGTCTTTGAATGATCATGTAACTGAATTACCAGGTGAATTAATGCATAAAATTTGAAATTCTAAAAAAAAGAAAAAAAATCGGAATGAAAAGTTTTGTTAATCAGTTGGATCTGATTTTTTTTACATTCCCTTGACACTCAAGTCTATCATCTTCTTGGTTTCAGATGCAAGCTCTGGTGGCAGACCCGTTATATCCATGCTCAGGAATCCCCTGACGATCATGGAAGCTGCTTCCTCTTCAGTTAAACCCCTGGACATGAGGTATAAAACTTCTTCTTCAGCTATTTTACCAACAGCTGCTTCGTGGGAAAGTTCCATGTCTGTTGCAGCACCTTCAAGCTCTGGAACGGAGTAAATCATTGAATCATCTGATAACACGAGACCCATACACTCTAAATGGCCTTTAACATCAGGAGATCTTCCTGCAAGATGTCCCCTTGTGTATATTTGGGATTCATCATTGGAAACTGCACGGGTAACCATCTCAGCACTGGAATTTTTGCCCGTTAAAATGGCCCTGGATCCCTGATCCAATACGGAATCTTTCTTACCGCTGAGTATGGACTGGAAGAGCACCTTTGAGTTTTCTCCCTGGCAGTAAGCTGTTGGATAAGCTTGTATGGTTCGAACGGGACTTGTGAGTATGTAGTTTGAGATGTAGGTTGAGTCATCACCCATTATAATACCAGTACGTGGTCTGACTTCCACCTGCTCAGCCCAGTTGTGTACCATTGTGAAGGTGATCTTAGCTCCCTTCTTGAGGTAGAACTCTGAAACACCAACGTGCATTGCAGACAGAACATCTGAACCTGTTGAACATCCTGTTATTATGTGAAGTTCTGAATTTTCCTCTGCAATGATGATGTTGTGGGCA
The DNA here is from genome assembly GCF_017874455.1 of Methanobacterium aggregans. Classification (NCBI taxonomy): domain Archaea; kingdom Methanobacteriati; phylum Methanobacteriota; class Methanobacteria; order Methanobacteriales; family Methanobacteriaceae; genus Methanobacterium; species Methanobacterium aggregans. The sequence continues at coordinate 145,016 of NZ_JAGGLN010000004.1, read as the reverse complement.
GTTTGTGCAACGTTCTCATCACCTATGAACATGCATGCCTGGATTGGGAACACTTCCTTGGATCCAGGTAATGACCGGATGAAGTATCCACTTGTCTCTCCAAGAGCTGTCTGGGCTGTGTATTTATCTGCATCAACCTGTACTGCCTTCCACATGTAATCCTGAAGCCAGTCGTACTTGTCTAGTGCCTGTTTCATTCCCATGAGTTCAACTGATTCAGACTGACAGTTTGTGCAGACGTTTGATTGATCCATCTGGAGGAATGAACCGCTTCTTCCCTCACCTGATGGGTCTACACCAACCTTCAGGAGTGTTTCCTGGGCCTTTTTTGGAAGGTCTTCAAGGGAGTCTATTTTTTCATGTTCCTCTGGATTTTCCCTTTCAAACTCTTCGATGTTTACATCTTCTCCAAGGGCAGCTTTTTTCTTTTTAGCTTTTTCAGCACGTTCTAATGTGTTTGGCAACATTTCACACACCCTTTAAATCCTTCTTTTCTTATGTCATCTAATATTTCATTTGGATCTCCTGAACATGCTATTCTGCCGTCCATGAGAACGTGTGCCCTGTTGGCACCAACGAAGTTCAGGATGTAACCTAAATGGGTTATCAAAAGTCCTGATTTTTGTCGGAGACCAGGTTTTTTATCCTTTTCAAGGAGAGTGTTTATCTCACTTGCAAGAAGCTCCACATTTTCAATGTCCACACCAGAGTCTGGTTCATCGAACATTATGAAATCTGGTTTCTGTGCAAGGAGTTGAAGTATCTCTGATCGTTTAACTTCTCCACCTGAAAATCCAAGGTTCACGTCACGTTCAAGGAACTTCTCATCGAATTTGAGTGTTCTTGCAAGGGCCAGTGTTTCAGGATCCAGTTCATCTTCATCTGTTTCAATACCCTTTTTCCTGCTTTCAAGCCTTAAAAGGTCTTTGAGCCTGACACCCCTTATTGCTGGAGGGTTCTGGAAACTCACACCAACACCAAGTTCAACACGCTCAGTTGTTGTGAGGTGGGTTATGTCCTCCCCCTTGAAGATTATCTCACCTCTTGTCACGTTGTACTTAGGAAATCCAAGGATGCTCATGAATAGAGTACTTTTACCTGTTCCGTTTGGTCCTAAAAGGACATGGGTTTCTCCCTTTTCGATATACAAATCTATATCACTTAAAATTTCTTTTCCATTAACTTCAACCGCTAGATCGGTTATTTCAAGCAGCAGTTCAACCACCACCATTTTTGGTTTAACTTGGAGTGTTTTTTAAATTTAGATTTATTGAAAAAATAAAAACACTGAAAGTACCTTATTTTATGTTTTTATTAAGATAAATAATTTGATTTAAGTCATCCAGCTTTAGATCTGATCTGTATTATTTGTAGGTTTTGGCCAATTTCATGGAGTTGATGATAACAAAATGATAGTATAAATATTTCTTTTAAAAAAAATTCATTCATCTAAAATTTTTAATAGGATACCCTTTCATCAGATAATCAAATATCAATATCAATTTCCAATGCAGTGAAAGAATTGAAAAATTTTTCATCTTAAATCACAATAAGTCTCAAAATTGGATTTAAAAATGATTTTAAATAAAATGGGCTGCGCATATGTATATCAGATGAAAATAATATCCTCTTTAATGTGTATTAAAAACAATGCCATTGGTATTCTAATATATAACCTTTTCGACTTTGTTTTATAAGTAACCTTTATAATAACTCTTTTTATATTCATATACTGTACATTGATGGTACAACAATATTCGTACATTGATAGTACATCAATTAAATCGAGGAGGAAACTCTATGGCTGAGGATGATGTAAAAATCGTTATGTTTTGTTGTAACTGGTGCTCCTACGGGGGAGCCGACACTGCTGGTACCGCAAGGATGCAATATCCTCCAAACGTTCGAGTTATCAGGGTAATGTGCTCTGGACGTATCGAACCACAGTTTGTTTTTAAAGCATTCAAGGAAGGAGCAGATGGTGTGTTAGTAGCAGGATGCCACATGGGCGACTGTCACTACGACGCAGGAAACTACAAATTAGACAGAAGAATGAGATTAATCTACAAACTCGCAGATGACCTAGGAATTGGAAGGGAAAGAATACACCACGACTGGATTTCAGCATCTGAAGGAGAAAAATTCGCAAAAACCGTTACAATGATGGTAAACCGCATAAAGGGACTGGGTAAGTCCCCACTGAAAGAACAGTTAGCGGCTGAAGCATAAAACGGAGGCTTAAAGAATGGCAGAAAAAGCTAAAATAGCAACAATGTGGTTGGGCGGATGTTCCGGCTGTCACTTATCTATTGCTGACTTACACGAGTCACTTTTAGATGTGTTAGAACTGGCAGAATTTGAATTCAGCCCAGTGCTCATGGACGTAAAGTACGACGAAGTTCCAGATGACATCGACGTTTTAATAGTAGAAGGTGGAATTCGTAACGAAGAAAACCGTGAACTTGCAGAAATGTTAAGGGGAAAGGCAAAATTCGTTATATCATACGGTACATGTGCTGCTTACGGAGGAATTCCAGGACTTGGAAACCTCTCCACAACTGAAGAACTCATAGAAGAAGCTTACATAAACTCACCAAGTACATACAACGATGAAGGAGTAATCCCTTCAGAGGATGTACCACACCTTGAAAGCAGGGTAAGGCCACTTGCAGAAGCAATAGATGTGGATTTAACTTTACCTGGATGCCCACCAAGGTCAGATGTAGTCGCTGAAATAGTTTTAGCATTACTCAAAGGTGAAGAAATATCAGTACCAACAACAAACCTTTGTGAAGTATGTCCAAGAGAAAAGCCACCAGAAGGAATGGCTATGGACAAAATCATAAGGCAGTTCCAACTGGGTAAACCAGAAGAAGAACTTTGTCTTGTACCACAGGGACTGGTATGTATGGGACCTGCAACAATGTCACTATGTGGTGCAGAATGTCCTTCAATAGGTATTCCATGTAGGGGATGCTACGGACCAACCGGAAAAGTCATTGATCAAGGCGCAAAAATGATAAGTGCAATAGGATCTGACTTCGGTGTTGAAGAAGACAAAACTGTTGACCCAGAAGAAGTTGCAAACGAGTTAGAGGATATTGTAGGAACATTCTATACATTCACACTCCCAGCTGCATTAATACCAATGAAGATGCAAAAGGAGGGAAAATAAATGGTTAAATTAACAATGGAACCTGTGACAAGAATTGAAGGTCACGCAAAAATCACGGTACATCTCGATGATGCTGGAAATGTTGAAGAAACTAGACTCCACGTTATGGAGTTCCGTGGATTCGAAAAATTCCTGCAGGGAAGGCCAGTGGAGGAAGCATCAAGGATCGTACCAAGGATATGTGGTATCTGTGATGTACAGCACCACCTTGCAGCTGCAAAAGCAGCAGATCAGTGCTTTGGTTTCAAAGATGATGAGATTTTACCAGATGCATACAAAATGAGGGAACTGATGAACTGGGGTTCATTCATGCACTCCCACGCACTCAGCTTCTACTTCTTATCAGCACCTGACTTCATAGCAGGAAAAGATCACAAAACAAGGAACGTCTTCCAGATCATAAAAGACGCACCAGAACTTGCATTACAGGCAATAGAACTCAGGAGAAATGCTTTAGACATAGTTAAAGCAGTTGGTGGAAGGCCAATTCACCCAACATCATCCACAATCGGTGGTATCTCCACAGAACTCGACGAAGAAACCCAGGCAGACCTCCTCAAAAAGGCACAGAGGAACATTGAACTGGCTGAAGCAACGCTTGAAACAGCAAAACCAATCTTCATGGAAAACATAGACCTTGTTAAAGACTTAGGTTACGTAGAAACCTACCACTGCGGTCTGGTTAACAACGGTGTATGGGATGTTTACAACGGTGACGTCAGGATGAAAGACAAAGAAGGTAAGATGTACGCTGAATTTGGAAGCGAGAAATACCTCGACTACATGGCAGAACATGTTAAACCATACTCCTGGCTCAAATTCCCATACATAAAAGACTTAGGATACCCAGACGGTATCTACAGGGTTGCTCCATTATCAAGGATCAACGTTGCAGACAAAATGCCAACACCAAAGGCAAATGAATACCTGAATGAATTCAGGGAAAACTTTGGATACGCACAGGAACCATTACTGTTCCACTGGGCAAGGCTCATAGAACTTTTAGCTGCTGCAGAATCTGCTGCTGACACATTAGAAGGAGACTTATCCGGACAGAAATTCCCAGATGCTATCGAAAGACCTACAGGTGAAGGTGAAGGTGTAGGAATAGTGGAAGCAGCAAGGGGAACCTTAACCCACCACTACCAGACTGATGAGAACGGATTAATAACCAAAGCAAACATAGTTGTTGCAACAATCCAGAACAACCCTGCAATGGAAATGGGTATTCAGAAAGTTGCAAAAGACTACATAAAACCGGGAGTAGAAGTAGACGACAAAATCTTCAACTTAATGGAGATGGTAATAAGGGCATACGACCCATGTCTATCATGTGCAACCCACACAATTGACACACAGATGAAACTCGCAACAGTAGAAGTATTCGACAGTGAGGGACACCTCATAAATAAAATCTAACCGATTAAGGTGAGAAAAATGATAGTAGTCAATAAGGAAGACTGCATTAGATGCGGGGCATGTCAAGGCACATGTCCAACAGCAGCCATAGTAGTGTCACCTGAAGATGTGGCTTACTGCAATGTCTGTGGTGATGAACCAAAATGTGTGGATATCTGCCCAACCGGTGCATTGAAAACTGACGAACTTGCAATTGATGAGAGCGGTAAAAACCAAACTCGTATAGTGTTCAACCCAAATCTGTGCAATGAATGTGGAGACTGTGTGGATATTTGTCCACCAAAAACACTGAAACTTGAAGAAGGGGAAAAGATTCCACTCGAAGGATACTGTGTTATGTGCCAGAAATGTGCTGACATATGTCCTGTTGAAGTCATAGGAATTGAAGGCGTTAAAGAGCCTAAAACTATGGATGTGGAACTTGAAGGACCTATAGACATCATCGATTGTGTTGGATGTGGAATGTGTGTTGAAGAATGTCCAGTTGATGCAATAACCCTTCCAGAAATTGGAGAAAGCATTTCAATAGATGAGGAAACCTGTATAAAATGTGGTGTCTGTGCACAGACCTGCCCATGGAATGCAGTTTACATCTCAGCTAAAAAGCCAGTGAAACGTGCAAAGGAAATGCTCAAATTTGAAGTGGACGATGACACCTGTATAGGTTGTAACGTATGTGTTGAAGAATGTCCAGGAGACTTCATAACACCAAAACCAGCTTCATTATCAGTGGAGCTCCCAGAAGTATGTACAGCATGTGGACTGTGCGAAAAATTGTGTCCTGTGGATGCAATAGACCTTGAAGTTGAACTCGGACCAGCAAAACCTGCTTCTGAAGAAGGACTTGTATGGGACGAGAGCAAATGTGACTTCATAGGTGCATGTGCAAACACCTGTCCTAACGATGCAATGAGGGTAGTTACCCAAACAGGAATGGAAGTTCCATCCCAGACAAAAGTCGATGGAGAACCAGCATTTGCTATGTGTACCCGTTGCGGTGCATGTACAACTGCATGTCCTGAAGGAGCACTCTCAATTTCAGAGATAGAAAAAGTCGTTGATGGTGAAACCGTCAAACGAAGCAGGATAGAGTACAGCCCTGACAAATGTACCCAATGTGGAGACTGTGTTGAAGTTTGTCCATACAACATGCTCAAACTCACAGAAGATGAAAAAGTACCCCTCAAAGGGTTCTGCATACTCTGTGACCAGTGCATACCTGCATGTCCGAAAAACGCATTATCCATCAAATAAACATGGTTTTAAAGGGTGGAACATCCACCAAAACCTATTTTTTTTATTTTTAAAACGAAATCATTGTAAGAGTCAAATCTTTTTAAGCTTAATCATCATATACTGCTTATTTTATCATAATTTATCTTAGAAGAATAATTTATCCAAAATTTATTTAATTACATAAAATTTGTTTAATATCTTATTTTAAGTCCTATTGATATTTATTTTAGAAAAATGCGGATTAATAATCTTTAATTAAAGAACACTAAAAAAAATAATGATTTAAAAAGTTCAGAAATTGGATTTAAAGAAGTTAAACTTAAAAATAATATTTTTAATGAGAATATCCGGATGGTTAATAAAAAGGATCAATAGATTCATTCAATGTATTTTAAAAAAAGTTAAATTAAATTAGTTCAATGTATATTCCATGTTTGTCCAGGTCTATCTCAACGATTTTGCCTTTAATATCCTTTGCCTGGTTCAGAACATCTGCAAGATGAATTTTTTCCCCTTCAATTTTTATGTGGAGCACATCTTCCATGATTTTCTCGCCGTCTGTACTGTAAACTGTTGATTCACACATTTTTATCACCTTATTTTATTCTATTATATTTTAAAGGGTAGATATAATTTTTCCAAAATAGTAACTTCCTTTCTAAAATTATGTCTTCATATTAATTTTATTTTCATTATTAATCATAATTTAATACTTATTTTATCTTTGTGTATGTTTAACTGCTTTTGGTGACTGTAGAACAAGTAACTACTTTTAAATATGATGAAAGAAACAATATAGTTGTTTTATAGGCCTACTTAATTGCACGATGTATAATAATTTCATTCACAGACTTCATGGAAATTTAAACATATATTACGGCTATAAAACAAGTATAATATTTAAAATGCATTAATTTCAAGCTGTTTCATATTAAGGAGGATAAAATCTGTGAAAACTAAAATATTACTGTTCACAACTTTCTTATTAATAATGGCACTCTGCGGAACAGCAGCAGCTGCAGATACGCCAAATAATAACACAAATTTTAATTCCAGTGCTAATTTAACCAATTCTAGTTTTAATGATCAAACAAATAATAATATTTCTAATGTTTCAACAGATAACATAACCATTTCAGGTAACGTCACTCGTTGCGACAACGGACTGCCTTTCAGCGGAGTCACAATTACTGCTAACTCTTTAAACGGTAACTTCATTGGAACCACAACCACAGATGCTTCTGGAGTTTACACACTGAACTTTTCAAGTGATGAAAGAAATTTCATGGTCACAGCAAGCCACACAGGACACGTACCTGAAACAAAAGATGTTGCTGTGACACCGGAAACAAATAATTCTTCAGAAAATCTTGTAGGTATTGCAAACTTCAAACTGGGACCAATACCAGTTGCAACTGTAACAGCACCAAATTCAACATTTATAAATGAGACCTTTAACTTTCAGGTGAGCTTCAAAGATGGTGGAGATGTTACAGGTTACGGTCCTTACATTGAACTCATAACACCTTCCGGTGTAACCTTAAACCCATCAACTGTGACCTACCTTGGATCAAGTGTGACTGTTACAGATAACGGGATCTTCCCAGCATCTGGAATATTGGTTGATGCACTTACTGGGCTGACTGTTACAGGAACTCCTGGCTCACACCTATTGATAATCCAGTACCCCCTCGGAAGTTTCACAACTCTGGAACCTGAAGCAGTACTCAGCCTCAATGCAACCATAGATGGAAATGCAACACTTGGTGTCCCTCTAAACATAACGGCATACCCAGTGTTCCGTTACGGTGCAACACCAACAGGAACCACACCACTTCGGGGTGTAAGTTCAACAGCACCTGTAACACCAACGGTTATAAAACTCACAAAGACCAGCGATGCCCATGAACAGGAAACAGCCACAGGATCCAACTACCCTGTGATCTACACGTTAACTGTTGATATTGCAAATGGACAAACAGTTAACAACGTAACCCTTGTTGATAATATTCCTGGAAACCTCCAGTTTGTTCAGATAGTTGATCCGGCAGGTGGAACAGTAATCCAGCAGCCATCAAAAACAACCCCTGGTGGAAAAATCATAATCAACTTTGGATCCATAACTGGAGTGCTTGGCCCAGATAGGGTTGTGAAGTACACAGTCTTCGCACCAAAATTTGACAACACATCAAATTATGTACTTGATCCATTGACCGGTGCAACAAGCAATGCAACCAACAACGCGACAGTCAATGGAACCTACCTTTCAAACACAGTTTCCTCAAGTGACAGTTATACACTAAAATTGAAATCACTTGCAGTGCAGAAGGGTGTTACTGATACAACGAATTCAACTAACCACAAACCCCTGGACATTCTGAAGTACACAGTCAACTTCCAAGTATCAGATTTCTTTTCACTCAAAGAACTCGTGATAAATGATACACTTGGTGACGGTCAAACATTCCTTCAGGATGCATCACACACACCAACCCTGACGTTACACCTTCCAAGTGGAACCTACAACCTGAACTTCAACCTTCTTGATTCATCGGTTTTCCAGATGATCCACAACAGCACAACTGGTGAAACCTATCTTGTATTCAATGTATCCCAATTGTTGATAAACAATGGATTTGTTGATGGTGTACTGGAGGGGGGTAATTACACTGGAGTTAACAACGGAGCAACACAGGGTTCAATTAACTTCTGGTCCCAGATAAATGTGAACTATGAAAATCCGTCTAACCATCCAATAGTTTCAAATGATTACATAAAAAATTCAGTAACAGGTTCTGCAAAACTTATTGAAAATAACAGTTCTGTATCCGATGGAAGTGGGACTCGAATACAGATAGTTTCTCCAACTGCAGAAAAATCTATTTACAAGATCAACGGTTCAGATCCTATTGCGGGAAATCATGTTAAACCCGGTGACACAGTCACATTTTCACTCACAGTTTCTGTACCAACAACCAACCTTGAAAATTTCAGCATAACAGATTACCTGCCGCTCCCATTTTTATGGACAATCGGATTTTCAAATGGTCAGGCACCTGTAGCCCAGGGAACTTTGCCATCTACGGGTCAGTGGAGTCTTGCAGGTGATGACACATTCAGTGCTCTTACAGGAAAAATTCCTACCCTTGTTGTTGATCCTGTTCAGAACACATTAAGCTTTATTTATGGAAATGCTTACAATGCAACACAGCCAATGAGTTTAGTTCACATTTTATTCACTGTAACAGCTACAAATGAACCAATGGCAGATTCACTTTACCTCACGAATTTGATGAACATCCAGTACAACAACACTTTCATGGAGACATTCGCAGACAACAAAATTGTTTCATTAAAAACTCAGGAGCCTCATATAACAATCACAAAAACTGCAAACACAACCACAGCCCAAGGTGGAGACACTGTAACCTACACAATAAAAGTTCAAAATGATGGGCATGCAACTGCATACAACGTTAATGTAATTGACAACTTCAAGAACCTTTTCTTCCCTAACTACGTCCAGTCCATAACCGGTGTAACTGCAACATACCAAAACGGCCAATCTATAGATATTACTGGATTAGGCGACCTATTTGGAACTGGTTTAAACTTTGGGACTCTATATCCAATTTACGCTGCAAATGATTCAGCTCATGTCAACATGGACACCATAATCATCACTTACCAAGCGCTGCTGGGCAATGTATATCCAAATCAAAGCTTAACAAACACGGCAAATGTTACCAATTACACATCATCACCCCTAACCGGAAGCCCAAATTATGTGACAAATCCTGCAGATTACAGTTCAACAGCAACAGTAACAACTCCAAAACCTCAATTCACCAAATCATATCTTGGTTCTATTACTGGAATCAGCACAGGAAATAATTTAACAATCGGGGAAAAGGGAAGGTTCAGACTTGCTGTAACCCTTCCTGGAGGGCAGATAACTAATCTGAAAATTGTTGACACACTTCCAAATGGCTTAACATATCTTGGTTACTATTTAAACACAACAGGTCCAGTTTATGTAGGATCTTTAGCCCCCATAAGTTTAAGCCAAAGTGGTAATGTGTTAACATTCCTATTTTCAGGAACATCCAACACAACATCAGGTTCCAACAATATATTCTACATAGATCTTGACTTTATTGTTGCAAACAGCACTTCAAACCCTGCACACAACCCTGGAAACCCAAAAACCAACAGTGCAACACTTAGCTGGACAGACCCTGGAAACTCACCAATAACAAAGACGGCTTCAGTGAATGTTGTGGAACCTCAACTGAGTGTTACTAAATCCTTCAGCCCGAATCCGGTTCAGGGAGGACAAACTGTAACCGTAACGATCACAGTTAAAAATACGGGTAGTTCAACTGCCTACAATACGGTTATAACGGATCCATTAAACGGAACAAACGGAAGTCAGATATTCGATCTAACAAGTGTTGCGGAAGGAACAACAGCTTCCGGGTTTATTTACAACTATTCTAATGGTGTTGTAACTTACACTGGTGGGGACATAGCTGTTGGACAGACAAAAACCTTCACCTTCACGGTTAAAATTTTGCCTGATCTTGTGATTGGACCAAGGTACACCAACACTGCAACAGCAAACTATTATTCACTGCCTTGGGATGGAACAAACCCTGATACAAGCAGCAGGCAGTACACTGACTCAGGTTCGGCTGTACTTCGAACTGGAAACCCCACAATAGGCAAAAACATCTTAACCTCAAGTATACACGGAACAACAGGCAACCTTACGGTTGGGGAATACGTAACATACAGGATACCTGTAACAATGCCAACAGGTGTCTTTAACAACCTTAAAATTGTTGACACTCTTCCAAATGGTTTCCAGTACGCGGGAGTTTATGTTGTTAACACCACAAACTTCAGTGGAGTAATTCCAATTCCAACTGTAACAGTTTCAGGACAATCCATAACCTTCCTGTTTTCAGGTTTAACAAACAGTACAACTTCAAACAACCCATTTTATATAGATCTACAGGCACTGGTTTTAAATCAAACAATTAACAACGCCACAGTTCCAACAAAAACCAACACAGTGAGCCTCACATGGAATGAAAACACAGCATCACCATTTACAGCTACAAAAACTGCAACAATCGTTGAACCAAAACTTTCAGTATCTAAATCAGTCACACCAACAACAGTTGATGGGGGTGATAAGATGACCGTAACCCTTAACGTGACCAACAATGGAGGATCACCTGCCTACAATCTTAAACTCACGGATGTCTTGAATTCAACACTCTTCGACCTAACTAAATTCAGCTACACCCCAGTAACCGGATTTAACATATCCATAACAGGTAATACTGTTAACATAGTTGCAGCCGATGATACAACAGTTATCAACCCTGGTCAAACCTTACAATTCATCTTTACGGTCAACGCAATGAAAGATGTGCCATCCAATTCATCTTTCATCAACAATGCAACGATCCAGAGCTTCAGGTCGCTACCTTCAAGCTACAGTGAAAGCAGGATTTATCCTGCAGTGACTTCCAACAATGTAACTATAAGTACGGTTGCTCCAAGTGCCTCTAAAACAATAAATTCAACTTCAGAACCAGATTCCACCGGAACAAATGTTATGATAGGCGAAGTTGTAACCTACCAACTTAATTTAACTGTTCCTGAGGGAAAAACAATAAATGTTAACTTAAATGATATTTTAAGTTCTAAATTAAAATATTTGAATGGTTCTGCCCAGATAAAAAGAAGCACGGGTAATATAACTGCAACAGGATTCAACTTCAGCCAGGTAAACGTATTTGAAAGTATAGATCCAACAACAGCTTCAAATATTGTATTTAATCTGGGAAACATCACTTATACTGGTACTGATGGACTTCATAATGGCACTATAACCATTATATTCAATGCAGTTGTTTTGAACAGTCAGAATCAGAGGGGGGACACCATACCCAACAGTTTAACATTCACGTATCAAAATGCTACTGGACAGACCAGTTCAAGCACAACCAGTTCTCCTGCTCTAAATGTGATTGTGCCACAGTTATTCTCATCAAAACAGGTTTTAAGTCCAGTTCCATCAGCTTCTGTTGAGGGTGGACAGAATGTGACTTTCAGGGTTCAGGTTCAAAACAACAATATAACCAATGGAGCACCAGCATACAACCTTCAGGTTCTGGATCTTTTACTTCCAGATTACACAGGACTTGATTACAACCACCTTATAATCACTCCAAGCAATGCAGGAATTGTTTTCCATGACTTTTCAACTGCAGGAGTTCTTAACATCACAGTTGACAGGTTGATGCCAGGTGAATATCTGAATATCACCTACAACGCCACTGTAAATCCAAATGTTAAATACGGTGACCAGAACGTTACAAACACGGTTAATTTCACAGGAACAACATTACCCGGTGATCATGGTACAAACAACGCCACACCAGGAAATCCTGGTGCAGATGATGGTAAAAGAACTGGCGATCCATTCCAAGGAGCTCTTAACAACTTATACTCAAATTCAACAGCAACTGTAACTGCAAGGAAACCAACGATTTCCAAGGTAATCGTTGGCAGCAGCCAGTCCTCTGTAGGGGGTCAGGTACATTACAGGATAACCATAACCCTTCCAGCAGGGGTTACTGAGGACATGTATTTAACCGATGTAATGGCCACTGGAACCTCATATGTAACTGGAAGTGCAACTCTAACTCCTTCAACAGGTGTTTTAACAGAGTTCACTGTTCCTCAAGTTTCTGGAACTGGCACACTGAACTTCAGCATTGGCTGGATCAATGCAACCCAATCCGGAACCCTTTATTTGGATTACTACGGACTTGTGGGAAATGTTCTCTCAAACCAGAACGGGGTCACACTCACAAACACTGCTAACATGTACTTTGCAGACCCTCAGAATCCCGGAAATTACTTGAATGGAGGGTCATCTCAGGCAACAGCCACAGTGGTGGAACCAAACCTTCAGGTAACAAAAACAGCCAGTAAAACCAATTTGAACACAGGAGAACAGTTCACATACACAGTAACTGTTAAACACACAGCAGCAAGCACAGCAGATGCATACGACGTACAAGTGGTGGACACACTTCCATCAGGCTTAACCTACGTCCCAGGTTCAGAGGTTTTACCTCCAACATGGAGCTTAACAGTTTCAGGCAACACTTTAACTTTCTCGTCACCATTACTGACATTGTTTGATGGAACTGCAATTTTCACATTCAACTGTAGCGTGAACAATGGCTACAACCTTGCAGGAATGAACCTTACAAACACTGCAGTTTTAACCTACGCATCAGGACCTTCAGATAATCCTAATAGAAGAACGGGAAGTGATGGGCCTTCAGGACCTGGAGTTCTAAATGATTATTACACAACTGGAAATGTTCAGGTGCATGTTTTAGGTGCTGATCTCGTAGTTAAGAAGGTTGGACCCTCCAGTTTGAATGCTGGTGAACCATTGAACTACACAATAACTGTGATAAATAAAGGGCCAGACACAGCTGTAAATGCAGTGTTAAATGATACTTTCCTAGTACCATGGTTTAACCGTCTTGTTAACCCACAGTACTCCATTAATGGAGGATCATGGATCAACATACCTTCAGGTTCATGGATCTTAAACTTGGGAGACATAATGCCTGGTGCAGAAAACAATGTAACAATCGCTGTAAGATCAACGCTTACTTCCTCAGCACCTTCAGGACAGATAAACAACACAGCAACTGTAACATCAACAACTGCAGATCCCTTACCATCGGATAACACGAGTACGGTTTTAACAGACGTTGGAAACAAAGATTCTCTTATAATTACAAAAACAGGACCTTCAGGACCTTTAACCGCTGGAAAAGATAGCATAACCTACACACTGACCATACACAACAATGGCCCATCTGACTCATCACAGCTGACAATATCCGACAACGTTCCAGGAGTGCTCACCAATGTTGAGTACTTTGTTGTGGGATACAGCACAGTTTGGACTGAATGGAACAATCATTTACTATGGTTACAGCCTTTAACAGCAGGCCAAGACCTTGTAATACAGATAAGAGGATATATTCTTCCAAATGCCACATCATCATCAGGTGAGGAGTTAAACAGCATAGTGGCTACAAACACTGCGAATGTAACTTCCCCAACGGATCCTGCAGGCAGTTCTGATGAGTGGAACACCACAGTAGTGGCTCAGGTTGATGTTTTTGTTGAGAAAACAGGAACACCAAACCCGGTTATTCCTGGAGGCATTGTAACTTACACCATAAACTTAGGTAACAGAGGACCTTCAACAGCATTTGGAGTAACTTTAAATGATAATGTTCCATCAGTTATTCTTAATCCCGAATTCAGCCTCGACAATGGAATAACATGGAACCAGTGGATTGGAAGTATTTTACTGGGTAATATGGAACCCAACCAGAATTTAACAGTACTTTTAAGGGGAACTGAGAATGCAACCAATCATGACAACTTCACGAACACTGCAACAGTTTCATCCCAGACAACTGATCCCAACACAGAAGATAAAACATCTTCCTATGAAATAAGGGTTAAAACAGCTGATATAGAGGTTAAAAAAGATGCAAGTAACTCAACACCTAACTACACTCAGAATGTGACCTTCACAATTACTGTGACCAACTACGGTCCTGATGAAGCTACAGGAGTTGCTGTAACTGATTTACTTCCAGATGGTCTGAAATTTATATCTTCATCTGTTGATCAGGGATTCTACAACTCAACAAGTGGTGTTTGGACAGTTGGAACACTCGGAAATGGGCTCAATTCAACTTTAACCATACTTGCTCAGGTTTTTAAAACAGGAAACTTAACCAATGTTGTCAATAAAACTGCAGAAAATGAGTACGATCCTAACCCTGAAAATAACAACGATTCAAAGACTCTGAACGTGCCTGCAGCCGCAGCGCTTTCAATAACCAAAACAGCCAGTCCACTAAAACTTCACATCCATGAAACAGTGATTTTCACTTTAATAGTGCAGAATCATGGTCCTGACACAGCTGTGAAGGTTTACGTTGAGGATAAACTTCCAAAGGGATTAAAATATTTATCTTCAACTGCTAACTATGGATCATACGATCCAAACACTGGAATATGGACAATTGGAGATCTTCCCAATGGTACAACAGCAGTTTTAACAATCAAATGTGGTGTTGAAGTTTTAGGGTCTTTAGAGAACCATGCACATGCTTATTCGGAAACATACGACCCAAGTCTTTATCCCACTTCATCTGTAGCAGGAGTCATTGTAACTCCCCAGCCAGTGCCAAATAATCCCGATAAAAATGGAAAAACAGTTCCAATGAAACCAACAGCTGTACCACTTGCAGCACTTTTACTGGCCGTGCTCATGATTGTTGCGGGGTTTGGATTTAAAAAACGGTAAAAATGTAGGGTAAAAGAGTTACAAAAGGTAAAAGAAGTGTAAAAAAAGTTTAGAATACTTTTTTTGCGTTTCCCTTTTAATATTATTTTTTTATAATGAAAATTTAATAAAAAAAATCTTCATAATTATAATGTGATTACAATACGTTATTTTCATATTTAAGTTCTATTTCATTGAAAAAAAGTTCAAATAATCACTATTTCAGATTATTTTTTTTGTAAAATTGTTTTTTAAAGGGATAAAAAAATAAAAAATATGTTAAAATGTATTCAACTGTGGATGAACTTCCCCTTCTTCTCAAACACTTCTCCCTCATCCATAACCACGTTACCCCTGACAAGGGTCATAACAGGCATCCCCTTAACTTGGAAACCTTCAAATGGACTGTATTCAGCTTTGCTCTGGAAGGTTTTAGGGTCTACAACTCCTTCCCTTTTCATATCCACAACAACAAAATCTGCATCCATTCCTTCCTTTATGGATCCCTTCTTGGGTATGTTAAAGATTCTAGCCGGATTCTCTGAGAGCAGCTTTATCAACCTTTTAAATGAAAGTTCCTTCCTGTTTATTTGGGTTAAAAGGAGCGACAATGCAGTTTCAAGTCCGGGAATTCCTGGAGGCGCATTCCAAACATCTCTGCCCTTCTCCAGAAGTTCATGTGGGGCATGATCCGTACCAACTATGTCAATGCTGTCAAGGTCGGAGATTTTGATCCTGTATTTCCCATCTCGCAGTGGAGGATTGGTTTTTGCAAGGGTACCAAATTCTTCAAATGATGATGAATCAAGAAGTAAGTGATGGGGTGTTGCTTCACATGTGACCATGCACCCTGCAAGTTCCGCCCTCCTGATGATTTCAAGCGACTTACTGGTGCTGACGTGACATATGTGAACATGAATATTGGAGTGTTCAGCCATTGTAACTATATTTGAAACTGAAACTTCCTCTGCAAGGGCAGGTCTTGCCCTGGAGTAAACCTTTGAATCTGAAACCCCCCCAAACTTCAGCTTATCTGTGCAGTGCCTTACAATATCCTTATCTTCACAGTGAAGAGATATTAATGGTTTGAAAGGATATTTTTCAGCTTTTTGTCCTTGTGTTGAAGGATTGTATTTAAGTTTGGACACTTCATTGAATGCATCCATTAAAAAACCGTTGTCAACAATATCCGCGAATATCTTGAAGGATGATGGATGCAGCTTTGCAATCTTAGGGATTTCATCAAGTTTTTCAACCCCTGCATGAAGCCCAAAATCCACAACACTCTTTGAACCTGCAATTTGAATCTTTTCCTTGAACCTTTCTGCCGTGGTGGTTTTAGGGTCTGTGTTGGGCATGTCAAGAACAGTTGTAAAACCTCCAGAGGCAGCAGCACGGCTTCCAGTCTTCCAGTCTTCCTTGTAGGTTAAACCTGGGTCTCTCATGTGCACATGGGCATCTATAAGTCCTGGAAGCAGAATCTTACCCTTTAAATCAATGATTTTATCACATTTGGGTCCTATCTTTTTTATGGACTTTATTTTTCCATTTTCAACTTCGACAGTGCAGTTTTCATTTATTCCAGGAATGTTGCAGTTTAGGAGAGCGAGATCCGACATTGGAACACCTTTAAATTTCTAATTATATTTTAATTATTATCTAATTGAATTGGAGTTATGATACTTATGTTTTATAATAAATTTTCGATTATAAACCTTATAAAAATATTTGTAAGTATATATGAACTTAAAACTATTAAAAAGTTGTAATTATTTTAATTTATCAGTTAATGCGTTAAAATGAGTTATTGATTAAATAAAATCATGGATTAATTAATAAAACTGGAACTACAAAGATGAGTTACATGCTTGAAAGGGAAGAATTCGTTAAAAACATCATTTCAAGGGATAAAAAAATCTTTAAAAAAGATTTAGAAACAGAACCAAAATATGGGGAACCCGAGGATGATGTTAAAGACGAAGTTAAGATAATAGCAGACTTCACAGAGTACTCACCCCTCCACAATGGCCATAGGCACTGTATGATGGAGGCAAAAAAGCAGGTTCCAGACGGCCTATTCGTTGCAGTTGTACCAGGACTCTTTGAGCGTAGCGGCCGGGGTCTTCCCTACATAATGACTCGCCAAGCCAGGGCTGAAGCAGCAGTAGCCGTTGGTGCAGATATTGTGGTTGAAGGCCCTCCAATGGGAATAATGGGCTCAGGACAGTACTCCCTCTGCCTTGCAAAAACCTTCCAGGCACTGGATGCAGATCACATACCCCGAGGCTACAAACCATTCCCAGAATTTGAAGCAGAATTTAAGGAAATCTTATCAAGGATAAGTAACGGCCATGGTGTGGCACCCAAACCCTACAAATTTGTAGACATGCAGACAAAGGAAATCCTAATGGAGGGAAAACTTGATGAGGACAATTACGTTATCGTGTCCCTTTCAAAGTCCCTTAAAAAAATAGGATTCGATTTCAAGGATAAATTCATTTTTATTGAACGTATTGAAGGAGTGAGTGGAACCAAAATAAGGGAAGCTGTTCTTTCAGGGCATCTTGAAGATGCAGAGGACATGTTACCATCTGAAACCATTCAAGTACTCCGGAGGGAGATTGATGCTGGAAGGGCACCCCTTCATAACCTGCGTGATGCAGATGGCATACTCCAGAGGGTGAATGAAAGTTCCCAGGATGAGCTCAGATCCCTTGCACTCATGGATGATAAAACATCTAAATCTTTAATAGAAAACAGGCCGTTTTACAGTCTTGGAGAAGTTGAAACTGCAATTTCACAGGGTTTCAGCAGGCACCACAGGCAGCGTGTTTTATCTTCACTGGAGGCTGGTGTTTTTAAGGAGATGATACATAACTATATAGACAGATATCCATCTGTAATCCGCATATTAAAATATAAGAATAAAGAAGTTCTAAAAGAATTTCGAAAAAGAATACCACACAGGAGGCTAGAGATATGCCAGTGAAAAATGGAGAATTTGTAAAATTAGAGTACACCGGAAAGGTTCAGGAGACAGGTGACGTCTTTGACACAACCGATGAAAAGGTGGCAGAAGAAGCAGGAATATTTGTAGAAAATAAATCTTACGGTGCAATACCAATCATTGTAGGTGCAGGACACCTCTTAAAAGGGCTTGACGAGGAACTTATCGACCTGGAAGAGGGAGATGAGAAAACCATAGACCTAACTCCAGAAGAAGCATTTGGAGAAAGGGACCCAAAACTTGTACAGCTCATACCAATGAAGGAGTTCAAGAAACAGGGGATGAAACCTGAAGTTGGAATGGTGATCACAGCTGAAGGAACCTCCGGTAAAATAAGGAGCGTAAGCGGCGGTCGTGTAACGGTTGACTTCAACCACGAACTTGCAGGCAAAAGCCTCCAGTACCATGTTAAAGTGTCAGAGATCATAGCAGAAGATGAAGCCAAAATCAAAAGCATGATAGAACTCCACTACCCGAACCCAAAGATCGACTTAGAGAAAACAGAGATCACAATCGAAGATGGAGTTGCCAAAATATCCATGGATGAAATGGCAAAATTCGACAACAAACCCTACATGGACATAACTTTCGCCAGATTCAGAATAGCAAGGGATGTATGGGAAAACATCGAAACCATCGAGAAAGTTGAATTCGTAGATGTTTTCGAGAAAAAAGCTCCAGAAGAAGAAACTGAAACTGAAGAAATTCCTGAAGTTTTAGACAAAGCTGAAGAGTAAACTGGGAACCTTAACACTCCTTAAATGGGATTAAATGGATGCAAAAATTCTTCAGTAGAAAAATTCATCCATTTTCTGAACCATTTTTCTAATATTTTTTCCCAGATATCCAATTAAAAGCAGTAAAAAACTATCATAATATCTAATTTTTTTATTTTAAATTCTAAAAATAATTTTTGGGCTTCTTTTATAATAGGCTTCTTTTATAATAAAAATAATAACTCTTTATAATAATTTTTTATTTTAAATTTATTTTAGATAATATAATCCATTCAAATCATTAAATTTTAATTAAAAATAATAATTATTCCTCTGATGATTATTTTAATAAATATTTTTCATTATTTTCTGCTCTTTCTGTTTTTAAACCGTTCTTTTCGTTCCTTATGTTCCATTATTTGTTTATTTTTCTGCGCATTTCTATCATGTATTTTCTTCAGTAGAAAAATTGTGAGCATTAAAACGAAGGTCAAACCAACGATGTAGTTTTTCAGGTTGAGCATTTCAGGATTTCCCTTACTATTCTTCATGAAGAAAGGTTTCTAAAATAAATATAACTTTAAAATAAAAAATGGAAAAAATAAAGTTGTTTTTGTGGATTGCTTGCTAAATTCAAGGCCAGGTCAATATCTTAGGCACTTTCATGCTTTCAACACGATCCCTGACAGCTTCAGGCCAGTTCTCCTTATCGAAACCTTTCTGTGCAAGGAAACCGAAAACCCATCTGGTTATTCCAATACCTGTACAGCCGGTCCAGACTCTGTGTTTGTGGGCTTCTTTAATTGAGAAACCCTCAACGAAGTGGGTTCCATGGACGTTTGCAGAAACCACAGCCACACCCTTATCCTGACCAGGTACAGAGAGCCTCATCTCATATTTTGGGACATCTGGGAATTCGATTCCACGTTCCTCAACCTTCCTGCCTTCAAGGTAGAATGGGTCGTCACCAACTTCTGTGTACCACTGGAGTTCCAGTTCATCTGCCAGTTTCTGGGATATGTCAACTGTTGCATCCCTTATCTCGTCCACCTGTTCTGGTGTTCCAAGCCATACGAGCTCTATTCTCTGGAATTCATGGACACGGTCAAGTCCCTTGGAACCGCCGCCTTCCCATCTGTAGGTCCAGCCGCTTCTGTCGAAGAACTTTATTGGAAGTTCTGTTTCATCCACAACCTCATGGCTCAGGAACTCGTAGAATGGTTCGCACTGGGCTGGAGCTATAACGTAAGATGGATCCTTCAGCCCCTCTTTAAGAAGGTCGATTGGAACCTCCTTTGTTATTACCAGTTCGTTCCTGAATTTTTCAAAGATTTCAGGATCCCTTTTTGGTGCTGAACAGTAGTACATTCCCTCTGGAAGTCCTTCAAGGTAGCGCATCTTATGCATCACAGGTAGAGGTATGAGTTTTGGGAAGAGACACTCCATGAAGTCCAGGTTGTAAACGATGTTTTCAAGAATTATCTCCTCAAGTGCACGCTGCAGTGCAACGATCTCAGGGCCGTAGAACCACTGGCCCTTTGCAGGGAACTTCTTAACCCAGCCACGTTTTGCAGCTTCCTCTGTAGGGTCACCATCAAAGAAGAACTTCTGATCAGGACTCTTTGATACTATGGTTCCAGGTTCTATCTTGGTGACCTGTTTTGTGAGTATGTCTGAAGGTTTGTCCTCATCCATGGTGGATGATGCAGTTTCAGTTTCAAGGTGTTTCAAAACCCTGTCAACCACGTGTTTTCTGAGGTCTCCTTCGTTGAGCTCCTCAAACTTCACAACCATCTCACCATCCTTGAACTCAGATTCAAGGACGTAGGGCATGTCACCAACTTCTATTGGTTCTTGGGATGGTATTTCAATTTTATAATCTTTAACAAGAATTTTACGCACACCTATATGGTATTTGCGTCCTAAAAGTTGTGTTAATGGTTTTTTAACACGAAGTATAGCATCGTGTGCCCTTCCTCTTCTTCCGGATACGATTTCAACTTTTAGGGTGTTTCCACTCAGGTTCCACTCAACTATCTTTGATGCATCATCTTTCTGGGATTCTGGAACTCCCTTCCGGAATATTTCGTTGTTCGCATCTTCTATGAAACTTTTAATCTCTTCTGTGGCTTCATCTGCTTCTTTGCTGAATACAATTTCTCCTTTTAATGTAAATTTCATCAATGCCACCTTTTTTTTATTTCTAATCGATTATCTTCTGTTGCAGTGTCCAATTATATTCTGAATATTCTGTTCTGACACATTTTTTTATTACAATAAATTTTATAATTTTTTTTTAAATTTTAAATCTTAATATTTATTCTTTAAATTTTTAAAACTACTATTTCGACTTAGAGGGTGGTTTTACCCATGCAAACTCTGCCATTCTTTCAACCATCATCTCACAAAAAAGAAGATCATCAGCTGTTGCAAGTAAAGTTCCAATGGAAGAACTTTTTAAATCACAGATAAAACTATTTTTAACTACATGAGAATCTATAAAACCAATGTTGTCTGGTTGTAATGATTTAAAGGCGTTTTCCGCTTCTTCTTTTTTGTGGTAGTTGAATTTTATTCTGGCTTTCACATCCATATTTACATCCCTAAAATAATCGTCTTTAATCAACTCTTTTTAATAAATTATCGAGTTCATTAGCTCTGAATTATGCATCTCCAAGTTCCATTTTGGTCCTGGAATGATCATGATATATTATACATTATCTACTTTCATTGAACGATTTAAAATATTTTCTGCAATTTCCTCTATTGATCTTAAAGCAGGAGATTCAGGATAATCAACAAGTGCTTTGCCCTCCATATCTGCCTTAACAACAGTATGATCTCGTGGAATGCTTCCGATCACTTCAAGATTCATTTCTTTAAGTTTTTCAACCACAAAATCTTCTTCATCAGGATTTGAGGCTTTGTTTATAACGCAGGCCATATTTTTGATACCTATGTCTCCCCCAAGCCTTTTTATCCGTTCTGCTGTTTCAAGAGACTTGAGTCCGGGTTCCACAACTATTATCATGATATCAACGGCTTCAGCTGTACGCCTGCCCAGGTGCTCCACACCTGCCTCCATATCCAGCACAACGATCTCATCCTTTTTGAGGATAAGATTGCGCATAATTGCCTTTAAAAGCACAGATGCAGGACATACACATCCTTCTCCTCCTTTATCAACGGTTCCCATCACCAGAAGCTTCAATCTGCCTTCAGGGTCGTAGTTTATTGAGAGTGATTCTGGAAGATCTGATATCTTTGGATTTATCTTAAAAACTTCTCCAAAGGATGATCCTGGTTCTGCTCCGGTTCTATCCTTTATAAGTTCTTTCATCTGGGATATTGGGGTTATTTTGCTGTGTATTCCAAGGCTGGATGCAAGGTTCATATCCGGGTCTGCATCGATAGCGAATACTTTATAAGTTCGTGACAATATACATGCCATAGTGCCCGAAAGGGTTGTTTTTCCAACCCCTCCTTTTCCAGTTACTGCAATTTTCATGAAGATCACCACCTAGTTCATGGGTTATTCGATGGTTTTTTATATTGTGTGATGGGAGTATATTTGAGGGTAATGTTTATTAAGTTATAGACTTAAATTTCTGACAAAGGAGGATTATTTAATGGTTAGAGCATATACTAGAAAAGATTATATAAGGAAAATTCCGGGTTCAAGGATAGTTCAGTACGATATGGGAAACCTCTCCGGCGAATTTCCTTTAAAAGTGACTCTTGAAGTCAAAGAGCCAGCACAATTATCTCACAATGCACTTGAAGCAGCAAGGATTGCTTCAAACAGATACATGCAGAGAAAATCAGGTAGGATGGGCTACCACCTTAAGATAAGAGTGTACCCACATCACATAGTAAGGGAAAACCCAATGGCAACAGGTGCAGGAGCAGACAGGGTTCAGGACGGCATGAGAAAAGCCTTTGGAAAAGCAGTCAGTTCCGTAGCAGTAGTGAAAGCTGACCAGAAGGTCCTAACAATACGTACGAACAAGAAAAACTTCAAAGATGCAAAAGAAGCACTGAAAAGAGCTGCCATGAAATTCCCAGTTACATGCAGAATCGTGGTTGATGAAGGCGCAGAATTGGTTAAATAAACAGTAAAAAGAGTGTTAGCATGAAGTATGTCGAATTTTTTGAAGAACTTAGAAAGGAAGATGTCGATGTTGCAGGTGGAAAGGGTGCAAACCTTGGGGAACTAACTCACGCAGGAATACCGGTACCTCCGGGCTTTGTTGTAACGTCCTACACCTACGATAAATTCATAAAAGAAACAGGGATCTTCGATGAAATAATGGACATTCTTGATGCTTTAGACGTCAACAACAACAAAGAACTTCAGGAATCTGCACGTGTTATTAAAAAAATAATAACAGACACTCCGATGCCAAATGAAATAAGGGCAATTATAGTGGAAGCATACAATGCATTGTGTACTCGAATCGGTAAAGAAGATGTATACGTTGCAGTAAGATCCTCTGCAACAGCTGAAGATTTACCTGAAGCATCATTTGCAGGACAGCAGGACACATACCTTAACATCAAAGGTGTGGAAGATGTTGTAAAATATGTTCAGAAATGTTGGGCATCTCTTTTTGAATCCAGAGCTATTTTTTACAGGGAAGAGAATGATTTCGACCACTCAAAAGTTTACATAGCTGTTGTTGTTCAGGAAATGGTTGACGCCGAAAAAGCAGGTGTGATGTTCACGGTCCATCCTTCAACAGGTGAGGAGAAAATTCTCATAGAAGGTGCATGGGGACTTGGTGAAGGTGTTGTTTCAGGAACTGTAACTCCAGACACCTGCTGGTACGACAAGAATACCGGGGAAATCCTTGATTACAGAGTCAGTGATAAAAAGACCATGTTCAAACGTGACCCTGAAAAGGGAAGAACTGTACAGGTTGAAGTACCTGAAAACCTCCGTGAAAAACGAGTTTTAAGCACCTATGAAATAGCTAAACTTGCAGAAATTGGTAAAAAAATTCAGGAACATTACCAGTTCCCACAGGACACTGAATGGGCAATAGAAGGAGGTAGGATCTTCATGCTACAATCAAGGCCAGTTACAACCCTTGGAAACAACAAAGAATCTGGTGAAGAATCATCTGATGAAGTTGAAAGAACAATAATAGTTAGGGGACTTGGGGCAAGCCCTGGAATGGCTTCTGGTGCTGTTAAAACTGTTCAAAACACTGATGAACTTGATAAAATTGAGGAAGGAGACATACTCGTTACACCTATGACCACACCAGATATGGTGCCTGCAATGAAACGTGCAGACGGAATAATAACAGACGAGGGTGGAGTAACCTGCCACGCAGCAATCGTTTCAAGGGAACTTGGAATACCATGTGTTGTTGGAACTGGAGATGCCACCAAGATCCTCAAGGAAAACTCAATCGTAACCCTTGACGGTAAGAAGGGCCTTGTATTTGAAGGAAAAATTAAGGATGAATCCTCTGAAACCAAAGAGACTGCAGCAACAACAACAGTTGTTCAACCTTCATTCTTAACGGTAACAGAAGTTAAAGTCAACGTCAGTATGCCTGAAGCTGCTAAAAAAGCTTCAGAAACAGGAGCTGATGGTGTTGGACTTCTGAGAACTGAACACATGATGCTCACAACTGGTGTTCACCCTAAAAAGTTCATAAGGGAAGGAAAAGAAGATGAACTAATAAAGGTACTTGTTGAGAACATTTTAAAGGTTGCAGATGCTTTTTACCCAAAAACAGTATGGTACAGAACACTCGATGCACCAACAGATGAATTCCAGTCACTTGAAGGTGGAGAAGATGAACCATACGAGCACAATCCAATGCTCGGTTGGAGAGGAATACGCAGAGAACTTGATGAACCAGAGATACTCAAAGCAGAATTCAGGGCAATCAAAAAACTCCACGAAGAGGGTTACACCAACATTGGAATCATGTTACCACTTGTACAGCACCCAGACGAACTGAAAGAGGCCAAGAAAATAGCAGAATCTGTTGGACTCAAACCACAAAAGAACATTGAATTCGGTATGATGGTTGAAACACCAGCAGCAGCACTAACAATCGAAGACTTCATAGCAGAAGGTATAGACTTCGTAAGCTTTGGAACCAACGACCTAACACAGTACACACTTGCAATTGACCGTAACAACGAAAATGTAGCTGGACTATACTCTGAAAGGCATCCTGCAGTTTTAAAACTCATATCTCATGTTATTAAGGAATGTAACAAGGCCGGAGTTAAAACCAGTATCTGTGGACAGGCAGGAAGCATGCCTGACATTGTTGAAAAACTCGTTGAACTCGGTATAACAAGTGTATCTGCAAACACAGACGCAGTACCAACTGTAAGAGAAGTAGTTGCTCGTGTTGAGAAAAAACTGCTCTTAAAAGCTGCAAGAAAACTTGTACAGGAATAAATAATTCTTGATATATAATAGGGGTTTAAATCCTCATTCATTTTATTTTTTTAAATTGGAATATTTATTTTAAAGATGGTAATTTAGACAGTTAATATAAAATCACTATGATCATTCATTTTTTCAGGGATTGAAATGGAAAACAAGGGAATATCACACGAAGAAGTGCTTCAATCACTCAAGAAGTTCAAAAAACTGGACATGACCCATAAATCAGGTAGAATACTGGGTTCAATGTGCACCTGCCCACATCCAGTTGGAGTTGAAGCCTACAAAATGTTTCTGGAGTCAAACCTTGGGGATCCTGGACTCTTCAAGGGAACCCAGATGATGGAAGATGAAGTAATAGCCATGTTGGGTGAACTCCTTGGGAAAAGGGATGTTTTAGGCCATATCATCACAGGCGGAACAGAGGCCAATATAATGGCAATGAGGGCTGCAAGAAATTTAGCTCAACAAAAAAAACACATAGAAAAGCCTGAAGTAATAGTTCCAACATCTGCACATTTTTCATTTAAGAAGGCGGCAGACATGCTGTGCCTGAAACTCCGTGAAGCAGAGCTGGATGGTAACTACCGCATGAAGATGGGTTCAGTTGAGGAACTCATAACAGAAAACACTGTTGCAGTTGTGGGGGTTGCAGGAACAACGGAACTGGGTAAAATCGATCCAATAGAAGAATTATCAGAGCTTTGCCTTGAAAAGGATATTTACTTGCATGTTGATGCTGCATTTGGAGGATTTTCAATACCTTTCCTTAAAGAAGCAGGTTATGATTTTCCTGAATTTGATTTTAGACTTGATGGGGTATCTTCGATAACCATAGATCCTCATAAAATGGGTCTTGCACCAATACCCACTGGTGGAATTCTTTTCAGGGAAAAGAAGTACCTTGAAGCCATGAGTGTTGAAACACCTTACCTGACAGAGGACAGGCAGTCCACAATAGTTGGTACAAGAACCGGTGCATCCACAGCAGCAACATGGGCCCTCATGAAGTACATGGGAAGAAAGGGTTACACTCACGTTGCAAGGCGTTGTATGGAAGTTACAGGCATTTTGGCACAGGGAATCAGAGAATCAGACTTCAAGCTGGTTACAGAACCTCAACTTAACGTGGTTGCCTTTAAATCAGATAAAATGTCTTCTGAAGATATTTCTGCAAAATTAAAGGATAAAGGATGGGCAGTTTCAATATCATCCCATCCAAGGGCTGTTAGAATCATAGTCATGCCTCATGTAAAGGAAGAACATGTTAAATCATTCCTTAAAGACCTTAAAGAACTAAAATAATGAATCTTACAGAAACTATGGTTAAAACTGGATTTGAGGTTTATCACCATGAATAAGGATAAATGGTTTATAAAGAAGATTCAAACCCCAATAATATCTGAAACAATTCAGAATCTTAAAATAGGGGATAAAATAGAGTTGTACGGTACAATTTTTACGGGGCGTGATGCTGCCCTTCCAAAACTTGTTGAATCCATAAAAAATGGTGAGAAACTCTTTGATACTGAGGGTGCAGTTGTTATGCACACTGCAATGAGTCCTGCAGGAATATCGCCCACAACAAGTAACAAAGAAGAAATAGAAGAAAGCTTACCCTTTTTATCCAGGATGGGTGTTAGAATGCACATTGGAAAGGGTGCGTTAAGTCCTGAAACTGTTGAATCTCTGGACAAATATGGATCCATCTTCGTTGTAACTCCACCTGCAGCAGCACTTTTAACAAGCAGATTGATCTCTTCAGAGGTTGTAGCATTTCCGGAAGAAGGTATGGAGGCTATTCACCGCCTGAATGTCTGTGGAATTCCAGGAATAGTTGCTTCAGCCCATGGTGAGTCAGTATATTAAATTATTTCTTAAGTTAATGGTGAATCAGTAATTTTGTTATTCAATGTTTCATTTTTTTAAGTTATTCATCCACAAGGCTTTCCAAATGCTTTATCCCCTGCATCACCAAGGCCTGGAATGATGTATCCGTCAGGATTAAGCTCTTTTTCAACGGCGCAGGTGTATATTTCAACTTCAGGGTGTTCTTCTGAAACCTTTTTCAGTCCTTCCTCTGCAGCTATGACACTGAAGACAACCATTCTTAATGGAATTTCAGTTTCTTCAATTTTTTTAAGGATTTTGGTCATGGTGTTTCCAGTTGCAAGCATTGGGTCTGCAACAACAACGATCTTACCCTTGATTTCAGGCAGCTTGATGTAGTTGACCTCCACAGGAAATGGTGGTTCATCCCTGCGCCAGGCACCAACCACCCCACATTTTGCCTCGGGGAAAACCCTGAGTACTCCATCAACAAGGGGAATTGCGGCTCTTAAAACATTCACAACTACAAAATTATTTTTATCTTTTATTCTAATTCCTTTAGAAATTCCTAATGGTGTTTCAACCTCGAATTCTTCTGTTGGGAGTGTTTCTGCAAATTCGTAACCTATCCATCTGCCTATTTTAATCATTCCCCTTCTGAAATCTGCACCATCAATACCTGAACTCCTTAACTTAGCGAGTTCTTCCTGCACCAGTGGATGTGAAACAACCTTTATCAAGCAACAAACCCCCTTCACAAACCTAATTCAAAAGTACTTCAAGCAAACCTGAGAATTTTTAACTACTATTAATTTAATTGTCCACTCCTTTATTTATTTGGATGGAAATTCACATGGTTCGGTTCGTTTAATTTGAAAGTTGAAGCTCTTAAATTAACATGAAGATCCAATCTTAACAGGATTTTAAGAATTTATGAAAAAGAAGGAGTAATCCAAGATTTAAAATCTCAAATAAACTAATTAACAAATACTAAACGAATAATTAAAGAAAAGAATTGAAATTAAGAAGTTTCCCATTAGGGAAACATCAATTGTTCACTCAGCATTCTTATCATGGGTCAGTACCTTTTTACCATGGGCTGTAGGCACTACTTCCAGTTTTCCACCTTCAAAGTCCTTATCATACTCTGCACCATCAAAAAGGGTGTGAAGGAATATTGCAAGGGCTGCAACCTCTGAGTGGGGTTGTGTTGTCACGGAAACGTTCCAATCTGCTTCATGGTAAACCTTGGTTGGAACTCTGGAACCACCAACAACAACAAGCTTGTCCTTTGGAGACTCCTTTATCTTCTTTGTTACTTCCTGAACAGGTTCTCCGTACATGGTGAGGTGAACTATTTCACCGCCTGAGTTTTTCCATTCATCAAGGAGGTTTTCCCAGTTCTTACGGTAATCCACCTCAAAATCTCCACCCCAACGTTTCACAACATCTCTTACGTTTTCAATGATCTTTTTATCATTATCTCCACTTAATATGACCTTATCTGCTCCAAAGGCTCGTGATGTAAGACATACATGTGTTGTTATCCTTGCATCCCTCACCCTTCTGTGATCAAGCCTTAAAACATTAACTTTACTGTTATCCATTTTTTTATCCAACCTTACAAAATTATTGACCTATCTAGGGTTATGGTCTGTTACAATCCTTTATTTAATTTATCAATAAAAATCCTAATTTATAGTTTAATTTAATTTATAGTAGTTTAAATCTGCTTTTTCAGAGTCAAAATTTTATTCTATGCACTTTATATTCAGTGTAATATCATTAAGATCAAATTCAATTGTTATCTAAACCAGTAAAATCCATGTGATGATTATCAGGGATAGCATTCTCCCAATTTCATTGGATGTTCCCAGAATATCTCCTGTTGCCCATTTGAAGTTTCTTCGAGCCACAAACGCAATCAATGTTCCACCCAACAGCCCTCCAATTATTCCAATTATTCCAGTAATGTTTAGGGCTAAAAATCCAATGGTTGAAGCTAAAACCAGTGAAAGCAGCAGGAATTTTTTGTTCATGGATTCAATGAAAAACCTTCCTGTGCCGTCTGGAAATGCTTCAGAAAAGGTTGCACATGTTACAATGCCCATTTTAGCCGCTACTTCTGATACAAGGATTACAGGAAATATCAAAGCTGCAGGGGCTGATCCTAGGCTTGAAAATGTGACCAGAGCCACCATTACGAAGTAAGCCATTCCACCGGTGCCTATTCTTGTGTCCCTCATTACTTCTATCTTCTTTTCAGGGGTTCCGTGGACCATCATCCCATCTCCAAAGTCCATGAGGCCGTCGAGGTGGTGGAATCCATTGAACCATATCATGAAACTGTAGATCAGTGCAGCTGCAATGATTTGGGGTATCTGTACCATATTCAGAAGGAAGAATCCAAAGGTTCCTGCAATTATTCCAATGAACCCTCCAATTACGGGCCAGAACCATGTGAACTTGGCCATTTCCTCAATGCTTGTGTGAATATTAAGGGGGAGTATGGTTGAGAAGGATACCAGACCTGCAATACCCCTCAAACTTCCAATTTTCTGAGGGTCTCTGACATTGTTGTTTCTGTTATCATCCTGCATTGTATTCCTCAAATTTATTTTTATCCATAATTTTCATCCATTCAATCCATTTAGTCTGACATACAATAAATCATCCAAAAAGCAACCAAGTATCTCCAGATATACTCTGAATGAACTGGATATTGAATTCTTCCATTGAAAATTTCTCATCAAGGTTTACTTAAAATCTTAATAATATCTCCAAAGTACTTTTAAATCCCTAAAGAACTATTCCTCAAATATCTTGGACATGCAGCCTGCAACGAGCCCTGCAAAAACATCATCCAAAACAGGGCCAAGATGACTTATTATTCCAGGTTTAGCTTCATCGTACCTTTTGAAGTTGAAAATGGCCTTGGTACCAGCTATCTGGTTTGCAACTGACATTCCAAAGACCTCATCAGAGTAAAGATAAGCTGGATCATCATCCACATCCACACCATGAACCCTGTGCTTCTCGTAGTCCTCTTCAAGCCGTATTCCTGCTATTATGAAGGATACAACGTTCAGGTCATGGAGTGATTTGATTATCTGCATTCGGAGTTTTTCCCTGATTTCATCTGTTTTTTCAACACCAACAACAAGTTCCATGCCCGCATCGGTGAGGTTGTCCACTGTGACTCCAACATCCTCCATGAAACCCAGAACATCCTTTGGAAAGCCACATATTTTGAGTAGTTCGGCCACGGCTTTTCTAACACATTCTGCAGTCTTTTCAATGGTTTCGATCACTTCCTCGTCAGAAGGATTTCCATTACCTTTGCATGCCAGTACTATTGAGTCACCACAGTTCATTGGATCAAATGAAAAATGATTTAAAAGACCCATATCCCATAAAGCTGCAAATTTAGCATCTGAAGTTGTTTTGAACAATTCTAAAAGAGTTTCTTCATCCATGAATTCATCCACGAATACCATGATGTTCATCCAGAGGTAGTCAGCATCGTTGGAGAAATATTTTATGTAATCTCCAGTCACAACTGCTGTAACATTGAAATTGTTAAGTGTTACTGAACCTCCAGTATCTGAGGGATTTAGAAGTATCATGGAGTCAGTGGGGACATCAAGATCATTTGAAGTTTGAGGAACTTCCCCTAAACTTCTGGTTTCTGAACCTTTAGAACCTGATCCTGGAAGGCTTTCACTGCAGTTGAATTGATTAACAATTCTTTTAACCTCCATGATCCCCCCACCAACTGCTGGAGTTCCAACTGCTAAAAATCCTTTTTCCCTCTGAATTATAAGCTTTTCCCGGTCTTCTAGGACCTGCGCATCCTTTATGCAGATTTTTTTCATTTCATCACCAACACATTATAATAATATGATGGATATAATGAATATATAGTAGGTGGTTTTATGAAGGTTCATCTTAGAGTCTTTGTTGAGATTGAAAACCTGGGAAAAGCTATGAACGCCCTTACAGATGCAGGGATAACTGGATTTTACATTTTAGAGTACAAGGGAATGTCTCCCCAGGATTGGAAGGGATTTTCAATAAAAGAGGATCCAAAATCAGCCATAGGTATGATAAGGGATTATGCAACAGATGCAGTTCTCATCTGCAGTGTTGTGGATGAAGAGAAGGTTGATGGAATCATAGAATCTGTTGAGGAAGCCCTTGATGGAGAGAAGTACACCATACTCGAGGTACCCATACGCAAAATAATAGTGAGCAACGGAAAACACGAAACCAAGGAAGATAGAACTGAAACATGGTTCCTTGAGAAGGAAGTGCCCTGCTTTTACTGCGGTGAAAATGCAGTCCAGAGAATACGTATAAATATGAACAAGGGCAAGATATGGTGCACCAACTGCGGTGCCGCAAGGTACTACACCCTGAAAACAGTTGAAGTACCAGGTAAATCTGAGGGTGGAAAATGACAGTTAAAGCTTGGAAACTTGAAAAATCTGCCAAGTGCTACAACTGCGGTGATGCAACCATCCACGACATAACAGTTGATGAGTACACAATGGAGATACGCTGCAGGGACTGTGGATTTGCCCGTTACTACACCTTCCACATGGTTAACCTCCCAGAGAAACAAAAAGAATAAGATTTGAAGCTATTGAAGTTTCAAAAAGGTTTCAGTGCAGCAGGAAGGATATTAAAAAGTAAAATATCACCGTAAATATTATAAAAACAGCCACAGATTTCCAGTCCATTACAAACCTCCCCTTAAATTTATTTTCAGATAATGATTTGATGGTTTATTTTTAGCTTTTTTCTATTTTCAGATTCTCTTAGAAATAACTTTTCTTTAAACTTTTCTTTAAAAGGATCTTTTTTAGGTAACCTGCCTTAAAATTTATCTAAACAAACTTATAAATAATCATAATATTATGCTGTAAGTTTTATGAAGACTCTAAAAACTTTTTTCAAATTTTAAAATTCTTCAGATGATTTATTGTTGGTTGTAATTTTTTAGGACAGTTCACTTAAGGCAGGATTAGCATAGCCTTAAAAAAAGTTTTACAGCCAACGATATCATTCAGGGCTTGGTGAGGCTTTCAAAAAAATTATCAGTTAACATTTTCAACAAGAACTAAGAAACATCAATAGCATAAATAGTAGCGTATAAAAATAGAGATCTGTCCTAAATTTATCATAGGATTCTTAAACCTAACGAAGTGATCGTGAAAAGATGGTAGTTATCATAGACCCTCAAAACTCAGGAATATCTGGAAACATGATGGTTGGAGCTTTAGCATCCCTTGGAGTGGATCATGAAGATATCATAAGCGTCATGGAACATTATGCATCACACTTTGGAGATGTAAAGGTGGAAATATCCCAAGTTAAAAAATCAGGGATATCTGCAACCTACGCGGATGTCAATTGCAGGGATAAGGAACCTGTAACCTACATGGAACTTCTCAATGGCTTTGACAGTATTAATCACCCTGATGTTGGTCCGGAAGTAACTGGGTTCGTTAAAAAAGTTTTTAAAACACTTGCAGAGGCAGAATCAAAGGTTCACGGCACAACTATGGAGAAAGTGCACTTCCATGAGGTTGGGGCTGCAGATGCAGTTGCAGATGTTGTGGGTGCAGCTTACTCATTTTTCAAACTTGGATTGAACAAACAGAAGGTTTACGGAATGCCAGTTGCCCTTGGAGGTGGTAGAATAAAAAGTATGCATGGTGTTTTAAGTGTTCCTGCACCTGCAACCCTTGAGATCCTGAGGAACGTTCCAACCTTCGGCGGACCTGTTGAACAGGAGCTTGCAACACCAACAGGTGCGGCCCTCCTTGTTAACATGGTTGATGAGTTCTGCAAATTTTATCCCATGGTAACAGACAAAACTGTGGTTTACGGTGCTGGAAAATATGAACTCTCCATCCCAAACGTTTTAAGGATTATCACAGGTGATTCACATGTTCCAATGGACAAGGTGTACATACTTGAAACCAACCTGGACAATGTTACAGGAGAGGTTCTGGGGCATACATTTGACAGGTTGATGGAGAAGGGAGCAAGGGACGTTACCATCATACCCACTCTGACCAAGAAAAACAGGCCCGGACATCTTCTCAGGGTAATAACAAAGCCTGAAGATTCTGATGCAATTGCAGAGGCAATCATAAGAGAGACAGGAACTCTGGGTGTTCGATTTTTACCCTACAGTCATCGTAGCACTGTTTCAAGGGAAATAGTACCTGTTGAAGTGGATGTAAATGGGATGAAAAAAAGTATAAGGATAAAAGTGGGGTTGATTGGAGAGGACATTGTAAGCAGCAAAACTGAATATGAGGATGCAAAAGAAGTTTCCATTGAAACTGGAATTCCAGTTAAAGATATTATGGCAATGGCTGAAGATGCATTCAAGAAATTTAAATCATGATCCAAGATTATTAATTCATTTAATTCAAAATTCCTTCACTGAAAACCAATTTTATAGTTACAGAATATAATAGACAAAATCAATAGATGATAGAATCAAATTATTAAAGTTCACAGGTGTACAAATGGTGTCAGAAAAGAAAAAGGCAATAGCAGTCCTCTCAGGAGGTCTGGATTCAACAGTTGCAACGTCCAGTTTTAGGGATGAATATGAAATTCACGCTTTAACCTTCAACTACGGTCAGAGAAGTGCTGAAAGGGAGATAAAG
This sequence comes from Methanobacterium aggregans, assembly GCF_017874455.1. Taxonomy (NCBI): domain Archaea; kingdom Methanobacteriati; phylum Methanobacteriota; class Methanobacteria; order Methanobacteriales; family Methanobacteriaceae; genus Methanobacterium; species Methanobacterium aggregans. Next base: position 111,111 of record NZ_JAGGLN010000004.1, on the reverse strand, counting down.
GCTGCAAGTTCCATATGTGAAAAATTGGATATGAAACACACGGTTTTGGAACTGCCATGGCTTGCAAACTTAGGTGGTTCAGCTCTGACATCAAGTGAGGAGATACCTGAACTCCATGAGCATGAACTGGATGATAAAGAAATCTGTAATGAAACAGCACGTAAGGTATGGGTTCCTGGACGTAACGTTGTTTTTACAGCCATTGCAACCTCATTTGCAGAGGCGGAGGGTGCTGAAATAATCATAGTTGGCTGGGACCTGGAGGAAGCTGTAACCTTCCCTGATAACTCCAAAGAATTTTTAGAAGCATTCAACAAGGTTTTGGATATTGGATCCTTTGATGATATAATGATTGAAGCACCGGTAATTGGTATGAATAAAAGGGAGATTGTAGAATTTGGTGACAGGATAGGGGCACCAATGTACATGAGTTATTCATGTTACAAAGATGAAAAAGAGCACTGTGGTGTTTGTGAATCCTGTATGAGACGTAAAAGGGCATTTAAAGAATCGGGAATTCCTGATAAAACTCTTTACATGGAATGAATTTATGGACTTTAATTTCCTTTTCTCGCCTTCAAATTTTTTTTTATATTCAAATAAAACTAGTCAAGATACAAAATTCCATTCTTTTCTTTTTTACTCTTTTTTTATATCTTCAAGTAACGAATTTTCAATCTTCGAAGCTAAAAAAAATTTAAAGAAGTCACTATTTCTAAAAAAATAAGATAATTTTAAAAGAAGTTTTAAAAACTATAAACAAAATTGATGAAGGTTAAAAAATAAGGAGATTAAGGTCATTTTATGACCATCAGGGCTTCTCCAGGGTTGACTGTATCTCCCTCATCCACGAAGACTTCCTCAACTGTTCCAGACTGAGGGGCATGAATATCGTTTTCCATTTTCATGGCTTCAAGAACTGCCACAACATCTCCCTCATTGACTTTGTCACCCTCTGTTACCTTGAGCTTCAGGATCATTCCCTGCATACTGCATGTGACTCCGCCTTCAACAGGTCCCGATGGCGCCTTGGTCCCCACGGATTCTATTTCCATGTAGCCCGTTGGAACAACCTTAACATCGAAAACCTCTCCGTCAACCTCAACATTGTACTCTGTTGGGAGTGCAGGAGCTTCAGATGGAGCAAGTTTTTCAGGGGATGGAATTTCCTCTTCCTCTGCTTCACCCCTCAGGAATTTAGGTGCAACTGCAGGGTAAAGTGCATAGGTTAAAACATCTTCTTCCTTCTTGATTATGCCCAGTTCTTCACCTTCCCTCCTGAATTTTTCAAGTTCAGGTTCCAGTAGGTCTGCAGGTCTGCAGTCAATTGGTTTTTCATCTCCAATGATCATTTCAGCAATTTTCTGATTGACCGGGGCTGGAGGTTTTCCATAGAATCCTTTGATGTAATCCTTAACTTCTTTTGAAACGTTTTTGTACCTTTCACCGCTTAGAACGTTCATAACTGCCTGTATTCCAACTATTTGGCTTGTTGGTGTTACAAGTGGGGGGTAGCCGAGTTCCTCACGCACGTGGGGCATCTCCTCAAGCACATCCTCGTACCTGTCAAGTGCATTCTGTTCTTTAAGCTGTGAAACCAGGTTTGAAAGCATTCCTCCAGGTATCTGGTATAACAAGACATCTGTATCAACCCTTTCAGTTATTGGGTCTATGAGGCCGCTGTACTTTTTACGTATCTCCTCGAAGTATTTCTTTATTTCACTTAAAAGCTTCAGATCAAGGCCTGTATCGCAAGGAGTACCTTTAAGCGCTGCAACTATACTCTCTGTAGGGGGCTGGGAAGTACCCCATGCCAGAGGCGATATTGCAGTGTCCAGGAGATCCACACCTGCTTGACATGCTGCATAGTAACTCATTGGAGTCATACCGCTTGTACAGTGGCAGTGGAGGTTAACCATGAGGTCTGTTTCCTCTTTAAGACTTTTAACAAGTTTATAAGTGTCATGTGGGGATATTAATCCTGCCATGTCTTTAATGGTTATTGAATCACATTCTAATGCTTCTAATTCCTTTGCAAATTCCACGTACTTGTCTATTGTGTGGAAAGGACTTACAGTGTAACTTATTGTTCCCTGAACATGGGCTCCCTGTTCTTTTGCAACTTTTATTGCAAGTTCCATGTTTCTTATATCGTTAAGGGCGTCGAATATCCTGAAAACATCCACACCGTTTTCATAGGATTTTTCAACGAATTTTCTGACTATATCATCGGGGTAGTGCCTGTAACCCAGGAGGTTCTGGCCTCGAAGCAGCATTTGTATCGGGGTCTTTTTCAGGACTTCTTTAAGTTCAACCAGGCGTTCCCATGGATCCTCGTTGAGGTACCTTATACAGCTGTCGAAGGTTGCACCTCCCCAAGCTTCCAGGGAGAAAAATCCAACTTCATCCATTTTCTCGGCAATTGGTAACATATCCCTGGTTCTCATCCTTGTTGCAAGGAGTGACTGATGCGCATCTCGGTACGCTGTTTCTATGATCTTTATCTTTTTCATTCTGACCCTCACAGTAAGTTTGGATTTCTTTTTTCATTCTTACTTACATTGTCTCTATATAGATAGTCCTAAGTTCCATATATATTTCCGTAATCATATTCCCATAAAGTCCTAAAATAGGTTGTGCTTTGAATAAATTAGAGTAAATTTTAAAGTTATATGCACTTATGAATCAGTTTGCATGATAAAATTTATTAAAATAACCTATTAAAAAAAAAATGAAGTAACTGTGTAGGAAGGGTTAAATTTTCCTGAAATTCAAACTTTGAAAACCAAAAAGTCCTGATTTTCATACACAAGCTCTGCAAAGCTTGGAACTATCTCACTCAAGTGCGAAGAAATGTTTACAGTGTAGTAGTAAAGTGGATAGAACTCAGAATTCTCCTTCTGCAGGTAGAATGTTCCATTCTCTGAGGGTATTGTAAGGCGCTTGTCCAGCACTATGTAACCTATACCTTCCTTTTGGAAAACTGACTTTGAAGTGGTGCTGTTGAAATTTTCGAAGTTGTAGTGCATTGGCATTTCAGCATAGCTTGACACGAGCATCCCGGAATACTGATTTGTTGTTAAAATTGATTCACTTCTGTTTCCATTTGCCTTGAACCAGCTGGCAAGTTCAACCTCTGATGCTGTTGGAGGTGCTATCTGGAAGTTTCCAGATGCAGGTTTAGCATAGAAAACCCCCATCTCAGAATTTGTAACGGTTAAAACTCCAAAGAACATTGACAAGCCAAGTAAAGCTATTAAAAATGCAGATCTGAACCTGGGTGAAGAAAATCGTTTATAATCTTTAAGATGGTAATAAGCATGGCTTAAACCAAATCCTCCCAGTATGGTCATGGGTATGAGGATGTAAACAAGGACCCTGTATGATATAACATTTATACCAAACCAGTAGGCTTTGCTCAACAAGAAGAGCACAAGTATCCATGTTAACATGAACAATCCTTTTTTAGACCTTAATTTCATGCTTGCAATGGCCCCTACCAGTGCAAACAAGGAAACGAAAGCTCCAAGATGGCTCAGGTATCCTATGTTACTGAAGGTTTTGTTGTAGTAGAGTTTCGTTCCAAAACCAATGGCTTCTATTCCCTTTTGCATAATAGTGTTTAAAAGTCCTGGTTTTAATATTAAAAGCATGATTAAACCCATAATTCCTAAAATAATTCCCACAGAGAGGAATGCACCAAAATTCTTTAAAACAGTGATCCTACGGCTTAATATTATTTCAAGTAGGGTGAATGATATTATAACCAGTAATAAACATAATATTGCTGCTTGATGGCTTAAACAGACTAGTATGAATAATATTCCAGATATAACTGCGTATTTTAATGTTCTTTTAGTTATGGAGATGTAATAAAAGTAAACTGAAAGGGGTAAGAATATCAGGGCTAAGTTTTCAGGTATTGGAAGTAGTAGACGGGTTAACATGTAACTTGAAATCAGGAGAAAACCTGTGGACATGCCCGCAATTTCTCCGTAGAGCTTTTTGGCAACGTAGCTTACAGAGAGCACTATGGACATTGCAATGAATGGCTGCATGAACCTGGCTATCTGGAAGTAGTCAACCTTAAGAACTGTTCCAAGGGCAGCAAGCAGCAGATGGAAAAGCGGAGGATACCCTATGACCTGACCTGTGGGTGCATTCAAGAGCGGATCTACCAGTGTAAATCCATACTGGGAGTATATTTTTGCGTACTGAACATGGTAAAATATGTCCCAGCTTAAGGGCCAGTTATGGGTTAGTGTTGGTATCAATGCCAATAAAAATGCTGCAACTGCAGGAATCAGTATTAATTTTCCCTTAAAATTTTTTCTCTCCAACTTCATGGTATCCCTTGATTATATTTTTATCCTAATCATTTTAGTAAACAATGAATTCATACTTGAACTGCATATTGACTTTGATGAAATGGACTTTCTATCAGTTAATAGATCGATGAATATTGATATAAAGATATTAGTAACCAGCAGTATCAAAGGCACTGCAAGATTTGATTCAAACACCTTTCACAAACACCTTTTAAAAAAGATAGATATAGTGGGGTTTGCATACGATAAAAACTTATCTAAAAAGCATCCATTCTCATGGAATTGAAACTCTCTTAATGATCACAGCCTTTTATTAATTTTCACTAATTTGTTTTATATTATATCTGAAATTACTGAACATTTTTCAAATACCTATCACAAACTTTATATACTTCTTCCGCACATGTATTGTTGTCGGAAGTAGGTTTCCTTATTCCGATAAACTTCGAGGTGAACCCTGAAGTGATTGAATTAAGGATTAAAAAAATCGGTTTAAAAGGATATTTATGAATAAATACTCTATTAAAATCGATTTTAACTAAAAAAATAATCAAGAGAGGTTTAAATGGTAAGAAAAATAGCAATTTATGGAAAAGGTGGAATAGGAAAGTCCACAACCACTCAGAATACAGCATCAGCAATGGCACACTTTCACAATCAGAGGGTTATGATACACGGCTGCGACCCAAAGGCAGACAGTACACGAATGATTCTTGGGGGAAAAATGCAGAGAACCATGATGGACACCCTCAGGGAAGATGGAGAAGAAGCCTGTATGGAACTGGACAATGTCATGTCAACAGGTTTTGAAGGAATAAAATGTGTTGAATCTGGAGGTCCTGAACCTGGTGTTGGATGTGCAGGTCGTGGTGTAATTACTGCAATCACCATCATGGAACAACAGAAGATCTACGAAGACAATGACTTTGTTTTCTTCGATGTACTTGGGGATGTTGTGTGCGGTGGATTTGCAATGCCTATCAGGGACGGCAAAGCTGAAGAGATCTACGTTGTGGCATCTGGAGAGATGATGGCACTCTACGCAGCAAACAACCTGTGTAAAGGTATGGTGAAATACGCTAATCAGAGTGGTGTGAGACTTGGAGGAATAATCTGTAACAGCAGAAACGTTGATGGAGAAAGGGAACTCCTTGAAGAATTCTGTAAAAAAATAGGAACCCAGATGATCCACTTCGTTCCAAGGGACAACATAGTCCAGAAAGCAGAGTTCAACAAAAAAACAGTGGTAGATTTTGAACCAGACTGTAACCAGGCCCATGAGTACGAAGCCCTTGCAGGTAAAATCATTAACAACGAAAAATTCGTCATCCCAAAACCAATGTCCATGGATGAGCTTGAAGAAATGGTTGTTCAGTACGGTTTAATGGATTAAAAACCCTTTAATTTTTTTAAATTAATTTGGATTAGGAGATTAAAAAAATGAAGATGGTACGCGCAATATTGAGGCCAGATAAAATAGAAGAAGTTGTAGAAACCCTTGCAGAGTCCGGATATGTTGCTCTCACCAAAATGGATGTAATTGGACGTGGAAAACAGAGGGGTATCCAGTTGGATAAGATCTACTACGATGAACTTCCCAAGGTGATGCTCATGCTGGTTGCAGAAGATGAGGGAATACCTGAAATAATAGAAAAAATCAACGAATCTGCATTTACAGGGAATTTTGGTGATGGAAAAATATTTGTAAGTGATGTTGAATCTGTCTACACAGTAAGAACAAGATCAGAAGGATTATAATCTATAAAATTAAGGGGGTGCATAAATGAAAGAGATAATTGCCATAATACGCCCTAAAAAAATGGCTCAGACCAAAAATGTTCTGGATACCCTAGGATTCCCTGCAATGACTGCTCGTAGGGTTATGGGTAGAGGAAAACAGAAGGCCATAATAGGGGAAGTTTCCTTTGATATTCAGGAGCCGCAACTTCTAGAGGAAAAAGGAACCATGAGTTACATACCCAAGAGAATGATATCACTGGTTGTTCCAGATGAGGATGCATCTCTCGTTGTTGAGGTCATAATGAGGGTTAACCACACAGGACAGATAGGTGATGGAAAAATTTTTGTCTGCCCAATAATGGATGCTGTGAGAGTTAGAACTGATGAAAGAGGAGAAAGAGCGATAGATTAAACCAAAATATTATAATTTGAAAATTGAAATGTTCAGAGAACTTCGAATATCCAATAAAACTTCTATAACCCCTCATTTGAAATGGGAGTTTAAACCTTCCAACTAGTTCACCCCATTCATCCACACCATCCAATTTCAAATACAATTCAACTCACAACTTAAACTTGAATTAATGAACTATATGGGGCCTTGAATAGGACCTTTAAAGAACTTTTAAGTTCTTTGAATGTTTTTAACTAAGATCAGATTAAAATAAGCCAATTGAAATAAATGAAGCATTTATTAAAGAAATTTAAAGAATAAAGGAGAATTATAATGCCTTACAAACTTTTTGATGTGGATAAGGATATTCCCGAAAGAAAAAAACACACTTATGTTAAGGATAAAGCAGATCCCACGGAAGATATTCCTGCCTGCAATACCAAGACAGTTCCAGGATGTATGACTGAGAGGGGTTGTGCATTTGCAGGTGTTAAAGGTGTTATAACTGGAGCCATAAAGGATGTTGCACATGTTGTCCACTCACCTGTGGGTTGCACAGCTTATGGATATGGAAGTAAGAGGTATCCAACCAGTCCGGACATGCCTGATGGAAGTAAATTTCCAATAGAAAATTTCAACCTCAAATACATCGTTGGAACTAACCTCAAGGAATCAGACGTGGTTTTTGGAGGGATGAAAAAACTACGACAAACCATCCTTGAAACTGCAAAGGAATTCCCAGAAGCCAATGCAATATACACATATTCAACATGTACTGTTGGTCTGATAGGTGACGACATGGATGCAGTGGCCAAAGAACTCTCTGAAGAACTGGGTAAAGATGTTGTAGCATTTAACGCCCCTGGTTTTTCAGGTCCAACACAGTCTAAAGGACACCACGTTGCAAACCATACCTTGTTTGACTGTCTTGTAGGTACCAAAGAACCATTGGAAACAACACCCTACGATGTCAACCTTATAGGGGAGTACAACATAGATGGGGATCTTTGGATCATTAAATCCTACTTCGATGAGATGGGAATAAGGATATTATCATCATTCTCAGGTGATTCAACCCATGATGAGATATGCTGGATGCACAGGGCCAAACTCAGCCTTGTCAGGTGTCAGCGTTCTGCAACCTACATAGCAGATCTCATAGAGGAAAAATATGGAGTGCCCTACATGAAAGTGGACTTCTTTGGGCCAAGGTACTGTGCAGAGAACTTAAGGGCGGTTGGAAAATATTTTGGATTGGAGGATAAAGCAGAAGAGGTTATAGAAAGCAGAATGAAAGAAATAAGACCTCAACTAGATTTCTACCGTGAAAAACTCAAGGGCAAAAAGGTCTGGGTTTTTTCAGGAGGTCCAAAAAACTGGCACTTCCCAAGGCCTCTTCAAGAGGAGCTTGGAATGGAGGTAATTGCAGTATCTACCATGTTTGAACACGAAGATGGATACGGAAAGATCAAAGAGCGTGTGGATGAAGGAACCATAATATTTGACGACCCAAACTCCCTGGAAATGGAAGAAATAATAGAAAAATGCAAGCCAGATCTCATGCTTTCCGGTGTAAAAGAAAAGTATTTAGCCCACAAAATGGGCGTACCATGTGTTCTCATCCATTCCTACGAAAATGGTCCTTATATAGGATTTGAAGGCTTTTTAAACCTTACAAAGGATATATATGCTGCCATATACAATCCAGTTTGGAATATGCTGGAATTTGAATACGAAACTGAAGGAAGTACCAATGAAGATATCAAAGAAGAGATTTCACATGGGGAAATGGCTGAAGGGGAGGTAGGAAAATGAGTGTTAAAGTAGAAGGTGCAAAATCTGAAAACATGACTGCATGCGGTATAAACATCGTTGAGAAGAATAGAAATGCTATCATAAACCCTCTTGTGACATGCCAACCTTTAGGAGCTATGTTTGCAGTTGCAGGGGTTCAAAGGGGACTTCCATTAGTTCATGGATCTCAGGGTTGTTCAACATTTGTGCGGTACGGATTTTCAAGACACTTCCGTGAACCGTCTGAAATAGCTGTCACATCCCTTCACGAGGATGCGGCTGTATTTGGAGGGCGTAAAAATCTTATATCGGGTATAGGAAATCTTGCATTAAGATTCAAACCAGATCTTATGGGTATCGTAACAACCTGTTCATGTGAAATTATTGGAGATGATGTTGAGGGGTTCATAAAAGTTGCCCGTGAAGAAATGATAGATAAGATGGGTAAAGAAAAGGCTGAAAAAATTAAATTAATTCACATAAGCACTCCAAGTTTCGTTGAAAACCACTTCAAAGGATATGACAATGCTGTTAAAGCAATGGTTTCAACCCTTGCAGAGGATCCTGGGGAATCCAATGGGAAAGTTAATATAATCCCGGGAATAGTCAACCCTGGTGACATACGTGAAATAAAACACATGATGTCTTTAATGGGTTCTGAGGGTATAATGCTCACAGACACATCAGACCCATTCGACTCACCATTAAGGCCTTCTGCAACTCAAATGAAGCCTTACTACCCGAAGGGGGGCACACCAGTTGAAGACATCTCTAAATCTTCAAACAGCCTGGGAACAATTGCCTTGTGTAACTATGCCGGTTCTGCAGCTCTGGATCTTGAGAAGAAGTACGATGTACCTGCAGTCATTGGACAGTTACCCATTGGACTCCAGAACACCGACGATTTTGTGAGGAACATGGTGAAACTAACCGATGTGGAAGTTACAGATGAACTTCTGGATGAAAGGGGTTTGCTTGTAGATTCAATGGCAGATCTAGCATCCAGATACCTCTTCGGTCGCAGTGTTGCGATTTATGGAGATCCTGCAATGGTAAGCAGTATAGCAAGATTTGTATGTGAACTGGGAATGATACCTGCAGTTGCATGTACAGGAACAGAGAATCCTGAGTTTGTTGAGGATATGAAAAAGGTATCCAAGGAATCTGATGGTCCTATTGATGTTCTCCCAGGACAGGATTTAAGGGCATTGGAAGTACGTCTCAAGGAAGAACCTGTTGATCTGGTGATAGGACATTCCGATGGAAGAGTGATAGCAAAAGATCTTGGAATTCCACTTGTTAGGGTTGGATTCCCAGTTTACGACCGTGCAGGATATCACAGAGTACCAATTGTGGGATACAACGGGGGTATAAATCTCCTTGACAGGATAACCAACACAGTCATGGAAAAATATTACGATGAAACCCACTGGAAGCTCCAGCAGTAAAAAACAGGATTAAAAAAAATCATTTATTAAAATAATGGATTTAATTTGGATATTTGGGGTACTGTAACCAATATTTCAGATGTTTTGGAGCAAATCCCGAACAATATCCAAATCTTTTTTAGAATAACAGTTAAAATGGTTTAAATATTAAAATAATATTTAAAAACTGGGTATTTCATTAATAAATAGTTTTTAAATGATTTTATAATGGTTGTGGATTACATTTAAATTTTATTGGTTAAAGGAGGCTAAAATTGGTATTAAATATGGACAGCAATGCAGATGTGGAAGTAGAAGATAGAAAATCAGGGAGTAACTCAGCAGATAGTGAGATAATAATGCCAGAAATTCCTGAATCTATTCTGAAAACGTTGAAGTCTCGTAAACGTCACATGTGCATAAAAAGTCAGGATTCAATCCCTTCCTGTAATGAATCATCAATACCCGGTGCTGTCACCCAGCGTTCCTGTGTTTATGGGGGGGCCAGAGTAGTTTTAATGCCAATAACCGATGCAATACATTTGGTACACGGTCCTGTGGGTTGTGCTTCATGTACATGGGATATACGGGGCAGCAGGACCTCGGGGGATGATCTTTACAAAACAGGTTTTTCAACGGATTTAAAAGAGAAAGACATAGTATTTGGGGGAGAAAATAAATTATTCGAAACTATAATTGAATTAAACAAACTTTACAATCCTGCAGCAATATTCGTATATTCTACATGTGTTGTTGGACTGATAGGGGATGATCTGAAAAGTGTGTGCAAAAAGGCCCAGGAAATAACGAAATGTAGGGTTGTACCAGTTCAATCTGAAGGTTTTAGAAGTTTCAATAAATCATTGGGCCACAGAATCGCATGTGATGCCCTTCTAGATTATGTGATAGGGACAGACTCAGAAAATGATCAGAATCAAATTAAGAATGAAAATTCCCGATACAAAATAAATATAATCGGTGAATTCAACGTTGCAGGGGATTTATGGGCTATAAAATCACTCTTTGAAAGGATTGGGGTGGAAATCAACTGTTCAGTAACTGGTGATTCAAGGGTTGCTCAAATAGTCAAAGCTTACAACGCGGATCTGAACGTTGTTCAATGCCAAAAATCCTCGAACTACCTTGCACATGAGATGGAAAAGAGTTATGGCATACCCTCAATAAAGGTCAACTTCTTTGGAATTGAAGAAACATCAGAATCATTAAGGGCAGTTGCAGAGTTCTTTGCTGATGAAAAGATGATGAAGAAGACTGAAGAACTCATAGGGGGTGATGTGAAAGTTTTACGCTCTAAAATTATGGGTTACAGGAAAAGATTGGAAGGTAAACGTGTAGCAGTTTACGTTGGGGGAAACAAGGCTTGGTCCCTTATAAGGTCATTTGAAGAACTTGGAATGAATGTTATAATGACTGGAACACAAAATGGTCTTCCTGAGGACTACCAGAGAATACAGGATGCTGTTAAGGATGGAACCCTTGTTGTGGATGATGCAGGTTCAATGGAACTAGCAAGGCTTCTGAAAAAATATAAACCTGATTTAGTTGTTTCAGGTGCAAAAGAGAAATACATGGCCTTAAAGATTGGAATACCCTTCTGTGACTTTAATCATGATAGGATAACATCCTTTGCAGGTTTTCAAGGTTTCATAAACTTTGCCAGGGAAGTTGATAGGTCGGTATCCAGCCCAGTTTGGAATTTGGTTCCAAAGGCCTTTGAGGAATAATAAATTGAATAATAACTTGAAAATATGAAATTCAGTTAGAATCACCAATTTAGGTATAAAACAAGGATTAAAGGAGAATTGAAGGTGATTAAAGAAAATCAAGAAGCACACGTTGGTCATAAAAATTTTGCAGTTATAAACCCCTGCAGGTTCTGTCAGCCAATGGGTGCTGTACAGGCACTTCTAGGAGTTAAGGGTGCAATGCCCTTAATTCATGGTTCTCAGGGGTGCAGTACGTATATGAGGTTTCAGCTGTGCCGTCACTACCGTGAACCCATAAATGTGGCTTCAACATCAATGAGTGAAGGAACAGTTGTCTACGGAGGAGAAGCAAACCTTTTAAAAGCTCTTAAAACGATATATCAAGAATATGAACCGAGTTTGATAGGTGTGACTTCAAGTTGTCTTACAGAAACAATTGGAGATGATATGCCCAGTATAATAAAGAAGTTCACAGAATCCTATCTTGAAGCTGAAGATATCATTCCCATAATTCCAGTTTCAACTCCAAGCTATGCAGGAAGTCATGTTGAAGGCTACGACAGAACAATAAAAGCACTGCTTGAAAATTTAACCCAAAAATCCAATGAAAATGGGGATAATGGTAAAATAAATATTGTAACCGGCACGATATCTCCTGCAGATGTAGAAGAAGTTAAAGTTATACTTGAAACCATTAAATGTGGAAGTATAATCCTCACTGATACTTCAGAATCACTTAATGCACCAATTACTGGGGATGTATCATTTTTACCATGTGCTGGAACAATTTTGGATGATATTAAAGATTCTGCAAATTCTAAGGGCACAATATCCCTTTGCAAACATGCAGATTCTGGGGCCAGTTTTCTGGATAAAAAATATGGGGTTCCCTCATTTTCAGGACCAATGCCAGTAGGCCTTAAAAATACAGATGAATTTATCGAATCCTTAACAAACATTCTGGGACTAAAAACTTCAAAAAAGCTTGAAAGAGATCGTGGAAGACTTATAGATGCTATTGTGGATGCACATTCCTACAACTATGACAGAAAGGTTGCGATTTATGGTGATCCAGACTTCGTTGCTGGAATGACTCAATTCGTGTCGGAACTTGGAATGGTTCCATCTGTAATATGTACCGGAGTTTCAAGCCAAAGGTTCATTGATGATGTTAGAAGGATATCCGATGAAAATGGTAATGATCCAATCGTGCTTTCAGGTGGAGACTTGTACGACCTTCATGAGCATATCAAAGGTGTAGATACTGACCTGCTCATTGGAAATTCTTACGGTGCAAGAATAGCTAAAGAAGAAAATATTCCACTTGTAAGATTGGGGTTCCCTATCTACGATCGTTTAGGTGCTCAAAGAATGCCAATTTTAGGATACAGGGCAGGTACACATCTTGTGGATCTATTTACCAACACTATCATAGAGAAATACTACGATGATTCTGCAGGGAAGTGTGATGTCCCATTAAGGGAGGAAGGATCAGAATGAAGATTGCAGTGGCTTCAAGTGATGGTAAAAATGTGGATCTGCACTTTTCAGCCTGTGATCATTTCCTGATTTTTGAAATTCAAAGCGATAAAGTAAAATTTCTTGAACTCCGGGAAAAACCAAACATCACCATTAAAGAACATTCAGATCGCTGGAAATCTGTCTGTGATCTGTTGGGGGATTGTGACATGATTTTGTGTGCTAAAATTGGTCCAGACCCCAGATCAAACATTGAAGATAGAGGTGTCACAGTATTAGAATCCTCTGGCTTGATTGAAGGTGCCTTAAAAAACTTTCTTTAATTTATTTTTAACCTTTTATTTTTTCTTAATTGTTATCTCGATGAAAATCATGTACAATTTATAAAACTTAAAAATCACAATGAAGTAGAATGTTTCAATTGAACTTTGTTAAAAACAACCAGCTACTCCTGTAATTGTATATTATAAAATATACAGATGATAAATATAATTCTAAGATTTAAAGGGTGCATATATCTTGAAAAAAATTTTAACTGCATGCACAAGGGACTGTCCAGGTGGATGCAGCATAATCGCTACGGTTCGGGATGGAAAAATAGTCAAACTCAAGGGAAATCCAGATCATGATATTACCGACGGATTTCTCTGCCCCAATACTGCAAAATACCTTGAAAATGTTCATTACAGCCATAAAAGAGTTCTACATCCACTTAAACGTGAAGATGGGGATTGGAAAAGAATAAGCTGGGATGAAGCCTTTGATATCATGGTGTCCAAACTTGGGGATACAATAAAATCTCATGGAAAGAACTCAGTACTTTACTACCAGGGATTTGGATCAAGAACTGCCCTTAAAATACTTAATAGGCGATTTTTCAATTTACTTGGGGGAGTTTCAACCCTCTATGGAACTGTGTGTGGTGGAATAGGTCAGGCAGGTCAGGAAATGGATTTGGGCATGAGAATATCCCACGATCATTTAGACCACATTAACAGTAAAACCGTGCTGATCTGGGGAAGAAATCCAGCAGTTACAGACATCCATCTCTGGAGGATACTCAGGAAAGCCCAGAGAAACGGTACAAAACTGGTTGTTGTTGACCCGATTAAAACAAAAACTGCAGTACATGCAGATCTTTTCATTCAGCCAGAACCTGGAACAGATTCTTACCTTGCAGTTGCAGTTTCCAAGATAATTCTGGATAAGGATCTTACAGATAAAGAGTTTATAAATGAGAGCACCAGAAACTTCGAGAAATATCTCCAGATAATTCAGGGCTTTTCCATGAAGGAACTGTCAGTTAAATGTGATGTGTCCATTGAAACCATCACGGAACTTGCAGTTACCTACTCTCAAAATAAACCCTCCAGCATAGTCACAGGCTGGGGCCTTCACAGGTACATATCAGGACACATCATATTCAGATTTTTGGATGCCATTGCAGCCATAACAGGAAACATTGGAATTTCAGGTGGAGGTGTGAGTCAGGGATTTGAGGAGTTCGGATTTTTTAATGATTCCTATGCCCTGGAAAGGCCCGAAATTGGTAGAAAACTTCCAATGCCTACGATTGGTGAGGCAATTCTCAAGGCAGACCATCCACCAATAAAAATGGCCTTCATAACATCCGGAAACCCTGTCAACTTGAATCCAAACTCTAATAAGGTCAAAAAGGCATTTGAAGCTGTTGATCATGTTGTGTTGATGGATCATTTCCTCAACGACACAGCAGATGTTGCTGATCTGTTTTTACCTGCAACAACCTTTCTTGAAGAGGAAGACCTGGTTGGAAGTTACGGGCACAACTGGATATATTCCATAAATCCTGTAACAAATCCTGAAGGTGAGGCAAAGTCTGAGCTTGAGGTATTCCAGAAACTTGCAGATAAAATGGGATTCGGAGAGAAAATGGGGGGAAAACCTGAGTACTGGCTGCAAAAAATAGTGTCAACAGTTCTTGATCAGGGAGTAGAATGGGATGATCTCAAGGCAGGCCCCGTGAAAATGGTGCCCGAAGATTACATACCCTACTCAGATGGAAAGTTTTTCACAGCCTCTGGAAAATTTGAATTCATAACTGAATTCACAGATGGATTTAATGATTTTTCAGACTACGAAGGAAAAATCAATGGTTTTGATGATGGTTACAACCTCCATCTCATCTCTTCGTCCCCTGAAAAATGGGTTCGTTCAGTTGTTCCAGAAAGTGAAATGGACACTGGGCTAATTGATGCTGAAGTTTCACCCAAAATACTCAACGAACTTGGAATGCATGATGGGGAAACTGCAGTCCTTGAGTCTCCATTTGGAGAGTTGAAGGTTACTATTCGAGGGGATCCAGATGCAAGGATTGATACAGTTAAAGTACAGATGGGTGGCTGGATGAAGTATGGGAAGAACATCAACGTTTTAACCGTGGATATAATGAGTAATGCTGGAAATGGGACTCCCTACTATGAAACAATGGTTAAAATTCGAAAAACTAGTGTTGAATGAGTGGTGTGCAACACACCATTTCAACCAATTTTATTATTAATACGTATGCATTGAACTCATTTTAGAAAAAAGTAAGTACTTTTCTCAACTGATTATTACTAACTGATCCCGTTGCCATGCTTCAGATGTTCTGAAACTATTACTGCAACTACGGGACTATTTAATCAAAGGAATTTAAAATGAAGATTAAATTCAAAGATGAAGATTATAAAGAGATGTAATGGATAATTTTCATATTTTTGTCCATTAAATCGATTTTAATTCTTTTTTAACACTTCAAATTCATTTTCTTCTTTGACATGTTCATCCAAATCAAAAAAATAGAGGAGGTACAAAATGGATGAAATATTTGAAAAGGGAATGGGATGGTTTCCAGATCTTCCTGATAGAAGGGATCTGACACTTAACATTGAAAAAAAGAAGAATGAAGGAATAGTGGATATGGTGGTTGAGTTAGGCATTAAAGAACCTGTGACTGAAATTCCCGCTGCAGTGGATCTTAGGGAATGGTGCTCTCCTGTGGAGGATCAGAAAAGTTTGGGATCCTGCACTGCAAATGCAGGGGCCGGACTACTTGAATACTTCGAACGCAGGGCTTTTGGAAGTTATATAGATGCATCAAGGCTCTTTCTTTACAAAAATTCTCGACAGTTGGCAGGACTAACTGGGGATACTGGATCCTACCTCAGAACAACCATGGCTGCACTGGTTCTTTTTGGTGTGCCACCAGAGAAGTACTGGCCCTACACAGATAAAAAACCAGACTTTGATGCAGTTCCAGATGCATTCTGCTATGCATTTGCGGAAAACTACAAGGCAATCCAGTATCTTCGGCTTGATCCGCCATCAACACCTGTAGATATACTTTTAGATAGAATAAAAACAAATTTGGTGGCGGGTTTACCATCCATGTTCGGGTTCACAGTTTACGACTCCATATACCATGCAGAAGCTGGAAATATACCCTATCCCTGCAGCGGAGAAAAGGTTGCAGGTGGCCATGCAATAGTGGCAGTGGGATACGATGACAGTGTTGTGATCAAAAATCCCAACTGTGGAAACACCACTAAAGGAGCCCTACTTATCAGAAACTCATGGGGAAAGGGTTGGGGTGATAAAGGTTACGGATGGTTACCCTACGATTACGTGCTGAAGGGACTGGCAGTAGACTGGTGGACATTAATAAAGGCAGATTGGATTGCAACAGGGGAGTTTGGTCTTTAAAAATGAGTTTGCTCTTTAAAAATCAGTATGTGCTGATAAAGATGATTCAGCATTCTATTTTTTTTATTTTTTCCATCCCATTTTTTCATCTTCAATGAATTGTACGAAGAAACATTTTTTTTAGGACGAATTTAAAATGAAAGTTCTAAATAAATTAAAAGCGTAAAAAAGTCGATAAGAAGTTCAGGAAATATTATGAATTAATAACTTAAGGATTAATAAAAAAACTAATAAAATTCTTTCTTTTTTAATAAAAAAAAAGTTTCAAATGTAAAAAGGGGATTTACCTTTCCCTTTTCCCAGCTATGAACTCTTCAACCATTTCATGAGCTTTTTCATCCTTGAACTGTTCTGGAGGATGTTTCATTGTGTAGGCTGAAATTGAGGTTAGATATCCACCCACTCCACGTTCAAGAGCCAGTTTACAGCACCTTATAGCATCGATAACGCAACCTGCAGAGTTTGGTGAATCTTCAACACTCAATCGAAGTTCTATGTTCATTGGAACATCACCAAAGGTTTTTCCCTCCATCCTGAGGAAGCAGAGCTTGTTGTCCTGCTGCCAGGTAACGTAGTCTGATGGGCCTATGTGAATGTTTTCAGGTTCAAGCCTTTCAGCAAGAACAGATTGAACAGCCTCAGTTTTGGATTCTTTTTTAGAATCTAACCTGTTTCTGTTGAGCATGTTCAGAAAATCAGTGTTTCCGCCTGTGTTAAGTTGGTAGGTTCTCTCGAGTTTCACACCCCTCTCACGGAACAGGTTTGCCAGTGTTCTGTGGGTTATGGTTGCACCGATCTGTGCCTTTATATCATCACCCACAATTGGTATTCCCCTTTCCCTGAACTTTGCATCCCATTCAGGATTGCTCACTATGAAAACAGGCATGTTGTTAATGAATGCAACACCTGCTTCAAGTGCACACTGGGCATAGAACCTTGTTGCTTCTTCAGAACCAACTGGAAGGTAGTTAAGAAGTATTTCTGCCCCACTTTCCTTTAAGATCTTGATTATTTCATTTTTTTCTTTTTCTGCTTCATCCGAAACTATGAATGTATTATCATCCTTAAATTCGGCCATGTGCGGTGCTACACCATCAAGGACACATCCCATTGATACTTCAACACCACTTTCAGGTATATCTTCGCAGAATACTGTGGTACAGTTAGGTTTTTCGAATATGGCTTCGCTCACATCCTTTCCAACCTTCCTCTTGTCGATGTCAAAGGCAGCAACCACCTCTATATCTGATGGTGTGTAACCACCTATATCCCAATGCATCAGACCGATGACTTCTTGGGGATCCTTGTATTTGTAATAGTGTATTCCCTGTATAAGGGAGCTTGCACAATTACCAATACCAATTATCGCTATTTTTATCTTTTCCAACTACAACACCTTCTAAAACACCGTTTTAAAACGTTTATCGTGACATATTAATCTTATTTTAAAATTAACATAAAAATTCTGTCTTTCATAAGCCTAATTAGGTTATATTAAGTTCTCTTAAAACTACAATTAGATTATTGTACTATTAAAGGTTTCGATCAACTTCCATATTAACCCTTTTCATGCTTAAACTATTAAATGAACTGATTTAAGGCCTTACATTTCCTTTTTTCTAAAAAACTATTTTCACATGCATTTAGATGCTTTAAAACTATAAAAATAGGTATTATGGATTAATAGGTATCAAATCAATTTAAAAATCCTTCAAAACTCATTAAACCCATTATACCGGCCGCAGTCAGTCCTGCACTCCATATAATTATCCCAATGGACATCCATAATATTAAATGGTCTTTTCTAGCCCCAAAGGTAATACCTACTGCAGTTCCCAACGGAGCACCAAAAAGAAGTGGTGATAACAATCCTAAACCTATCACACCATATTTAATCCAGACCTTATGAATTCGGCTCCTTTCAAACTTCTTATTTTCCCCATATCTCCATTTAATGAATTTGCTTCTGAGTGAATCCCCTAAAAACGCTACGATCAAAACAGCTGAAATTGAGCTGGAAGCTGATACTGCAAGGATCAAAAGGGGGTTTAACTTAAGTGCAATACCCATTGATACAGCAAGCCATAATTCTATGACTCCGCTTATGAATACAAGTGCAATGTTTGTAAATATGTCCACGCTTTCACCATTGTGTGTTAAGGGAACTTCCCTTTATTCTTTTTTGTGCATTAAATTTTCAAAAAAAGGATTGAATAAGGTGGTGGACATGGGATTCCACCAATACTTTATGTAACCCATCCATGGATACACCTTCGTTTTAGATAACAACAACGGCTACAAAAGTGAATACCATCCACAGGAGAACCGTGATCATGGCACTTATCCATGGTATTTTTCTAAATTCCATTTTAGAAGTTTTTGAACCAACGTACCAGCTGATAATTATGAGAACGACCAGAAGCATGCTGTTAACAAGCCCCATTATGTTCAATGGATTTTTGTACATCACGTAAATCCATACAGCTGTTGTCAGAGTTATTCCCAACCAAATCAAGGGTTTGAGAACTCCGCTTGCCTTCACTGTTAACTCCGTTAGTTCCTCTGATTTTCTGGACTTCATGAGCATTGTCAGAAGCACAATGAGTGATCCGAGTGCCATTGTTATCCCTAAAAATTCCAGAAATAGGGTTGTAACAGGTTTTGCAAAGAAAAATTCCTTGAGCATAGGTATGGTTACAATAGCCTTCAGGGATTCATCAACAGGGAATGATTCTATGTCCCCAATTGCTATGGCATATTTTCCCTGGTTGTTTGAATTGAACACCTTAACGTAGTAGGTTCCAGCAGATAGGTTTCTAGTTGTCTCTGGCCCCTTCAGGTAGCTATCTCCACCAAACTCTTCGAAGTAAGGTTCCCACTGGGCATCTGTTCCGTTTATAAGCAGTATACTTTCTCCACTTGAATTAAGAACCTCCGCGGAAACAAAATTCGCAGTTATACCTGGACTTGCAGGTACAAGGAGGTTTATGTACAGTTTGAATGGTTTGTCTGAAATTATCTTGTAGTAATTGGGACTTCCATTGAGTTTCCCGTAGAATGCCTGTGATATCTCTGGGTTCTGTACCACTATTGGGTTTTGATAGGATACAGTTTGTCCAACCTCCAAGCGGGGTTGGTGGGCACTAACCATTGAAATTGATGCCAGTAAAAAAACAAAAAGCAATGCCAACAATCCAAAATTTTGAATTTTTGAATCTTTTGTCATAACAAAATAATATGGTACTATAAATTATTTAAATTTTTCATACTAATTTTTTAAGAGTTTTACGTTGGTTTCCTAATGATTTAAGGCACATGATAAAAAAACCATCAGAATTGAGCTATGCAATTCCCATTCATTTGAATTAAGTGTAGGGACCATGGAGTTTCAGTGGATTCATTTTTAAATAGAGTCATAAAGAACTACAACTAATATCAACCAAATAAAAATTAAAATTTCAGGGTTTAAAATGAATTACGAAGAAGTTTTAGAAAGATTTGTGGTACTGTCACAGAAGGTTCCAACCAAATCAGCTGAGCACATGTCCAGGGTTGGAATCACACCAAAGAAGACCTATGGGATTAGAATACCCCATCTTCGAGAACTTGCAAGGGAAATAGGTAAAGATCATGAACTTGCATTGCGTCTCTGGGAATCAAACACCCGGGAAACCAGAATACTTGCATGCATGATCGAAGACAAGGATTTGGTTACAGAAGAACAGATGGAGAAATGGGTAACAGATTTTAATTACTGGGAGATATGTGATCAATGCTGTATGAACCTCTTTGAAAAGATGCCGATTGCCTACGAAAAGGCAGTTGAGTGGAGCTTTCGTGATGAAGAATTTGTTAAAAGAGCAGGATTTGCACTCATGGCACGCCTTGCAGTGAGTGATAAGAAAACCCCTGATGATGAATTTGAGAAATTTTTCCCCCACATAATGAGAGGATCCCTTGATGATAGAAACTACGTTAAAAAGGCAGTTAACTGGGCTTTATGCCAAGTTGGGAAAAGAAACCGGTCACTTAATAAGAAAGCCATAGAAAATGCCCTTGAGATAAAGAAAATTCCTGAGGGAAGTGCTAAATGGATAGCTTCAGATGCTTTAAGGGAACTTCGTGATGAAAAAGTTCAAAAGAGATTTAAAAAATAATCTAGTTCAAAAGAGATTTTAAAAAAATGATTTAATATTAATTAAAATAATTTTAAGGTAAATCTGCATGAATTCAAGTTTTAAATTTTCTTAAATATCCTCTCTATTTTTTTAGGACATGATAAGATGGAGCATCTGTTTAAACATCTCATCTGAACCTTCCTCATTACTTAGAACGAATGCAAGTTTGCTTATTAACTTTCTTCTATGAACTTCATCCTGACTGTTGAGGAACAGGTAAGTTTTGTTGAAAAACCTGTTTAAATTAAGGTTAGGATCGTTCATGGTTTGAAGTTTTTGATTCATAGCCCTTTTTATTTGATAACAAGCTTCCATGGAGTCTTCTGGAATATCGCTTCCAAATTTTTTCAGTAAAAGGTTCATATTTATAATGTCCCGTTTCACCAGACTGAATACAACTCCATCTGACCTTATGGACTGAATACGCTTTTTTCCTTCGTAGATATTAAAATCGTAACCCACGATCTCTACTTTTTCCTCTCTCAGTAGGTGCATAATGTTTTCATTTAAAGCTTTGCTGGATATTTCCCGGTTAGTTCTGGCACTGACTTCGTTTAAAATTTGTTTTTTTGACAGTTCCTTTTTTTCAAGTGTTTCAATAATTAGATCCCTTACTTTTTGTTCAGTTTCCATTGAACACCGCCCCTAATATTAATTGTGTGAATATATGCACCCAATTAGTTATTAAGCTTTATGGCACTGTGAAAACTCAGCAAGATATACAAAACTTAAGGGAGGGATGTTAAGGTTGTCCCAAACTAGTATTAAAAAAAATTTAATGGCATTTGGAATGGTGATGATATTCACAACTATATTATTTGTTTCAATGCCGAGTTCAGAGGCCCACATTCTAGTGGTGGGTGATGCAAGAGGTGATACGCCTTATATGCACAATGAAGCTGTGGCAATAACCTCTCAACTTAAAAGTAAAGGTTACAATGTTGTAAGTCTTATTGGAAGCAGTGCAACCACTAAAAATATAATGAAGGGGATGTACAATGCAGATGCCATAATATACGTTGGTCACGGTGCGTACATAACCGGACATTACAACATGAAAGGTGGAACATCAACAGGACCATACGCCCTGTACGGTTCAAATGATTACATATGGGGTGTTGGAAACCAGATGCGTGAAGGATGGCACGGTAAAACATTTACGCCTCCTTACAAAAAAGGTATTCCTGTAATGTTATTACACACATGTTTCTCAGTGGGTGACGTACAAGGTACCAGGGTTGCAAATCCAACTCAGACAATCTACGACTTTTCACGGATGTTCCCAAATGCGAATTACTATGCAACCTCATGGAGTGGTGGTGAGATAGTCACAGACTTCCTTGGAGGAGCTAAAAACTTTGCTGATGCCAACAGTAAAAACTACGAGGTAATCAAGCAGCCAACAACCTACAAGGGTGTTCAAGTATGGCATAACACCAATGGACATGCTGCATTTGTAGGTAACTGGGCAGGAACATTCCCAAGTGTTGCTCAAACAACTTCTTACAATGATGCTGCAGCAGAAAAATGGTATCAGAGTACAAAGGGTGCAACAGCATCTGCTGTTGTGAAGTACAAGTACGTTAAGAAGTATCTGTACACCAAAAAAGTGGTGACCAAGAAGAAGGTTTACTACTACAAAAATCATCGTAAGCACGTTAAATACAAAAAAGTAGTTCGATACGTGAAGGTTTATAAAACAGTTAAAGTAAGGGTTTAGATGGATAACCATCCTAAATTCTTATTTTTTTAAACTAATTCAATCTCAACCCCTATTTTTTTTTAAACTTGTTTCTAATGCATCCGTTGGGTATGGTGGTTGCATCAATGATTTTTTTTATGCTTTGGAATGGCAAAATCCCCTTCTTTTATTAAATTAATTTATATTATTATTTAATCTGGCCTTTTTCGGGAATATTTTTACTATATAAATACTCTGGTTGTGCTTTTAATTCAAAAACTATTTATTGTAATCTTTTCATAATAGTGACTATAGTCACATTTAAAGAAATTTTTTTATATATCAAGGTGACAAATGTCACAATTTTATAAAAATGGGGGGGTGAAATTGTGTATGGGAAGTATAGGCGTCCCGCGTTTTTATTGCTGATGTTATTGTTCGTAATATGCGCTGTTGGCGCCGTCGCTGCACAGGAAGGTGTAGACGTAAATATTACCAAGACTGCACCGGATACTGTGGTTGCTGGTGAGAACATTACATATAATATAACCGTCACCAACACGAACAGTGATAATAACGCATACAACGTTACATTGGTAGATAATGTGACTGGTAAACTCATTAATCCACAGTACTCGATTGATGGAGTGGATATGGGTTCTTGGAATGGTGCCTACGATGGTTCCCACGTTTGGGATGTGTTACCGGCACAAACTTCTGTTCTGGTGAAAATTTGGGGTCAGGTAAATCCATCACAACCAGCTGGGCCTTGGTTGTACAACGATGCAACTGTTTTCTCAAGTAACGATCCAAATCAGGAAAACAACTATGCCCATACTTGGACATTGGTCTCTACCTTAGCTGATGTTTATGTCCAGAAGACTGCTCCTGATAATCTGACTGCTGGTAGCAATATTACCTACAACATTGTGGTTGGTAACAATGGACCTTCTGATGCTCAAAACGTTACTGTGACAGATGCATTGGATCCATGGATCAGTGGTGCGACCTACACTTTAGATGGTGCTGATATGGGTTCTTGGTTGGGTTCCTTGAGTCTCGGTACTCTTGCACCTGGTAAATACGTCACAATAGTTATAACAGGCCTTGTAAATGCTACTGCACCTGCAGGTTATGTTATTGGGAACACGGTGTCTGCTATTACGGATACTTTTGATCCGTTCAATGACAATAACACTGCAAGTACTGTGACTGGCGTGGTTAATGCAACAAGTGGTGGTGAAGGAGTAACTCCTGAAAGTGGAGGAGAAGCTGTAACAGAAGAACCTATATCTGGTGGAGAGGCTGTGTCTGCTGAAGCTGTTTCAATGGAAACCACGGGTTCACCAGTAACTCTACTGGTAATGGCACTTCTCGTGTTGTTATCCGGTCTGTTCGGTATTAGGAGACCCTAAAAAAAGATAGTTTTGGGGTTCAATTCCCCTTTTTTTTGTTTTAAAATATCTAAGTAACATCTGTTTTTCTTAAATAGATCCAACAAATCAAGCCCTATCTTTCATCTCATGGATTCAATAAATAAACTGTGTAGTTCAGGTAACTTGCTATGCTGACCCATACTATGTAGGGTACGAGAACCAGGCCTGCTGGTTTTGAAATAACGTAGAAAGCTATGAGGTTCGCAAATATTGCAAGCCAGAGCGCCATTATAACAGCAAAACCTCCAAGTAATGAGTGGAAGCTGAAGAACACCACAGACCAAAGCACGTTGAGTATGAGCTGCACTGCAAATATCAGAACTGCAAATTTAACATCTTGTCTCTGCCAGCCCTTTCTCAAAACCAGGAATAGAGCTATTCCCATGAGTATGTAAAGAGTTGTCCACACTGGCCCAAAAACCCAGTTAGGTGGTGCCCATAATGGTTTTGCAAGTGCAGCGTACCATACTGGTATCTGGGAAATTGTGGCCTGGGAACCTAAAAAACCTGCAAACAAAACAATTAAAATGGATCCAGCGAGCATTGGAATTTCCTTCAGTTTTAATCCTTCCATTTTTTCACACCCTTTATATTATGAATCACGTTTTTTATACACTTCAAATACAAAATTTAATTCAAATATCATCAAATAACAATGTATGGTCCTTTTTAATCAGCATTCAAGAATGGATCTTAAGAACTTTTAATTCCAGTTATCCCTTTAACGTCTGCAAGCTTCCAGACAAATGATCTGTCTTCTTCAACAATGGACTCAAGGGGATCGTCTGGTGAATGTCCAAGGGCAGCCATTATACTTTTTGAAAGATTTTTATCCTTTATAAGCTGTACAAAATCTTCTTTAACCCTCTTTTTCTTGTCAGGATCATTCACCTCAACCACACGGCCCTGAAGTGTTACGAACCTGTAATCTGAAAGGTTTTCAGAGTACTTCTCTATCTCAACTGCCACATTAGGATTTTCTCGGAACAACTCTATCTTTTTACCGTAACGCGTTGAGAGAAAATAAATAAAATCACCATCAAAAACATAGATAAAAGGTGCTATGTATGGGTATTCTCCTTTAAATGCAATTCTGCTCACATAACATTCATTTATCAGTTCATCATACTCTCTTTTATTCATCAATGGAATTTTTTCGAGTTTCATGTTTCACCGCCTGCTTTTTATGTTCTGCAACCTGTTATTCACAAATCATTCACTATCCATGAAATTCAACCCCTAAAGTGGGATAACCTGCCTTTTTCCAGGCCATAATACTGCCAAGAACATTTGTAACGTTAATATAACCATTAATTTTAAGTATTGATGCTCCAATACCTGCTTTGTAACCTGTATCACAGTAAAGAATGATACTTCTATCCTTTGGAACATCTTCAAGTTTTTCCTCAAGAATTCCAATGTAGATGTTGTGGGATCCATCTATGTGTTCTTCTTCCCACTCCCATTCCTTTCTGACATCCAGGAGAAAGATGGAGGGATCTTCCAATTTATCACGGAGTTCATGCACGGAACATGGTT
Organism: Methanobacterium aggregans; assembly: GCF_017874455.1. Classification (NCBI taxonomy): domain Archaea; kingdom Methanobacteriati; phylum Methanobacteriota; class Methanobacteria; order Methanobacteriales; family Methanobacteriaceae; genus Methanobacterium; species Methanobacterium aggregans. Next base: position 85,665 of record NZ_JAGGLN010000004.1, on the reverse strand, counting down.
CAATGGTTTCAACTGGACCTGCAGATTTGAACCATGATGAAAAACCACCTGCAAGGTATCCATATATGTTGTCGTAGCCCAGTCTAATCAGGTACCTTTCAACACTCTCGATTCTGGATCCATCATAGTCAACCAGAACTATTGGGTCATGGTAATTTAAAAACCACCCTGCAAATGCAGGAACTCCCTCACTCCATATGTTCAGTGTGCCAGGTATGTGTCCGCCTGCAAAGGATTCAGGGTCCCTGACATCAATAATCTGAACACCATCATCCATACCCTGAAGTTCTACAGTTGAAAGAGCTCTGAGGTGTGGAAGTCTGCAGAGGATTTCTGCACCCCTCTGGTTGTTCAGTTCCATCCTTTTGAAGTAGGGAGGAATGTAGAATCTCTCAGCCACCTTGTGTTCAATGAAATCTCTTCTGGTCTTCTGTAGAAGTGGATTGGTTTTTTTCTCATATCCCACCGTTGTGATATCCACATCTCGTATCTCAGCCCCGCAGACTGAGCCTGAACCATGGGCTGGGCAGATGATAACACCATCTCCAAGGGGGAGTATCTTCTGGTTTATGCTGTCATAGAGGGATCCAGCCATTCTCTCCACTTCTTCAGGGCCGTAGATGTCGCACCTTCCAACTTCTCCTGCAAAAAGAGCATCCCCTGTAAAGACCATGTAAACATCCTCTGAAGCATCCATATCCTTAACTGTGATTGATATACTTTCAGGTGTGTGTCCTGGAGTTTCAAGCACCTCCAGTTGGAGTGATCCAAATTCAAAGCTGTCTCCTTCATGTGCAGGGTTTCCATAGGCAAAATCAAGACCTGCTCCATGGTATATCTTAGCATCAACGAGTTTTGAAAGCTCTAGGGATCCAACTGTGTAATCTTCGTTTCTATGGGTTTCAAATACCATCTCTACATTCATATCATGTCTTTTGGCAATGTCAAGGTAGATGTCAACATCCCTTCTTGGATCGATGACCGCTGCAGCTCCCCTGGAGCCTATAAAATAAGATTTGTGGGAAAGTCCCCTGGATTTCACAATTTCAAATATCAAATTCAAACCTCCAGTTCAAGCTGATTCATATTTGAAGCCTTTCAATCCATCATAATCCATATTTTTTTATTTTCCCTGCTTTTAATGGATTTTGCAATAAAAATATTACAACCTTTGTTTCATATTTTTGTATTAAAAAGAATATATATTATTAGTAAAATGGAGTACAGTTTATTTGAAATCAAGTCATATCTGAAATTATATTAAGACCTTTCCTGTAGGTGGGACAATGGATTACATCATAGAAACTGATAACATAACCAAAAAATTTGATGATTTCGTGGCAGTGAATGAAATAAACCTCAAAGTTAAAAGGGACAGCATACATGGAGTTTTAGGTCCCAACGGTGCAGGTAAAACCACACTGATCTCCATGCTCTGCACAATACTGCGCCCAACATCGGGTACAGGTTGTGTGAACGGCTATGACATAGTTAAAAATGCCAACGAGGTCAGAAAATCCATAGGAATAGTGTTCCAGGCAAGGGCCCTTGATGATATCTTAACGGGCCGTGAGCACCTTGAGATGCATGCAGCACTTTATGGTGTGCCAAGGGATGTTAGAAAGGACAGAATTGAGGAAATACTTGACCTGACTCAGCTTCAAGATAAGGCAGATGAAATGATAAAGACCTACTCTGGTGGAATGAAGAGAAGGCTTGAAATAGGCAGGGGTCTGATACATTACCCTAAAGTGCTGTTTCTAGATGAACCAACCCTGGGACTTGATCCTCAGACAAGGGAGAGCATATGGGAGTACCTCCAGAACCTCAACAAGAAGGAGGATGTGACTGTTCTTCTCACAACCCACTACCTTGATGAGGCAGACAAGCTCTGCGATAAGATCTCAATAATAGACCAAGGTGAAATAATAAAGTCAGACACGCCTCGAAACCTTAAAAAAGAGCTTAAAGCAGACATAATAACCATAAAGGTTGATGATGATGATCGTTTCGTATCCCTGGTTTCCAAGCTGGACTTTGTAAGTGACATTCACAGGATCGATGGTGAGGTGAAGCTCATGGTTGAAAGTGGTGAAAACCTCGTTCCCACCATTGTGAACTTTGCGAATGAGAACAAAATATTCGTGAACTCCATAGAACTTGAGCACCCAAAACTCGATGATGTTTTCATACATTACACAGGAAAGTCCATAATCCATGGAACCGCCAAGAAGGGCAAAACCAAGAAGGGTGGAAGGTTCAGTATAATGGGCAGGAGGCGGTAAAATGGGAGAATTAGAGGGAATATACACCATCTGGCGCAGGGAAAATACCAGGTTCCTCAGGTACAAATCCAGAATTGTGACCTCAGTTGTAACACCCCTACTGTGGCTTTTAATATTCGGTACAGGTCTTGGTTCAGCAATTAGGTTTGGGGGAATTGCAGGGGGTTATCAGACCTTCATATTCCCTGGAATAATAGGGATGACCATACTCTTCACATCACTCTTCTCAGGGGTGTCCGTTATAGTGGACAGACAGTACGGTTTCCTGAAGGAGATGTTTGTTGCTCCAATATCACGTTCATCCATTGTGTTTGGTAAGGCACTGGGTGCAAGCACAACTGCAATGATACAGGGAACCATAATCCTACTCCTGGCCTTCATACTGCACATCCAACTCACTGTGCTGGGATTCATAGCTGCCATGATCATCATGATCATCATGTCACTGGGACTCGTTGGAATTGGACTCTTCATATCTGCATTCATGGAGAGCATGGAGGGATTCAACCTTATAATGAACTTTGTTGTACTGCCAATGTTCTTTTTAAGCGGTGCACTCTTCCCAATAACCAACTTGCCAGAATGGCTTAAAATGGCGGTTTACATAGACCCCCTGACCTACGGTGTGGATGCCCTTCGTTATGCAATACTTGGAGCATCCTCAATACCTATCTACATTGACGTAGCGGTTATAATGGTATTTGCAGCCCTAATGATAGTTATATCCGCATATGCATTTACCAAAAGGGAACAGGGACTTATGTAAAATTATATTTCCCTATTTTTTTTAAATATGTTCCAAAAAAATATACTTCAAATCTTTAACAAGTCTTTTAGGAGAATAATATGAAAGTAACTTCACTCATTGATGACGAATGTCAGGGCAGGGGACTTGAAGGTGAACACGGACTCTCCCTTCTAATTGAATGGGATGGTAAAACCATACTCTTTGACACTGGAGCCACGGGCAGGTTTGTAGATAACGCAGAGAAACTTGGATTTGATATAAGCCAGGTTGACGTTGTAGTTATCTCACACGGCCACTACGACCATGCTGGGGGTCTTGAAAGATTTTTCCAGGAGAATTCCCGAGCTCGGGTTTACATGGGTGAGGGTGCAGATTTAAACTACTACTCAAAAGATCCAGGATCATCCTACAGGTACATAGGGATTAACAGGAATGTTATGGATCAGTACAATGACAGAATAACCTTTTTAAAAGGCAGAACAGAGATAATGGGTGATATTAACATTTTAAAGGATGTTACAAATAAATATCCGATTCCAAAGGGTAACAAATATCTTTACATGGAAAGAGAAGGTGCAATTCTTAACGATGTCTTTGATCATGAGATTGTAATGGTTTTAAAGGATGATGATGGTCTGGTTGTTTTTAGTGGCTGTTCCCACAGTGGCATAATCAACGTGATGGAAACAGTTTTCGAAGAATTCAGTAACGTTCCTGTGAAAGCTGTTTTAGGTGGATTTCATTTAATGGGACGACCTTCATCTGGTATGTTTGAGGATGAGGAAAGCATCATTTTTACAGCTGAAAAACTCGCCCAGTATCAAGTTGAAAGGTTTTACACCAGCCATTGCACTGGTAAAAGTGCTTATAATATCCTAAAGGATGTTATGGGAAATAAGATTGATTATATTTCTACAGGGGATGTTGTGGATATCTGAGAATTGCAATGGAATAAATGGGTTTTGAAGATCCTTCAAAATTTGATTCAAACCCCAAAAAACTCAAATAAAAATAAATAAACAAAACTTATTATTACTCTTTTTCTAAATTTAACCCCGTATTTAACCCATATTGATTATTTTCCCATTTTACTCTAAAAAATAGTAAAAACAACTTAAACTCTATTATATTTTGTTAAATGGGTATTTTTTTGGCTTTATTCTTTTAAAATCTTAACTTGAACTTGAGAGCACTGCAACCCATCTATCCATCCATTTTAAGATGGCTCCATTGCACAAAATAAACATTAAACTTCCTTTTTTTAAAAAATAAAGTAATAGAAATGCTTTATTCAATTAAAGGGCTAATCCTCAAACAAATACATATTTAAATTGCTTTTTTTCTTAAAATAAACTCTAACTTTGCCTTATTTCTAAAAATAAGAAATTAAGGTAGGATACTTGGAACTCTTTGCCTTAAATCCATTTAAGGAAGCTTTAAAACTAAAAAAAGGCTTAATGGTATTTTATTATCGATTTTTAAATCGAAATTTTTATATATGCTCCATTTTAGAATTTAAGGTTGTCCAGAAACTTCTTTCAGACCATAATATCTGAGATGTACATTTCAGTACATGGGTCTGAGTTTCAGGGAAGATCTGGACATGGAGGCGGTATAATTAAGCGAAATTTGCTATTAGCAATGCTGCTCGTTATGAGTCTAGCATTGTCCAATGTAGGTAGCATATATGCCTATTCATTAAGTGAAACTGTCAGCGACAACAACACAAGTAACGCACAATCTTTACTTGAGAATACAACGAACTACACAAACACAACTACGAACTACACAAACACGCAAACAACAGCGAATCTGACGGTAAACACAACTTCATCGGTTAATGCCACCAACACCACCAATGATTCTGGAATTAGCAACACTGCAACGAGTAACACGGCTTCAAACAGTTCAACCAATGCAACAGCTGCAGCTGGAGGAGATTACAGTAAAATCCAGGGTATCTGGGTTTCAAGTACAGATGCACTAAAAGTGAACGTAACCCAACTACTCAGTATGGGTATAACGGACATCTACGTGAAATGTAACATATACTCAGACCCTACATACAAAACACTTCTCTCTCAAGTCGTGCAGATGTTCAATGGTACTGGAATACGTGTGAATGCATGGGTAACATGCTTCAAAGATGCCAATGGAAACTGGATCGATCCACAGGGAACCTATAACTACACAGTTAAAACTCCAGTCATAACCTCAACCCAGGTAGCAGTTAAAAACTACTACAAGTCCTGGTACAAGTCCTGGTATAAATCCTGGTACAAGTCCTGGTACAAGTCCTGGTATAAATCATGGTACAAGTACAGGGGACACTGGAAGTACAAGTGGAAATCCACATGGAAATCCACTTGGAAGTACACTTGGAAGTACGTGTGGAAGTACACCTTGAAGTACACAACCAGTTACAAAACAGTCACAACAACGACTTACACAACAAAAACAGTAACATCTTACAACACAACCCACAACGATGAGGTTATAAGTGCTATTTCAGACATGGTTAAAAACTACGGAGTTGATGGTGTAAACCTTGACTACGTCCGCTATCCAGGAACAGCCTACAAATATGCCAACGGTACAGATGCAGTAACCTCCTTTGTTGAGAAGGTTTACACCACCGTTAAAAATATAAATCAAAATGCGGCGGTTTCAGCAGATTTAATGCCTGAAGGAGCTGCAAATGCATATTACTACGGGCAGGATTATGCCCAGCTGTCCCAGTATCTTGATTACCTTGTTCCAATGATCTACAATGGTAACTACAACGAAGATACTGACTGGATAGGAGATATGACAGATTACATAGTCAAGCATTCCGGTGGAAAACCAGTTGTTGTAGGAATTCAAACCTACGAATCTGACAGCAATGTAACACCACTGCCTGCCAGTGAACTGAACCAGGATATAAAAGCCGCAATTGATAATGGAGCATCAGGATATGTTCTATTCAGATACGGATTGATAGATGATGGATTCTCTGGATACACAGGGAACATGAGTTCAGGAACCACTACGAGTGATAATTCAACAGAAGAAAATAACACTTCAACCAGTAACAATACAACCATAAGCTTAGCTGACATTGAAGATGCAGCAACAAGAGTTGCAGATTATGTTGAAGCCAATTACAGGTTACCAACCTACGTAACGATTGGCAGTCAGAACATAAACATGTCAAACTTCCTGAACTTACTTGTCAACGCGCTACGGAATATTTACAACAACGATACAGATTCTGTGGTACTTGGTAATTTCACATCAGCTACCAGTTCATCTGAAAATGTGACGGCTGGAAATATCTACACCACTGAGTACCTTTCAATGGCTAATTCCATAGCCTCATACATGGCACTCAATGGTAAGGCTCCAAACTATGCTTCATCAACCCTTGGAAATATGGGATTCGAATCCATTGTGTACATGTACTCAAAGATCTTGAGGTTTGAGGACACAAATGCAAGACTTCCAAGCTATGTTGGGGTAAAAGCATGGAGTGTTGTGACAACGAACAGTTCATCAACAACTACAGTTCCTGCATCACTACAGCAGTATTTACAGGCCACAACTAACTGTCAGTCTACCAATGCTCAGATAGTAGCCCTATCTAAGTCTATTATTGCCAGTGCCGGTGCAACCACGACATACGCTAAGGCAGTTGCAATATTCAACTGGGTAAGGGATAACATAGGCTACTCATTCTACTACAACACCAAGTACGGTGCAGTAGGGACATTGAATGCCAAAACTGGAAACTGTGTTGACACAACCCACCTGTTAATAGCTCTTGAGAGGGCTGCAGGTATTCCTGCTCGTTACGTCCATGGTTACTGCAAGTTCTCAAGTGGAAGCTGGTACGGGCATGTTTGGGCTGAGATATACGTTGATGGTAAGTGGTACAGTGCAGATGCAATAAGCTACAGAAACACCTTTGGTGTTATAAACAACTGGAACACGGCAACGATATATGGCAGATATGCGTCTATATCTTTCTAATTTTTTCTTTTTTTATTTTTTTTAAGACTGTAACTTATTTTAAGAATTAAAGCTTTAACACTACTTTTAAACTATTTATGGAGGATTTTCTAACTTCAATGAACTTCATTCTCCCTAAAAATTGTTAGTAGAAAAAAATTAATTAAAAATCAATTCATTGACAGAATAAACATACCCCCATGCCATTCGGCATCTATACAAGTTAAAAAAACCTTTATTTCTTTATATAGGTTCTTTTAACTATTTTAATATTATTTTAATCCATTTAAGTATCTAAAACAATTTAATGAAAAATAAATTCAAGATTCGTATGCGCATGTACCTAATTAATGGATTTTTCAAGCAATTCCAATCAGCATGAATTAACTTAACATAGGTTATTAAAAGACAAAACTTTTTATAGGATGAGAAGTAACATTCTTACTTCATGCATTTATAAGCATTTTATTCTAATAAAATAACTTTTACAATTAACTTTTACAATTATAAGGGCTGATTTAATGATAAAAGGAGCAAGAGAAATCTTTAAAAGTGACATCAGGGCAATTATAAGGAGCCCTGTTGTCATGTTCGTTTTGGCAGTGATCATTTTGATACCTTCACTCTACGCTGTGTTCAACATCCAGGCAACACTGGATCCCTACGCCCACACATCTGATATCAAGGTTGCAGTTGTAAACGAGGATATGGGTTCTAAGTTCAATGGAACACAGTACAACATGGGAAACGAGTTTGTTGATGAGTTGAAAAACAACACCAACTTTGACTGGCAGTTCGTTGATAGGAAGACTGCCCTGGATGGACTTAAAACTGGAAAGTACTATGCAGTCCTAATAGTTCCAGGCAACTTCACAGAGAGTTTGTTATCCATCAAAACATCGGACCCACACGAGGCCCATATGGAGTACATAGTCAATGATAAGCTGAATCCTGTGGCTCCCAGGATCACCAATGCAGGTGTGGATGCTGTGCAGGCCAAGATCAACGATGAAGTTGTTAAAACAGTTGATGGAATCATATTTGGTAAACTCAGCGACGTGGGAGAGCTTGCTAAAGCAAACAAGGCACAGTTCCTTAAAACCAAGTCAATGGTGAATGAGCTGAATGGAAACCTTGGAGAGATCGATTCCTCACTGGGCCAGGCAAATTCTGATATGACAACTGTGAACAGTGTATGGTCGAAGGTCAGTGCAGATCTGCCACAGATAAAGAGCAATGCTGATTATGCTAAAGCGAAGTCAGATGCACTGGCGGGTTACATTGGAAATGACCCTGGAAAGGCTTTGGCCACAGTTCAGGACATGGAACTGAAGGTCACAAACCTCATCACAGGTTTAAAATATATGAACGCCATCTTAACCAGTTTGTACAATGCAACGGGAGATCCTCAGTTAAAAGCAATTATCACTCAGGTTAATGGGGATATTGATGAGGCAAATCAGGCTTTTACCATTTTAAAAGCTGCAGAGGCAGATCTCAAGAGTACAGGTACAACTACCAGATTGTCCCAGTTAAAAACTTCAATTGATCAGATGGACAGTGCTGTTAACACCCTCTACAACAATCAGGGAAAAATAAACTCTGCAATCAGTCAAGCATCATCAAAACTGGGTCTTGCCAACTCACAATGGCCCACATTCAAAAGTGCCATCCAGGAGGCTGCAGCCAAACTCAACTCCGTGAGTGAGGCGGATCTGGACAGTCTGATCTCACTTTCTGATGTGAATCAGACTGGAGTGAAAAGCTACTTTGAAAGCCCTGTTGATCTGGAAAAGGAACATATTTATCCTGTAAAAAATTATGGGTCTGCCCTTGCCCCATTTTACATACCCATATCCCTGTGGATAGGTGGAATAATATCAGTTGCCATGCTAAGGATGAGGGTGAGATCAAAGAAGAAATATCATAGTACCAGTGTTTACATGGGAAGAATGGGAATATTCCTAATAATAGCTATATTACAGGCCCTGGTAGTTGTGGTGGGAACGTTGTTCCTCAATGTTCAGATTTCATCCACACTGCTCTTCATACTGACCACACTGTACATCAGTCTGTGCTCCATGATAATCATCTACTCAATGACGTCTGCAGTTGGAAATGCTGGAAAGGCCCTTGCAATCATAATACTGGTCTTCCAGATCACAGGAACTGCAGGAATCTTCCCGTTAGAGCTTTTACCCTCATTTTTCCAGGCAATACATCCATACTTGCCGTTGACCTATGCAGTTGGGGCCCTTCGTGAAGTGGTTGCAGGGGTTTTATGGAGCAGTTTCTGGTACAACATAATACTCTTAACTGTGTTCCCGGTGGGGGCATTTATCCTGACCATTCTCATCAAGGAAAAAATGGATAAACGTGCACAGTGGATGGAAGAAAAGCTGGAAGAGAGTGGATTATTCTAAACCTTCAAGGTATGATGACTTGGATGAATAACTATCCATCCACCTTTTTTTATTTTTAATTAAAGTACAATTCTAGGTAGTGTGGGTTATATAATAAAAAAGTCAGTAACCAAAATAATATGCTTTAAACAATCTTTTTTTTAAGCTTTTCATTGAATTCTTCATGATCCCATCCCATGAAATACAATAACAAGAATTATATGATTCAAACAAGATAGTATTTATTAGATCAAAAGCAGACGATTGATAAAATGAAGATAAGTACCTCAACAGTTATTGGAGTTTTATTTATAATTTGCAGTTTACTTACTTATTTTGCCAACTTTTCAACTTTAACGGGTATTATTTCAGCCAGTGTTGCTATATTCTTTATTTTAAGTGGTTTTTTTGAGATCAAAGATTATGAGAATAGAACTATCTACCTTGTAGTTGTGGCAGTGATAGTTGCAAGTTCAATTATATTGGCTTACACTCAAATATCATCAATCTACGTTGGAAATGAATTAATTGATTCTTTATGTGTTGGGTTAATTTTAGCAATACTTTTATGGGCTGCCTATGATTTCATCAGGACTTGGAAACTCTTTGAGAGGAAGCTCAGTTATCTGAGGGTTTTGTGTATAGTTCTGCTCTTGGGTGTGATGATCTTCCTTGAGTTACCTGGAACCTCTGTTAACACTAGTTCTCCCATGAATCAGACCAATGCAGGATCATTTGAAAATCAATGGATTTCATTTGATTACCCTTCAAACTTAACAGTGGAAGATGCTTCCACCAGTGACCAGGTTGAGATATACATCTACAATGGATCAGAACAGATAGGTGGAATAAGTAGTGGAAACGGGACTATAGATGATTTTCTTTATTCAACAGGATTCAATAAAACAAAGGTAGCTGGAAGGGATGCAGTGATAGGTAACATTACAACAAGTGAGAATGGTACCTCATCAGGGACCCTGGTGTCCATATCTTTAACCAATAGTACTACTTTGGATATAAATTTTGAAGCCAACAACGAAGCAACATTTAATCAGCTCATAAAGACATTATCCATTAAAAAAACAGGATCATGATCCATTTTTTTATTATTTTAAAAATTAAAGGTTTACTTCGTTATAGTTCAGTTTGCTACCCCGTGGGATAATTAAAATATTCTTACTTCGTTATAGTGTAATTTAACGAAATAAATATGAGATCACATCTCATATTTTTCAATTCTTATATAAGTTCAAACGAATTTTATATTATTTTGAGTAAAGAAGTTATCCTACCTCTCTAAAACCGTTTTAGCAGTATTTAAAAAAAAATCAAGAATATTTTGTTGAAGATTAACAGAAATGGTTTACATATATTCTTGTAGATGTATGAAAATTAGAATTAGATTAGAATTAGATTAGAATTAGATTAGAATTAGATTAGAATTAGATTAGAATTAGATTAGAATTAGATTAGAATTAGATGTTAAAATAGAATATCTGTACTTACCTTAATTTAGTTTATGCAAAAAAAATGTGATGTAGAAAAAAAATTCGAGAAAATTAATAATAAATTAATGAGATTAATTTAAGAATTTTCAAGAAAATTTAGTGAATAATGCAAAATTGAGATTATTCTACTACTTCAGCAAAGGCGAAATTCCTTCTTGTAGAAGTGATCCTAATTTTAACTTCATCGCCAACTTTAGCGCCTGAAACAAAAATCACAAAACCTTCTATACGGGTAATTCCGTCTCCGTCTCTACCTAAATCTTCAATTTTAACATCGTATTCTTCCCCTTCATTAATAGGAGCGGAATTTCCTCTATCATTACCGTAGCTATTTCCGAACAAATTTATCACTTCCAATTTTTAGCCATAAGACTAATGCCCTAAGGCTAATTATTCATTGATTTTAGGAGTATATAAAGTAATGTAATTAACCCCAATTTTATTCAAAATTCATGGATTTTTTCTTCAATTTTTCAGATATTTCCCAACCTTACTTCAAAAAAGATCAGAAAATCTACTAAAATGGCTAAGATGAGTGTTGTATGATTAAAAATGAATTAATTATGCAGAATTGGGTGTTAATAAGATCATTTAACTCATGAGGCTGTAAATGTGCTTAAATAATTATTCTGTGCATGAACATTCAAGGAGTATAGATTGAACATGTAAATTGCTGGGAAGAAATCAAAAAAGATAAAAGTATTCCACTTCAATATAAGAGTTGTTCTAAATTATGTATGAAAGATATAAAGAAGTTAATTATAAAAGCTTTGATCTAGATACATTTAAACAGAATTTAAATTGCTTTTTATAACTTTAAGTTGCAATTGGAGTAATCTTGATGGTAAGGGTAATAAAATCAGCTGTTAAATGCTATAAAAAGAAGACCAAGAAGACGGTTGGGGGCAAAACGAAGATCTACGAGTACAATCAGTACCTCATCCCTCTGAAGAAGTCTGATGACCTGGAGTGTAGTGAAGATGTTTTCATACTTTCCCAGAAACAGTTAAATGAACTAACAGGGAGGGAAGTGTCGGATTTAAATGATTACTTCGAGGATCTTAAGGGATACCAAGGCAACGTAGAGGAATATGAAAACAGTATTGCAGAGCTGGAATGGAAGAAGAGTGAACTTTCAAAATCCTACCAGGACCTTGTAACAAAAAATGCAAAGACCAATAAAAAGCTGAAACTTGAAGCCCAAAGGGCTAAAGACCTTGAAGAAACCAACCAAAAGATCCTTAAAGGTATTGAAGCTAAAGAATTGAAATATCAGGATCTGAAGAAGAAATACGAATTTGAGCTTGAAAAGAACAGGGTCATGGAGGAGGAGATAAACCTCCAGAAAGATAAGGACATCTGGTCAACCTTGAAAAGCCGTCTTGGAAGCAGCGGTAAAAAGGAACAGGATGAAGAGGATAAATAAAACGTGTTATACAAAACATTTTAGCTCAATTCATAATCATTGAAGATCTTCAAAGAGTTTAGGGAGTATTCAGATTCAAGGAGTGCTCATGAACTATTTTTTCAGATTTCTGTTTTTTTGAACCATTTTATGATTCAGTATTCTGAAATCATTCAAATATAAAAAAAATCATGGTGAACACTATGAAATACGGAAAACCATCTTTTGACCAGTCAAAGCTTAATATAAGCTCAGATAAAAATTACTTTCCCATAAGCTGGCTCAACACCCAGGGCTTCTGTGAGTACTGTATAAAATTAGAATACCACGATGAGATCAAGGTTGGTCCAACCAAGGCCATGTTGAAGGGAACCAGTGAACACTCAGCACTTGAAGCAAAGTTTTTAGAGGAAGCTGAGGAAACAACCTTTGAAGAGATGATGGAATCATCAAAAACCGCTGAAATGCTCTCAAGGGAGATGTGGGTTGAATCAGCCAAGTACGGTATCAGGGGTTATATAGACGAGATCTGGATGACTCCCGAGGAATTCGTTATAATAGATGATAAACCTGGTCAAAGAGCTTATTCTTCAACAATCAATCAGGTATACGGTTACTGTTTGGCATTTAAAGACTTAATTAATGATGAAAGAAGAATAGTGGCCTCTCTCAGGGAGAGGGGTACCGACAACATATTCTGGGCAGCACCATTCGATACACGGGTTGAGAATGCAACCATTGAACTTGTAAACAGGGTTCACAGGCTTTTGGAGGGTGAAGAAGAGTTCATACCAACGAAAAACCCAAATAAATGCAGAAGCTGCAGGTTCAACATCCACTGTGATGTGAAATGCCAGTTCTGATGTGCTGAATATGGCTTCGATAAATTTAAATAGGATGTTCATCTAAGAGGAAATTACCGTATTGATGCGGTCTTTTCTATATTTTCAGTCCCGTAGGGTAGTGGTAATCCTTCTGGTCTTTGGAACCGGAGACAGCGGTTCGACTCCGCTCGGGACTACTTCAAAGGATAAACAGGTAATCACATGGAAAAAGTGCTTGTTGTGGGTTCGAATACCAGACCTGTGGCATCTTCTTTAAAAAAATTGGGCTACACAGTTTACGCTGTTGATTATTTTTACACCGAGGACCTTGCAGAATGTTCAGATTACAGAAGATCTGTTTTATCCCCAGAACCCTACAGTTCCTCTGGAAACTTCGCCCATGACTTTCAACCATCTCTACTTCTAGATGCTGCAAGGGACTTTGTGGATGAAGTGGATTTTATTATCTGCACATCTGGTGCATCACCTGAAAACTTTCCAAAGGATAGGGTGATTGGAAATAAACATATTTCCTGCTTTGAAGATAAGTACAAACTCTACAAAAAACTTAATGGAGAGTTCAAACTTCCTGAAACTTATTTTATATCTGATATCCATGATGCACTTGAAATTGGGCATCAGTATCCTGAAAAAAGATTCTTACTGAAACCAATATCTGGATCCGGAGGTGTTGGTATTCTTAACCTTGAGGATGCAGATGAAACCTGTGATATTACCAGTTCTGTGCTTCAGGAAATTGTTGAGGGTGAGTCTGTAAGTGCATCTGTAATGGCAGGTGCAGATGGGGCCCAGACAATTTTGACAAGCCAGCAGATAATTGGTGATGAAGGACTCGGACAGATGGAACCCTACGGTTACTGTGGGAACATGGCTCCACATTCACTCCCCCTGGAAATAAGTAGAATTGCAGAGGAAGTTGTGGAAGCACTGAAACTCACAGGTTCAAACGGTGTGGATATGATAAGGAGCCATGATGAAACTCACATCATAGAAGTTAACCCACGTTTTCAGGGAACATTTGAATGTGCTGAAGCATGTCTTGGGGTCAACATGGCAGAAGCCCACATGAAGATATGTATGGGTGACAACTTTTCCATTCCAAAACCCACGAAGTTTGCTGTTAAAAAAATCATCTTTGCAAAGGAACGTTCCCTCACAGAAAAAATGGATTTTCCAGGTGTTTACGACAAACCCCCAGTTAAAACCGTGATTGAAATGGGTGAACCAATTGCAACGGTTGTTTCATCTGATAAAATCCTTGAAAACGCCCTATTTTCTGCAGATGAGTCTGTTAAGAATGTTTACTCTGCCCTCACGCTATTTCCTTCAGGATCTTAATCAATCAAAATATTTCAATCATCTAAAAGAAAATTTTAAGGGATTCGTTTTAAAAAATTATGAGAATTTTACCTTTAAAATAGAAATTTCAAATAAATATATAAAAAAAGAATTATTATATAAAAAAGAACTATTTTTTTTATTTTAAAGTTTTTAGAAATAAAATATAATATAAAATAACTATTTAAATTCCAATTCAGAGTCTAATTTAAAAAATAAGGAAAATATGATTTAAATGTGTGTTTTCTTATTTTCGAATTGTATTCTGGGCTAAAATTACAAGGAAAAGTAGTATTGGCCATATTTCAAGTCTTCCTATCCAGAAATCAGCTATGAACACTATCTTCACTAGTGTAGGGGAACTTGCAGTCATGAGCCCGGAACCCAGTCCAACGTTGCTCAAAGCAGATGCAACCTCGAACATAACCTGTGGAACGTTCTGGTAATAGAAAAGGATTATTATAACACTTACCATGTATATAAGGAGGTAACTGAATACGAATAATCCTGTTAACCTTAAAACTTCGTTATTTAACTTCAATTCATTTACATGGTGAATTTTATGTGATATAACTGCACTTTTTGGTAATAGTAGTGATTTAATCTGCCACCACATTCCTTTAACTAGAATGCCAACTCTCAACCATTTTATACCTCCACCTGTTGAGCAGGCACCTGCACCCACCATCATGATTATGGTGAGTACGAATATTCCCATACCCATCCATTGATTGGTTATCTGGGATCCAGATGCTGTTTGAAGACCCGTGGTTGTTAAAGCAGAGACCATTTGGAAAAGTGAATATCTGAGGGATAGCAGGAAATCATGGCCATAATAGGAACCATTGTAAAGGAATACTGCCACTAAAATGGTTCCAATTATTAATAAAGAATATGATACCTTTGTTTCTATATCCCTGAAATATTCCTTCCATTTACCCTTTATAACTGCGTAATGAATTGCGAAGTTGGTTGCGCCGATTATCATTATGATCATGGCAGCAATCTCTATCCATATGTTGTGGTAGAATGCCAGGCTTGCATTCTGCATTGCAAAACCCCCCGTTGAAAGGGCTGTGAAGGCATAGAATATAGAATCGAAAACTGGCATTCCGGCCAGTACAAAGAGGGCGATTGAGAATACCGTGTATCCCAGGTAGATGTAAAGTATGATCCGAGTGGTATGTTTGATACTTGGTACTAAGCGTTCTTCTCTACCCTCTGCACTGTACATCCTCATTATGTTGATTGAAGGGGAAGATAGTATGGCTAGTCCCATGACAATTATTCCAATTCCACCAAACCACTGCATGAACCCGCGCCAAAAATCCATTGTATGGGTAACAACATCCAGGTTGGTGTACATGGTGAAACCCGTTGTTGTAATACCAGACATTGCCTCAAAGTAACTGTTTATATAAGATAAATCTCCTGAAAAGTAGAATGGTAACGCTGCAAGGGCACTACCAACAAGCCATATGAGAGTTGCAAATATCATTGCACTTTTAAGTGAGATTTCATTGGTATTCCTGAAAGAGTGGTAGAGTAGAAACCCAAAAACAACACTTATAACTGCAGAATAAATGAAAGGCAGGATATAATGATATTCGTGGTATATCAAAGCCACTGAAACAGGTACTAACATTAAAAGTCCTAATAATATGCATATGTAGCCTGTGTAATGGAGTATGGAGTATGTTTCATCTTTTTTTAACTTGTTTATGGCGTACAAATTTAAAGCCCCCTTTCAACTGAACATCTTTATTTAGGAACTCGTTATTCAATAAACATTTTAACAACTTTTTTTATGAATTTTGTTTTTATTAAAATTGAAACTTTGTAACCTGCTTCCAGAACCATATCTGGTTGAGGTATTGTAATCTCCCGATCCCCATGTTTGTAGATGGCACATATGATGTAGTTTTCCTTTGGACTCAGTTCTCCAATACTTTTACCAATGACCTTGGGATTTTCCACTGGAATATCCAGTAGTTCTGCATTACCCTTACCGAGAATAACTAGATCTGCAATTTTTGGGCGTATGATCAATTTTTCAAGGTAACTTGCAGCTGTAAGCTCAGGACTTACAACAGAATCAACCCCCACCTTCCTGAAGATATTTTCATGTGCTGGATCACTGACCCTGGCGATGATCTTTTTGAGGCCATGATCCTTCACCAGTATGCATGCCAGAAGGTTTGATTCATCGTTCCCTGTTGCAGCAACGAATATATCCGCATCTTTGATGTTGGCTTCTTCAAGGGTCTTAACACTGGTACCGTTACCGCAGATGACCAGGGCATCGATATCAGCAGCAGCATCACTGCATATTTTAGAATCACTTTCTATGAGTGTGATGTCCTGTCCTTCCTTAGATAAGGATGAAGCAAGCTTTAAACCCACCCTACCCCCTCCCATGATTACCACATACAATTAAACACCTCTCATAATTTTTATTTGATTATAGTCCCTCTAAAATCCTTTAAACATGATATAACTGCGTATATATTTATAAATTTTCAAACTTTATAATGATGGTTTCAAATATCATATAAACCTTTTCATGGATCCACAAAAAAACATTTAAAGATCCTCTGTTTATCAATAAATCGAGTTAGCACAGCTTAAACTTAACTTAGATGATCATACTTTCTATAAAAATAATCATTGTAACGTAACAATTAGGTTCAACAATTATTTTTTCTAGAAAAATTCGATTTTTTAATTAAAAATTATAAAAAAGGATTAAATTATTCCAATAACATGTAAAATAAATATTATGGTTCCAATGGCTATCATGAAGGTTGAGATTATGAATGCTATTGTCATGTATACGTAGGCCTTGGCACGTTTGTCAGGGTCCTTGATCAGTTCTTCGAATGGGTCTGGGGTCAATTTTTCACCTCACTAAAAATATGTACTGGGTTGTAGTTGGAAATTTGGCTCGCAAAGTCTTTATATCCGGTCTGTAAATGAAAATTTCCTTTGAACATCCTTCCATGTTCAGTATGCTGCAGACTACCTTTGTTTCAATGTTTCCAGTTATTCTGGCTCCAGAGGTAACAGATTCTATCTCAACGTATATTGGGAGTTTCAGAAGATGGTGTTCTGATTCAGGAACTATATCTGCAATCTTTTGAAGTTCAGAAGCTTTGAATCTGTGCCTTGTACCATCTGAACCCACAACATGGGGCCTGTCCTCTTTAAGGAGTTATTCAAGGGTTTTTCTCTGTTTGGGGATGTGCCTGTTGAGGCTAAGTACCTGTTTTTTCACCAGTCTGTCTGCACGGTTTAGGTCCTTCATTTGTTAAACTTATCTGTGTTGTGGGATATATTAGTTTTCAATGAAATTTGTTTGAGAGGTGATGAGATGGATATTAGTGTGGAACAGTGCCGAGAAAATGATAGGATAAAGGATATTATAAGTAAAAGTGGGCTTCCTATAAAACATATAAAGCTTCTTCTTAGAGTTTCAGATGCAATATACATAAACGCTGTAAACTACAACGTTTCCATAGATGACAGCACAGTCACCATACTCCTCATATCCTCAAAACCCGAAAACAAGATGGGAACGTTCAACACCATCTCCCTTAACAACATATTTTACAGATTAACGCAGATGTCCAAGGAGAACGATGACGTTGAAACTTACACTGAGGTGGTTGAGGGGCTACTGAAAATCACAATCAAAATAAATACCTCTTAAATCAATTTATAATATTATTGGTAAAGATACTGTTGTGGTATTACGATTTATATTAGATTTAGATACTGCTATTTTCAGTGATTTTAGGGATTATAAAAATTTTATGGATTACAAAATATTGGGGTGGAGGTAAAAAATGAACATCAAAGATTATTACACTATTTTGTCTGAAATAAATGAAATTGATCTTGATGTATCCTCAATTGCAGATTCAAGACGTTTAATGTCTGAGCTGAATGAAATTGAGGAAGCTCTCTGCAACCTTCAGGACAATATTAAAAGGGACATAGAACAAATTAAATCGGATCATACCAAAAATAAACGAATTATAATTGATAAATACTCTAACAAATCTCAAAAATCGAGGATTACAGGTATTTTAAGCTCTTCACCTCGAAAGAAGATGATGAAGGAATTAAAACAGCTTGGAATGGATAAAAACAAAAAATTACAGGAATATCATGAGTTGGAAGAAGTTATAAAAGATTTCCTCCTTGAAGTTAGAAAGAGCAAAGAGCCAATGAACAACTTCATTAAGGACAGACTTTCCAGCGGTTGATGAACCTTTGATTTTTGATCAAAAACTTTCATATTTATTTTGTCTTCATTTCAGTCCTTGAATTTGGTTGTGAATGAGTAATTTGGGATGTACCAAACCCCTATTTTTTACAATCTTTTTTCATAGTCAAGTAGATGCTAAAAAAATTCTAATGAAATTTTAATCTTTTATTTATAAAATTTATAAAAAATTGGTAGTTGATAATTTACCTGAAATTCAATTAAATTTCTTTCAATTAAATTTCTAAAAAATAGTCTACACTAAAAATCGTAAATAAAAAATAAAAAGATAGGTAAGGATTTTAACCTTACCTCATGAGTTCTGTTGGAAGTAAGGTCAGCACTCCAATCAGGTCATTCTTTTTGATCTCTCCATCAAGAGCTGCAACAAATGTTGCATGGTCCACTGTTCTGTCCATACTTATTGGTAGGGGTGTTTCTTCACCTACAGCTATTGTATGCCCATATCGGTTCTCAGCGTAGGCGTAAAGGAGGCAGATATGGTTTGCAGGTACCTTGATCTCCTGGATTTTAATTGGCTTCACATCGTTGGCCTTGAAATCCACATCTTCATCAGCAACTATTGCCCTTAATTTTCCAACTATAGTTCCTATTTTGAAGTCAATATCTGCTTCTTTATCTTCAAGTTCCTTCCTTATGGTACCAAGTCTGGTTACTATTCTGACCATTACTCCATCTCCATGGTTTTTTTGATCATCTTGAGCCTTACGAAACTTTCCCTTTCCATCTCTTCGAGCCTCATTTCAATGTACTTGACTGTGTTCTCAACCCTTGGAATGATTATATGTTCCAGAGCATTAACACGTCTTTTTGTTGACTCTATCTCACTTGCAAGGAGTATAATAGTTTTTTCTATTTCTCCAAGTTCTATTATGAGTTTGATGGATTCTTCGAATTTTTTGGCTGCTTCATCCAGTTTTACAGAGGTGTCTACAAATCCATATCCTCTGTTAACCATGGTACGTGTTTGTGTGCTTGTTGATTCAATTACAGGCACAACAACACCCATTATACTTCGAGAATCAATGTCAACTTCAACGGATTCTTTAACAGCCATTGAAGCTTTATGGACAGCGAGTTCTCCCATTGTGATCTGGGCCTTTGCCAGGTCTTCATAGGCTTCCTTTAGATTTTCCTCAACCATGTCCCTTGAACCCTGAACACGTTCAAGTATGTTGAAGAACTCCATGATAAGGGCGTTCCTCTTCTCTTTGAGGAGTCCATGACCTTTTACTGCCAGTTTTTCCCTATCCTTTAGTTTTAGAAGTTCCATCCTTGTTGGATTGATTCCTTCTATCATTTCTTGTGCCATTTTATCCCTCTATAACCCCAAAAAATAAATTAAGGGGTTTATTTGTATTCTGGGTGGTATTTTGGAATGTGTTCTTCACGTACACGTTTGAGTTCTGCTTTTGGCAGAAGTGCCAGAAGTTCCCAACCGAGTGTCAGTGTTTCTTCAATGGATCTGTCTTCGTCCCTGGTCTGGGTTATGAACTGTTTTTCAAATTCATCTGCAAACTTCAGGAACTTCCTGTCACGCTCTGTAAGAGCTTCTTCACCAACAACAGCCATTAAATCACGTAGTTCACGACCTTCAGCATATGCTGAGTAAAGCTGGTCTGAAACACCACTGTGGTCTTCACGTGTTTGTTCTGCACCTATTCCACCACTCATAAGTCTGGAAAGTGATGGTAAAACATCTACTGGTGGGTATATACCTTTCCTGTGGAGGTCACGGCTTAGAACGATCTGTCCCTCTGTGATGTAACCTGTTAAATCAGGAATTGGGTGGGTTATGTCGTCCTGTGGCATGACAAGTATGGGCATCTGGGTGATTGAACCCTCTTTACCTAATATCCTTCCTGCACGTTCGTACATGGTTGCAAGGTCGGTGTACATGTAACCAGGGTATCCACGCCTTCCTGGAACTTCGTCCCTTGCTGCTGATATTTCCCTTAATGCCTCACAGTAGTTGGTAAGGTCAGTGAGTATAACAAGCACGTGCATGTTTTTCTCAAATGCGAAGTATTCAGCTGTGGTTAATGCCATTTTAGGTGTGATGATCCTTTCGATTGCAGGGTCGTCTGCAAGGTTCATGAAAACTGTAACCCTCTCAAGAGCTCCAGTTCGCTCGAAATCCCTCATGAAGTAGTTTGCTTCTTCGTGGGTGATACCCATAGCTGCAAATATAACTGCAAACTCTGATCCTTCACCTATAACCTTAGCCTGCCTTGCTATCTGTGCTGCAAGCTCGTTGTGTGGAAGACCGGAACCTGAAAATATAGGTAGCTTCTGTCCACGTACAAGTGTGTTCATACCGTCTATTGTTGATATACCTGTTTCTATGAACTCTGCTGGGAATTCCCTTGCTGATGGGTTCATAGGGTTACCGTTGATATCCAGTTCCTCTTCAGGAATGATCTCTGGACCACCGTCTATTGGTTTTCCTGTACCGTTGAATATTCTTCCGAGCATGTCAGGTGAAACACCGAGTTTTGCTGTTTCTCCTGTGAACCTGACTTTGGTGGTTGATGTGTTGAGGTCGCTTGTTCCCTCGAAGACCTGCACAACAGCCAGATCATCTTTAACCTCAAGAACCTGTCCACGTCTGTGATCCCCTGCAGGTGTTTCGATCTCCACGATTTCGCCGTAGGCAACGCCTTCAACTCCCTCAACAATCATTAGAGGGCCGGAAACTTCTGAAACTGTTGTGTACTCCCTTGTTTTTATATCTATCTTCATCTTCATACCTCACTGCACTGCTTGATTATTTTATCCTGAATTTCTTTGACCTTTGCATCAAATTCTGCTTCAGGTAAGTATTTCATCTTTCCTATGTCCTCTTTAACAGTAAGAGCTACTACATCTGCTGCTGCTGCTCCCCTTTCAAGGGCTGCACTTGCGTTTTTCTGGAACATGATGATGGTTTTAAGCATTTCATACTGTTTTTGAGGTGCGCAGTATGTGTCTATCTCGTGGAAAGCGTTCTGCTGGAGGAAGTCTTCCCTTATCATCCTTGTTGTTTCAAGGGTTACCCTTTCACGGTCAGGAAGTGCGTCTGGACCAACGAGCTGAACAATTTCCTGGAGCTCAGATTCTTTCTGGAGCAGGGCCATTGCTTCGTCCCTTGTGTCCCTCCAATCTGAACCTGTGTTCTCCTTCCACCAGTCCTGCACACTTTCAACGTATAATGAGTAACTCTGTAACCAATCTATTGATGGGAAGTGACGTTTGTCTGCAAGTGATGCATCCAGTGCCCAGAACACTTTGGATATACGTAGGGTGTTCTGTGTAACTGGTTCTGAAAGGTCACCACCAGGAGGTGATACTGCTCCAACAACTGTTACTGATGCAACTTTGTCCTCTGTACCGACTGTTGTAATCCTACCAGCACGTTCATAGAACTGTGCAAGTCTTGATGCAAGGTATGCTGGGTATCCTTCTTCACCAGGCATCTCTTCGAGCCTTCCTGAGATCTCCCTCATAGCTTCAGCCCATCGGGATGTTGAATCTGCCATTAGAGCCACATCGTAGCCCATATCACGGAAGTATTCTGCTATGGTTATACCTGTATAAACACATGCTTCCCTTGCTGCCACAGGCATGTTTGAAGTGTTTGCGATAAGGACAGTCCTGTCCATGAGTGGTTTTCCAGTTTTTGGGTCTTCAAGTTCTGGGAACTCTGTTAAAACTTCTGTCATCTCGTTACCACGTTCTCCACATCCAACGTAGACGATTATGTCTGCGTCAGCCCATTTTGCAAGCTGCTGCTGTGTAACTGTCTTACCTGATCCAAATGGACCTGGCATAGCAGATGTTCCACCTTTAGCAACTGGGAAGAAAGTATCCTGTGCCCTTTGTCCTGTTACAAGTGGTACATCAGGGTCTAATTTCTGCTTGTATGGTCTTCCAACCCTAACAGGCCATTTTTGTAGCATCTGAACTTTTACGACACCTTTGGATGTTTCCACTTCTGCGATGTCTTCCTCTACAGTGTATTCACCTTCAGATACTATTGTTTTTAATGTTCCCTCCACTTTTGGAGGTATCATTATTTTCTGGACGATTGCAGATGTTTCCTGGACTTCTCCTATAACATCTCCACCTTTAACTTCTATTCCAGCTTTTGCTGTTGGTTTGAAAGTCCATTTTTTGTCCTTTGGTAAGGATGGAACATCAACACCCCTAGGGAGGTAATCTCCTGTTAGAACTTTGATCTTTTCAAGAGGTCTCTGAATTCCATCAAATATGGATCCTAAAATACCTGGACCTAATTCCACAGATAATGGTCCTCCAGTACTTTCAACTGGTTCGCCAGGTTTCATACCTGCTGTTTCCTCGTAAACCTGTATGGTTGCTGTGTCACCTTCGAGTTCAATTATCTCTCCAATGAGCTTGTCGCTACCGACTTTGACCATTTCGTACATCTGGGTTCCCTTCATGCCGTCTGCAACAATAACGGGACCTGCTATTTTTATTATATTTCCTGTAATCATTTTACCATCTCAACCCCAATTACTCTCTTTATAAGCTCTCTCATAGGGTCTGATTCTCTCCTAATTGAGCCTGATTTGTCGGGTACTTCAATTATCATAGGCAATGCGCTTGTTTTTGTGAACTTATCTATTGTTTCCCTTATTCCGTCACCGATTTTTTCTGTTATTATTATAATAGAAAAATCCTGTTTTACAAGTTCTTTAAGGGTTTTATCTGCTTCTTCCATGTTTGAAACTGGATATCCTGCCTTAATTCCTCCAAGACGGAATCCTGTGACAGTATCCGCGTCAGCCATAACTGCTACCTGCGAACTCATACTAACATCTCCTTAATCACGGAAGCTGAAACTCCATCCTCTACTTTACCACGGGCTATGATCTTAAGGTTCCTTACTTCAGTTTCTTTCCTGCTGAGGAATCCTATTATTGGACCTATGCCTATTGGTTTTTTCTTGGATATGGTGTTTGCAGTTTTTCTCACATTTGCATCCAGAGCTGCCTCGAATGGGGCTATTGAACCTGTGCCTGAATAATCAGGCATGGACTCTGAAAGTATGTGTGAATATTTTGTTCCTTCAAGACTGCTTAATACTCCTTCAACATCTTCAGATTCCATGAGTTCTTTTAATTTCCACTCACGTATCTGGTATCCGTTGGATATCATGTAAGACTGGACTTCTTCGTATTTGAGTCCGTCAACCTTTGCCCGGAGTATGATCTTCAGGTTGGTTGTGTCCACAAGGGTTCCGATGTAACTCTGCAGTAACTTGCTGTTGTCATCTGCAGGGTTTGCAACGGATCTAACCAGCTTGTTAAGATAATTCTTGTCAAGTGCTGCTTCTAAAGGTAAGAGCATACCCATTTTCTGGTACTCTGGCATAGCATCTTCAAGAATTTGTGCGTATTCTGTACCTTCAAGAGCATTAACAATTTCTTCAATGTTCTTTGCATCAAGGAGTTTGTCAGATGAATCTTTTAGATCCCCAAAGGGTATTAAAAGATCTTCTGTTTCTTCCCTTGTTAAACCAGCTTCTTTTGCAATTATTATGCTCTTCAAGTTGCTTATATCCCATTTTGACAAAAGAATTTCAAAGGTTTCTTTTATATCATCTGGTGCTATCCTTGCAAGAAGATCGTGAGTTTCTGCAAGCTGGGTGTCAAGTGCCTTCTCAATAGGGTACTTTTCCACGTATTCTGCGTACTCTGGAACTCCCCTAAGGTAATTTTTGACCTCTTCCACTGTGTCTGCTTCAACTATTTCTGAAAGCTGTTTTTCATCAAACAGCTTTCCTCTTCTTGCCCTTACACGTGCATTGGGTGATGTGTATGGGTAAAACTCCAGAACGGGTCTGATGCTCACAACAACAATTACTGCTCCAATAACTGCTAAGACCAGAAATAAAAGCCCTATAACGGATTCTGGGGAGGAAAATCCCATTGAGCTTACTAATGCTGCAATATCTTCTACCATTTAGGTTTTCCTCCTTACTTAAACAGCACCTTTGCAACCTCTGATCTTAGAGCTTTTTTGAATCTGAGCATCCTTGCTTCGATTGTGTTGTTAACCTCAATATCTCCATCTTTGGTTTTCACAACTGCCCCACCAATGGTGGTTATGCTTTCTCCAGTTTCAAAGGTTGTTTTCTGGCCTGTTTTATCAGTAATATCTTTCTCGATAGCTTTTATTTCGTCTTTTATTTTGGAGATATCTTCCTCTTTAAGAAGTACAACCAGTTCTCCACCACCAATCTCAAATGCAGCTTCACTTATGACATTTTTAAGTGATTCCACATATTCCTTGGAAGAAGTTGAAGCGATCTTTTCAAGTTCTGCTCCGGCTTTAGCAAATGATTCTTCAATAATTTCTTCTCTTGCCTCGAGTTCTTTCCTACGGGAATTCATCTTAGCCTCAGAGATCAACTGTTGATATTTCATCTGTGCCTGTTTTTCAGCGCTTTCAAGAATTTTTTCGCTTTCAAATTGGGCTTTTTTGTCCCCTTCTTCTGTGATTGTACTGGTGTCCTCCTGGGCCTTCTGGATTATGATATCTGCCTTACTTTGAGCATCTGATATGATGTTTGATACTATTTTTTCTGCCCCTGAGCTCATCTGCTTATCCTCCAATATCTAAGCTTAAATGCTTATGCTCCGAGAATTCCGCCGAACACAAGTAACAGTATAGCTATAAGGAAACCGTATATAGCCTGTGTCTCTGGTATAGCTGTGAAAACGATACCCTGTGCGAACATACCTTTATCTTCGACAACTGCACCAACGGATGCTGATGAAGCTATACCCTGACCCATACCGGATCCTAAACCTGCAAATCCTACTGCTGCACCTGCACCTATTGCTACAAGTCCTGTGACTACGTCAAGCGTGTGTCCACCCATGAGTCCTGAGAACACGAGGATCAATATAGCTATTAAGAAACCGTATATAGCCTGTGTCTCTGGTATAGCTGTGAAAACGATACCCTGTGCGAACATGCCTTTATCTTCAGCTACTGCACCTACTGCACCTGCTGATGCTATACCTTGTCCTATACCTGATCCTAATGCCGCAAATCCTACTGCGACTCCTGCTCCTATTGCTGCTAAAGCTGTACCTAATGTTAATTCTGCTGCCATTTATTTTACCTCCTAATTTTCGTAAATTTTCTTTCAGCTTGGAAGGGCTTGAATTTTGGACTTCCGCCCTCGTAGAATTGACTGAAAAATTCAACATAATGTAAACGTAATGAATGTATAAATGCACCAAGACTCTGGAAAGCCAGGTTTGCAATGTGTCCTCCAATGAATATTATTGGAGCTAGTATTATACCAACATAGGGTATCATCTCTGCAGACAACCCTGTTATGATGTTAACTGTCATAGCTATTCCGCCTGTTGAAAGACAGAGTGCTAAAAGCCTTGAGTATGATAAAACCGTACCGAGGAAACTCAGTATATCCATCACTCCCATGACGCCGTTGTAGTACATCATAATTCCTATGGCTATGAGTGCTGTAACTCCTCCAACTATGGCTGATCCTGTTACAATGTAAAGAACAATGGCTAATTCAAGTATAATCCAATCGAGCTGTGTACCGAAGGCTTCTCCAATTTTCCCATTCTTTATGTTGTTGTAAGCACCCATGATAAGACCCAGGTTTATGTGAAGGATACCTATGGTCAATGCTATGTACAATATGTTTTCAGGATGCACAAATGCGTTGACAGATCCTATGACTGTTGGCATTAGGTAACTCATATCTCCAACTATGAATCTTGGTACAAGGTCTCCTATGAAACCGTTGGTAACCATTCCAAGGATGAAAGCCCACACACCACATGCAACGAGTATCAAACCCATATCATGCATGGTTCTATTGGTCCTTCCAAGTCCCCTGTAAAGGAGATATCCTACTAATGCATCAATTATACCATAACCTGCATCGGTTAAACAGTAACCAAAGAAGAATGGGAACATGATTGCCATGAAAATGGTTGGGTCCAATTCCTTGTAGTTTGTAGGGGAGTACATGTCCACCATCATCTCGTATGGCTTTGCAAAGCGCGGATTATCGAGATGACTAGGAACGTCGTCGTTCTCTTCAGGATCTGAAACTTCAACAACTGAATGTCCTTCAGTGGATGTTTCCAGGATTTCAAGAGATTTTTTCATCTTCTTCTCTGGAACCCATGCTTCAAACATCATGGTGTTGTTGGTTTCTCCAAATGAGGAAAATATTTCATCCCTTTCCTTCTCAACTTCCAGCTGTTCCTTCAGAACGAGGAGATTATCCTTCCATTCATCTGCAACAACTGCCAGTTCATTGAAATGGGTTTCTTTTTCACTTTCTATGGCATGAATTCTTGTCTCAGAGTTTCTTATAAACTCTTCTGGTTTTCCAGAAATTCCTGAAACTTCGAATTTATCAAATTCCAGTTTTCTTAGAAGTCCTGTTAACTTTTCACCATATTGTGATAAGGTTATGATAATAATATTCTTTGAAACTTCTTTAGATTTTGATTTTTTAAGTTCAGAATCAGTTTCAAAAACAAGATATTCTTCTGTAACTGCACTGGCTTCTTCCTTAAATTTTTCAAGGTTAGAAAGTTCTATTTTACCAGTTATAACTTCAGTATACTCTGATCCTTTTAAATCAATGAGATCAACATCAAAATCTTTTAATTCTTCTGCAATTTTGGAAGCATCTTCCAGTTTACCTTTTTCAGAGTCCAGTTTGTTCAACTGTTCTTCAAGGGATTTGGTCCTTGATTCAACATCTGCAATTGTTGACTCTGCTTTGGCAACCAGTTCATCTGCACTTATAACTTCAACTTCTCGTTTCTCAAATGTTTCAGGATTGATAAAACCCATGATGGTGTTTTTTATGCCACCGTCACGTTTTTCAACGGATTCAAGAAAATCAACCATTCCCGAAGTTTTCATGAGAAGAGAAGAGACTTTTCCTGTGTTGGGATTTGCCTTTGAAGGTTTGAGTATTTGCTTCCACTCTGCATCGGTTTGAATTCGCTCTGAGATATCCTGGATCTGTACGATTCCCTCTTCATGAAGGGAATTAACTGCAGAATCAGCGTACTTGTCCAAAGTTATTATCTTGAGCTTCTGCATTTTTGCCGGCTTGAACATTTTACTCACACTATAACACAGTTTTAACTATCACAGCTACGGCTTCATCCACCGCATCTGTAGCTTTCCTCTTTGTTATTTCTATTTTTTCATCAGTTTTGTTGGATATTTGGTAGGCTTCTTTCTGAGCTTTTGTCTCAGCTTCAAAGATAATGGCTTCAGATTTTTCCTGGGCCTCTTTTTTAGCTTTTTCTACAGCTTCGTCAGCTTTAGAATGAGATTCTTCGATCAGATCTGCTGATTTCTTTTCCGCATCCGCGATCAAGTTATCAGCATCATTTTCAGCCTTTTTAATGGTTGTAATAGCTTCCGATATTGTTGTCATTTAAATCACCATGATATGCCAAAGTCTATTGAGTATTATATATATCTTTTACTATTTAATTTTCAAAATGTGTATTCAATACATCTATCCAATGGGTTTAATCCTATTTTCAGCCTTTATTTGCAATTTTATTCAATATATTCATTTTTCCCTCCTCAAGGCCACTGTACTCTATTTCATCTGTTTCAAAAAGCTTTCTAAATGGAGATTCATTTGTCTGCTCTTCATGAACATGTGAAACTAATGCCGGAAGCCTTCCCATCATAAAAATACCGGTTCCCAGCTTCCAATCAAAGCCCATGTCTGAAAGTATTCCTGCATTGGCACCATCGATGTTCATACGAAGGTCTTTTGTTTCATAGAGAATATCCTGAATTGAAAGGGCCAGTTGTGTATGTAATCCTGAAAAACCATAATCATCTGCAAGTTTCAAGAGCTTTCTAGCCCGGGGGTCCTCCGTATGATATCTGTGTCCAAAACCCGGTATCTTCTGGTTATTTTGGGCGAATTTATCAACAATAACCTCTGCAAGTGTGTTTACCTTCTTTTTAAGATTTTCAGAAGACATTTCTCCTGTGAAATCTGAAAACCCTTCAAAAATCGTTTCCTGCAGCAACCTCATTGAAAGTTCCAGTGCTCCGGCATGATGTTTTCCAAAGGCTAGAATCCCTCCTGAAACACATGAATTCATAGGTGAACCTGCAGACGCCATTAACCTTGCCACCTGGGTGCTTGGAGGTGTAACTCCATGATCGCAGAATGATACAAGAACAGCTTCCAACATCTTCGACTCATTTTCAGAGGGCATATCTCCTTTTATCAGGAGATACACCATTTCCGGAAATGAAATATTACCTATGAGGTCTTCCTGTGAGTATCCTCTTGTTGTGATCCTGTTTGGCTCAACCTTTGTTATGGATGTTCTCCATTTCACGTTGTCAAACCCAAGAATTTTTTCCATGGTTTCTCTTTCAGTTGCCATTTTAATCACTTCAACATAATTAATTCCAAAATCTGAAGATCCTAATCATGAATTTATTCTTTATATTCTTTAATTCAATTTAAATTGAGTAGGATCTTAGGAAAAGTATTTCCAATCTCTCTTTTAAATCCTTAGAATCATCCCAGAGATTTGGAAGGTATATAAACAGACGATTTTCGGGGTTCAACACAACAGCATGGTCTGGCACATACTATTCGAACACCGCTGGCCCTTTGAGGACCTACTTTGATGAAGGATCCAAGGGCAGTTACAGAGCCACCAATACCAAGAGCACCTGTATTGGAACTGTTAAGAGATTCAGTTATGTCCTTTTCAAGTTCGGATTGTTTGTTAAGGTCCCCATATGCCATTGCTTTCAGCATCAAGGACGAAGCTTCAAAATGAGTTCTCCCAATACCTATGGCTGGAATGCATGGAGTGCAGCCAAGCATGGGAATCTCTGATCTCAACCATGTTTTCACTTCCCAAAATACTTTTCTATGATCCCGCTTGTGGAAAACTTTATAAGTGTGTGCCCTGATCTCTGGACCCCCACCGAGCATGAGAACATGAAGTTTAACCCCATCTCCAACTCCATTTTCAGACCCCTGATCTCGAGAAATGTCCCTTGAGATGGTGTCAACAAAGAAAGAAGGTGGAAACAACATTCCGGGGTCTTCATAAAGTCCACTACTCTGTTCTAACCTTTGAATGGAATTTCCACGTACAGCCATGGGTCTTGCTGGAAGATCCCTTAAACCCCATGCCACACCCTCTTTGATTTCCTTGAAAAAGCCTCCTGGAAGGATAGTATCCTCCCCAACTTCAAGGTAAATGTGTGGAATTCCAGTATCATCACAGAGGGGCATTTTTTCCCGTTGGGCAATCTTTGCATTTTCAAGAAGAAGCTCAAGAACCCAGCGGGCATTTTCATTCACTTCCATATCAATGGCCCTTCTGTAGGCATGGATCTGATCCCTGCGGAAGGTTGTGCTGGCCTCCAAAACTGCATTTTTAACTATTTCAGCTATTTCCATTTAATATACGTCCCTATTTAATATTATCTATTATCTGAAATTAAATTTCAGGAATTGACATGTCCTCTGTGTCCCTTTTTGAAATCTCTGCATCAGGGTAGTAACGGTTGATCATGCTCTGAACAAGAAGAACCTGCCTTGCACGCTCTCCAGCCTGCTTCTGGTTTGTGTCCCAGCTATGATGGGCTGCAACAGCTCCACCAGTTTTAAGGTAAACAGGGGATGCTGCCCTTATTATTTCAGGGGCCTCGTAGTGCCTTATGAAACCACCTGAAGATTTAGGATTTTCCATGTGAAGATCCAGGGAGATATCAATTGCCCTGCGTATAGCTGCCATCATGGGTATCTGCAGGTCACGAACAGGGTTGAATGAATCTGCACCTATCTCCTGAAGGAGTTTTGCAGATGCAGGGTTTCCATGACCGCAGTGGGCTGAAACCTTGAAATGAACCTTTTCAGACAGTTCTCCTGCTTCACGCATCTTACCTAGTACCCAGAGCAGACCCTCATCGTAGACAACTATTCCCCTGACACCAAGGGATGCAGCACGTTTCACATCCTCAACTGCGTATACGAGGTTATGGTAACCACGAAGCCTGTAACCGATCCTCGCACCCTCTGATGTGTTGGCAGATGCACTTGTATCGTAGGTTGCACGAGGCCCAACACTTAGAAAGAGCTCTATTTTAGCATCCTTTGCAATTTCAGCCATTTCCTCAATTTCAGAGTCTGTGAGGAGCATGATTCCTTTGGTCTGGGTTACCCTGTGAATTCTCACGCCGTAACTATCTGCAGCGTCCAGCAGTGAGGTCATGGCTCCAGGGCTCTGGATTCCTGGAACCTCAAACCTGTACTGGGCTCCATCAGGAAACCTTTTATCTGATTCAGATGGTTCATGAATGCCTTCATCTATACCTATTTTACTTAAAAAATCCTTCGTATCCATAAAATCACTTTTTAATAATTAAAATATTGTTATTTAATTTTTTAAGATTTATTTTAACTTTTAATTCCAATAAAAAAATATCAGGTTTTATAAAACAACTGTGGATTTTTTCTATTATATTCACTTCCAGTCCTGCTATGGATGATTCAAATTTTTATCAAGAACATCCATCAAATCACACATACTACAGGATTCTATATCCTCAATAACCTCCAGAACCTCAACATCAAAGTCAGGGTTGAGCCTTTGAAACTTCTCAATGATTTCAGCCCTCTTAAGGGGATTTTCAGGTTCTCCCAAAGGCAGATCAACCCTTTTAATGTATTTTTTCCCATTTTTAAGGGTTAATGTAACCTCAGATGGTCGCATGGATGGGTAGAGATCATCCAGATCCTCGTCAAACACTATCTTAACTTTATTGGAAATTGCATTGATTTCAGGTTTCATGGAACTCATATCAAGTTCTTCCAGGTTTAAACCATTTAAAACTGCCGTTGCAATGCTCATGGGCAAACTCTGCCTTAAAGATTCTGGGGTCTGTGGTTGGTAGTTGTTGTGTTCTGAGGCAATTCTGTAGGTCCTGATGATAATGGTTTTAATTTCATCTTCAAGGTCATGTTTCACATCATCATTTTCAATTTCACTTAAAATGGCCATAAGTGCATCTATCGAGGAGTGCAGGTGCCTGCATAGGGGATACTTCTTGAAGTAAACCTCGAGAATGTGGGGGTTTCTTAAAAGATCATCATCTAAAATAATTTTCCTGGACTCCAGTAAGGTTTCAGAACACCCGCCTGCCATCCCATTTAAAAATCCCTCTTTTCCTTCGATTATGGATTCAGCTCCTGTGAAACCTTCCCTTGCAAGCAGTGCAGAGATAACTCCTGATTGTGCTGCTTTACCTGCATGGAGATGTTTCCCCATGGTTCCTGCATGGTCAGATTCAAGGAGGCCTGCTGCCTGAGTACCTGCAAGCCCAAGGGCATTCACAGTTTCGTCTAAATCCAGGTCCATTGCTCTGGATGCTGCAGCTGCTGCCCCAAAGGTTCCACAGGTCCCTGTACTGTGGAAACCATTCATTCTGTGCTGGGGGTTTGCAATCATTCCAATGGTTACTGCAGCGTTGTAACCCGCCACAATTGAGCTTATAAAATCTTTTCCATCTTTTTTTTGGGATTCACAGAGTGCCAGTGCAGCTGGGATAACGCAGCAGCCTGGATGAAGCTGTGCAAATCTGTGGCCATCGTCAAGATCCATTGAATGGGCTGCAACTCCATTTGCAAGGCTTGCATCAAGTGGACTGGACTTTCCTGCCCCAATGATGCTTGAACTTCCACCCTGAAAAATGATGTTCCTAACTTTTTCACTGCTTTCACCCTGAGATCCCCTGAGTGCAACACATAAAAAGTCTACAAAGCACAGCTTCGCCATTTGAACAGCTTCTTCAGGGATTTTACTGTAGCTGGTTTTGGCTGTGAGTTCTGCAAGTTTCTCTGCAATTTTCATCGATCTATAAACTTGTCTCATCAAACATAAACTTATGTTGGTGGAACACCATCCCAGGAATTATTAAGATCCACATAATTATTATTAATAATGAAGGTTATTGAACAATAAGGAGCATTGAACTATTATTAAATATGATGTGGAATTAGATCAGATAAAACAATAAAAACTGTTTTCATAAAAAAATAAGTCATAAAAATTACTAAAAAAACAACTAACATTAAAAAATTATAAGATCCCCAAAAAGGGTATTTTAAATAAAACATTAAAAAGATTTTAAAAAGGTTTGTTAATCAGATTCACCCATCCTCACAATGGGCTTGCTCAGGTGCCTCCTTGCAGACGGCGGAACTTCATAGAAACCCTTTTCAATACTCCTTGAAACTGGTATCTTCTCTTTTTCAGCTTCACGAAGTTTTTCACCGCATTTAGGGCATTTGTAACCTTTACCAGCACCTGCTGATTTCATACGCTTTCCGCATTTGCAGATGGGGTTAAGTGTTTTGTAGGTGGGTGCAAGTTCCAGGATCTCGAACTTCTCAACGTTTAGAGTTCCCTTTTCACCTATCCCTCCGTAGATCCTGAGCTTGTCACCCTGGGCCAGTTTCCGCACAACATCTCGAAACTGCTTGGTTGGTTCGTAGGCAGCACATTCAATCTCCCCGGATCCATCAGCCGCTGTGAATATGATATGACCTCCCTCGATCACATGGGGATTCTGGGATACCTCTGCCTCGAATATGTAGCACTTGAACTGTTCCATTTCACTGATCTCATCAATAAATTGGAGGTGCATATCTGTGTGCTGGTTGCTTTTGAAGATGCAGTAACTTTCAATGGTTTCACCAACCTCCACCATATCATGGGCTTTTTTTACAGCTTCAGGGCTTTCACCACGTATACCATACAAAACAGGACAGGGTGTGTGGGGTTCTATTGCAGTGTAACCATCATCAACGTTGTCAAAGGTTTCAGGGTAGGTCTGTCTGTTCATCTCCCTGACAGATTCATGGCCTATCATCCTTTCAGTTCCACGGTTTTCAGGGGTTCTGTATGCCAGAAATTCGTAGGTCCGATCATCAAGGGGGCATCCTATGGCTGCAAGTGCACCAATTATTCCCCTTCCCTTCTTAAATTTAAAGAATTCTGCCCCCACACTGGTTGCAAGTTCTTCTGCTTCTTCTATGGTTACTATATTTTGTATGGTTCTGATTGAGAATTCTTTCAACTCATGGGTGATCTTTCCACTGTAGAACACAACTCCAGGATTCGTCCTCTCCTCCCCAAGCTCTGAAAGTTCTTCAACTTCCTTTAAAACAATTTTTTTAGCTTTTTCAATTTCTTCATCTGAATCAACCAGTAATTTAAAGGATAATGCACCGTTTCCACGGGTTTTGAAACGTGCAAATGGGTTAAGGCGTATTAGACGCGGGTAGCCCTGGATTTTAAAACCACAATCTTTAAGTTCACGAATTATAACACAAGTTATATAAGTGGTGCACATTCCCTCCTGGGAATCAGTGTCATCAATGCCAACGTACAATACATCATTCAACAATACATTACTCATATCATTCATAATATCATCCATAATTTCATAGCATAATTCATAATTAATTCACCTAGGTGATCCCAAATGCAAGGTAACATCCCCGCTCAAAGAGATCATATTTTAGTTCAAATAAACGAGCTTCTATCAAGTCATGGTTTTGAAACTTCTAATATATATGATAGAAGCTGCTTCGATATGGTTGCAAGAAATGAATTTCTACTTCTCCTAATGAAGGTTCTCATAAATGTTGACGGCTTCACAGGAGAACAGGCAGAGGAAATAAAAAAATTATCAAGCATGTTCATGGCATCACCACTCATAGTGGGTCTTAAATCTAAAAGTGAATTATTGGAAGAGGACGTTGTTTATGAACGACATGGAATACCTGTAATTGCCATTGAAACCCTGCGGAGCATGGTCCTTGAGGAGATATATCCTGAAATATTCGCGGATCGTGGAGGATACTTCGTAAGGATGGATGGAAATGTGATAAAAGAAGCCAGGGAAGAACAGAACCTTTCCTTGAAGGATCTTGCGGATCTTGCCCATGTATCAAGGGAAACCATCTACAAGTACGAACATGGAATGGTACGTGCATTTCCAGAAACTGCAATGATCCTTGAGAGCATCTTAAACATGAGGATAACACTTTCAGTGGATCTTTTTAAGGTTCCAGAACATGAAACAACTGTTACAAGGCCCAATGCAAAAACTGGTAAAACTGAAAACCAGCCAAGAAAACTGGTTGACCTTGGCTTTGGTGTGGTACCAACCAACAGAACACCATTTGATGCCCTTGCAAAGCCTGAAGCAGAGGTTTTACGTGACATCCAGAAAAATCAGGGCCCATTAATAACTAACCTTGAAAAAAACAGGAACCAAACTGTTTTAAAGAAGATGGCAGTGAATGTGAAGGATCTTTCAGGAGTAACAGGTACTGATGCAGTTTTCATAATGGAAGGTAAAAGGAACTTGAAATGTATCGAGGGAATTCCAGTGGTTCACAGCTGGGAAATGGAAGAGATGAAAACTTCAAAGGAATTTCTAAGGGTTGTGCGCGAACGTAAAGAGTGCAGTTAATCCTTTAACATTCTATTTTTATTTTAAACCTATTGAATCAATTAAATTTAAAAACAAATATTGCAGATCCTTCTTTTA
The DNA here is from genome assembly GCF_017874455.1 of Methanobacterium aggregans. Classification (NCBI taxonomy): domain Archaea; kingdom Methanobacteriati; phylum Methanobacteriota; class Methanobacteria; order Methanobacteriales; family Methanobacteriaceae; genus Methanobacterium; species Methanobacterium aggregans. Next base: position 50,215 of record NZ_JAGGLN010000004.1, on the reverse strand, counting down.
ATATTTATTTAAAATGATCCTTTTTAAAATGATCCTTCAGTTCATTTGAACCGGTAAAAATCTTATAAATTTTATAAAACCTGCTTAAATACTTTTAATCCTATAAAACCTTCTTCAAATCTTAGAATAAGATTTAGAATAAGATAAAAATGGGAAAATAAAGGAAATTCAACCTTCATGAGCGGATTCTATTTGTTTCAATGAATCATTTGGATGCAATGATCCTGAAGGTTTCCTCTGCCTCAGCAACTGATCCAATGCCCACACTCACCATATCTACGTAATCAACTGTTTTAATGTAATCAAATGCTTCAGATGGTTGTAATATTCCTGCAGCAAGGGTTTTACTGGCAAGAACTGTTTTATCCAGTTTTTTGATCATGCCTTCGAGTTTCACACGGTCTTCAGGTTGGTAGCCCTCACAGTCCATCAGATAACCCAGTCTGTTCAGGGGTATCATGTAAATGTCGAAAAGGTCAGAAACAGAGGATCCAATGAGTCTTTCAGTGATCTGGAAGGGAAAACTGGTTGCAACTCCTGAAACTGCACCTTCATCCCTAACTAACTGTAAATCTTCTTCAACAGCCTGAAAATCCATTTTATCAACCGTTGCAGGGTGCAGGATCATGGCAGATGCACCGAGTTCAGAGAGGGTGGCAACATCATCTGAAGAATTTTCTGGACGAACCGTACCAATGATATCCATGTCACAGCCCACTTCTACGGCCATTTTAAGGGCTTCAACTATCCATGGATGTGGAATAAGCTGAATTCCTCTTACTCCCATTTCATAGGATTTTCTGATTATTTCAGCGACTTTTTCCGGATTTTCATGAAAATCTAGCTGGTAGAGCATGGCTCTATGACCGAAATGTGCAGCTTCAATTCCTGTGAAGGGTGATGTTCCAAGAAGGGTTCTTGGAATTTCTCTCCCACTGATGTTAATAGTTCCTTCAAGCATTTCTATGACCTTTTTTGAATTTTAAAATAGAATTTTAATCATTTTTTTTATTGATTATACTTTTTTTAATGTAATATTCAGTATGATCTGATTGATATTTAGGTGTAAAAATTTAGGTGTAAATAATTGATTAAAATATTTTGATCTCATTTTTAAGATTTAGTTGTGTTGATATTAGGAATATGTTGATATTAGGAATAAATTCTAAAGAAATTGAAGATATTACTCTTCAACTTTCTGGGCAACCACTGCAGTTCCGTAGGCAAGTATTTCCTGCATTATGTTTGCAACATCGTTTGAATCGTAACGTGTGCTTATAACTGCATTTGCACCCATTTCCTCAGCGTGCTGGATCAATCTTTCAAGGGCTTCGTTCCTTGACTGTTCCATCATCTGCACGTACTCCTTTATCTCTCCACCAAACATAGAACGGATTCCTGCACCGACCTGCCCTCCAACACCCCTGCTTCTCACAGTAAGTCCGTATACAAATCCCTTGGTTTCCAGAACTTCGTATCCTGGAATGTAGTTTGAGCTAACGATTATGAATTCATCCACAGAAACCATATTAACACCTCGTATTTCCATTATTTTTACAGTCTATTACAATCCTTTTATTGCTATCCTTCTATTAATTGTATTCATCATTATAATTCATTGGGTGTTTTTTTATGGTTAAGGTTGATTTGTAATTTTCTATTTTATCCTAAGAATGTGCATCAATTCAATAAGCTCAATTTTAAAAACATTCATTAAAACATTCATTAAGATTAGAACTAACAACAAATTTTAAACTATTTCAATCCAATTAATTATATAGAAAATTTCAATCTGATGTTAATATAAAAATGAGATTTGGAGCTGAAAAGATGAAAGTACTTATCGCTGATCAAATAAATGAAAAAGGAATAGATGAGCTTAAAGATGCGGCAGAAGTTGTTGTGGACACTTCAATCACAAAAGAAGATCTTTTAAAGGTTATAAAAGATTTTGATGCCATAGTGATCCGAAGCAGAACCAAGTTAACTGCTGATGTCATAGCTGCTGCTGACAAACTCAAGATCATAGCAAGGGCTGGAGTTGGTGTTGACAACGTTGATGTTCCCGCAGCAACTGAAAGGGGAATAATGGTTGTAAATGCACCAGAATCAACATCAGTAACTGTTGCAGAACACACAATTGGAATCATACTCTCACTTGCAAGGAAAATAGCAATTGCAGACAAATCTGTTAAGGAAGCTAAATGGGAGAAGAAAAAATTCATGGGACTGGAGCTCAACTGCAAAACCCTTGGTGTTATTGGGATGGGAAGGATTGGAAGCCAGGTTGTAACCCGTTTAAAAGCATTTGGAATGGATACACTTGTCTACGACCCATACATAACTGAGGAAGCAGCATCAGAGCTTGGAGTAACAGTTGTTGACCTTGAAACCCTTCTTAAAAACTCAGATGTTATGACCATACACGTACCATTAACCCCTGAAACCAAACACCTCCTTGCAAAGCCACAGTTCGAGATAATGAAGGAAAATGCATTCATAGTTAACTGTGCAAGGGGAGGAATTATAAACGAAGAAGACCTTTACGAAGCATTAAAAACAGGCCAGATAAGGGGTGCAGGTCTCGATGTATTTGAAACTGAACCTCCAAAAAACAATCCCCTCTGCGAACTTGACAACGTTGTCCTGACACCACACATAGCTGCTTCAACAGCAGAAGCACAGAGAGATGCAGCAATAATCGTTGCAAATGAGGTTAAAAAGGTTCTAAAAGGTGAATCGCCCAAAAACGTTCTTAACATGCCGGTACTTGACCCTGAAACCTTTCAAGTCATAAAACCATACTTCAAACTCACAGAGAAACTTGGAAAATTCATTATACAAACAGCCAAAGGCAACATCAATGAGATTAACATCACTTACTGCGGAGAACTTGCAGAATTCCAGAAAAAAGGTGTTCTCACCAGGATGATAATCAAGGAAGTTTTGAACCCCATACTCACAGAACCAGTGAACATGGTGAATGCAGCTGCAATGGCTGAAAACAGGGGCATAATCATAACAGAATCTAAACGATGTGAGGCTAAGGGCTACAAAAACCTTATAAAAATTGATGTTAAATCCGATGACACAGAGATGAGTATCGAAGGAATCTTCGTTGGTGAACCAAAGATCGTCATGATAAACGGCTACAAGGTGGATGTTGAAACCGAGGGGACCATGTTAATCGTCAGATACAGGGACATACCTGGAATAATTGGTTCAATAGGCACAAAACTGGGGGAACACGGCATAAACATAGCTAAAATGCAGGTGGGTCGTAAAGAACTTGGTGGTGAAGCTGTCATGGTTCTGCGTGTTGACCAGAGTGTTCCATCCAACGTGATCGAAGAACTTAAAAAGCTTGAAAATGTTTACGACGCTGTTGCAGTGGATTTGTAATACTTTGAAGCTTAAATTCATGAGATTTAATTATAAATATTGAGTTTTTGCCTTAATATTAAATATAATTAAATATCAACTTTTTATTTATCTTTTAAAGGATAATATGGCTTTATTTATACCTTCAAGGCCTGATTTTTTTTAAATCTCTTTTTTACTAATTTTTATATTTTTATAGGTTTACAATTAAAAAAAAGTTTAATTATTTTATAATTTAACACGTGTCCCAGTTATAAAAAACCATTTTTTTATTCAAAGATTTTAAACTTTTAAATAGTTTCACTCCCTTCAGACAATTTCAAATTCTGCAGGCTCGCCAAAGGTATCGTAAGCCCTGATACTGTCAACATCATATGGTTGGGCTATTATAATATGGAATGAGCCCTGTTTTGAGAAGAACTGGAGGTCTGCAGTTGATGGGCTTGCATCGTATCCAGGATGGCTGTGCACAGAGCCAACTGCATCTGTTAACATGGGCATCATGAATATCTCCATTACAGCGCCGCTTTCAGAGGCAGCTCCCGGGAGAAATATCAGTCCTTCTATCTTTAAAATATTATCCTCAACTTTTCCCTGGAGCATTGCACTGAATTCATTTGGATAAGCTTCCTTTGCAATGTTCATGATTTCTTCAATGAGCTCACTGTCGATCTGCACATATTCGATTTTTTTCCTTCCAAATCCCAACATTTCAATTCACCAGTTTTATATGATTCAAATCCAACTTCACATGATCTAAATAATATTAAAGGATTTCAGTATTTTTTAAAAATGTTTCATCAAATAGGGGCAGATTCCAGTCCTCTAAGAGTTTTAAACGTTCAGATACAACATTTTTCCGGGATATGGGATTGTAACCTTCAACCTGAACCCTCTTCTTGTACATTCCAATTCCCCGCCTCTGCCATGCAGGAACTTCCACTATGTTGATCCCCCTTTCAAATATCAGTTCATGTAAGTCCCGGCTTTTTTTCATCTGCAGTAGTTCAACAGCTTCCTCTTTGCTGTGATCCTCCCTGAGCATCCAGTAGGCGTATCCGTTGATACAGTTTCTCCAGGCTTCGTCCTGCCTGTTTTTGAAGTAATCAACAACCATGTCCCTGGATACTGGTATGATGCGACAGTCGAAGGATATGGGTTTGGATCCATCCATGTACTTCCTGAAGGTAGGCACCTTCATGAGGGATACTGTGAATGCACTGGATATGAAACCTGAAAAAACAGAGTCCAGCTTCTCAACACGCCCCCCAAATGGAACGTCTGAGAGCAGTACGTTTATCTCATCTGAGAAGGTGTAAACCAAGGATGGGGCAAACTCCTCTGAGAACATCCTGCAGCTTTCAACCATTGCCCTGGCAAAATCTATATCGTAGGGTTTTTTAAATCCAATTCTCCGGGAGAGCTTTGAAAAACCCCGTCCATCCATTCTCAAAAGGATCTTGGACCCGCAGGGAATCTTCAGATTGGAGAAAATTTCACATTCCTTCATGTTGATTCAACTCTTAGTTTCACAGATACTATCATTTTTACATACCATAGTTCTAAAAAAGTTCAGTGATTTTATTTCAGCTGTTTTTTTAACTCATTCAAACTTGTGATTATATAAAAGTTGTAGTAACCCTCTAATTAAATTTGCATCCATTAAAAATTAAATGAAAAAATTATCCATAATTTTCTGCAAGATCTGAAATTAAAAGAAAAATAGGTATCATAAAATAATCAGATTAAGATTAACGCAGAAGTATATTAATGGGAATCTCTAAAATCAGGTGCCCACACGTATGTTTTCATTCAAACTTTTAAGAAGTTTGATTGCAGAGTAGGCTGCAAGAACACTTGTTTTAGGGTTCATTGAGCATCGCATATTTTTTGTTATTGTTGTGAACTCTCCGAAGTCTCCAACCACATGAACTTCATGCATGTTCCTGTTAACTGAGGGGTCTGCTATGATTTTAACATCCACTTCCCTTCCACAGGCCAGGCTTAAAGATGCAGCCACGTTTATGTTCATTGGAAACTTTTGAACAGCCTCTCCAGCTTTTCCCTCGTAGAGAACCTGTTCCTCATCTGTTACAATTCCAAGGGATTTTGGAGGTTTACGCGTTACAAGTGAGGCACTCTGTATCTTACCTATTGAAGCTGCTTTGATACCATCAAGTCCTACAATGGCTCCAGATGGTGCGTATATCTTTGCATTATTCTCTGATGCAGTTTTCTCAAGCCTTTTCCGAAGCTCGTTGTTTAAAAGGGCACCAACACTCATGATGATGACGTCAACCCCAGCTTCAAGTACCTGGGGAACCACTTCTCCAACTGCCTGTGGGGCTGCAGCCTCTATAACAAGGTCGACATTGTCCAGCATGTCCTCCAGTTTAAGGGCAACAGTTCCATCAACCTGTGATGCCAGGTTTTCAGCCCGTTCCAGGTCTCTGTCATAAAAAAATTTCAGGTCAACGCCAAGCTTTCCTTCAACTGCAAAATTAGTGATTATGTTAGCTATGGCGCCGCAGCCAAGTATCCCAACCCTCATGAAACTCTTCCTTATGGTTCCTCTTGAGTTATGGCTGTTGGTGTTTCACGTACTTCAGGACTGATTAGGAGAATGTCACCAACTGCCTGAACCCTATCGTATGATATATCTATTGTTCCTTCTTCCTTGAGAGGTCGGATTTCATCGTCTTCTGGGACTATGCGTATGCTGGTTTTTATAACGTCTTTAAGACCAACATTCTTTTTGTCAGCTTTCATGGCCACGGCTTTTAAGGTTGAAACCCTGCCTTTTTTTATGTTCAGGATAACATCCTGGATTCTTCCGACGTAATTTCCACGTGTTGTGTACACATCCAAATTGTACAGGCTTGATAACTCCACCATTATTTAACACCTACCCTTTGCTTTGGTCTTCCATTAAAGAAGGTCTTTCTTCAAAGTTAATCCAAATTCAATCAATATATCTATTGAATAATAATTTAAAACATCTGTATACTTAAACTTTACTATCGAGGGGTTAAGAATACCTATTTTTGAATGAAAACATGGAAAAAAACATGGAAAAACTAAAAAGAATCTGAGGTATAATGTGATGGGGGTTGTAACGTTGTGAATCTCCCAAATAAAAGCAGGGTGCAGGATCCTGGATCATAAATGTCTGAAGTATATGCAGTGCACAGGATTTCCAGGGCCCTTGGGATGCCTGCAGGATAAACTTACCCTTTTAAGCTCTGGAACAACAATTTTCTGCTTGAATTTGCATTTGTAACATCTGGGGCTGCAGGATACAACCTCAAATTCTTCTCCATCAACAATTTCCAGGTTTTTCATTCATACGCCCTATACAAGTGAATAGTGAGTTGATAATCTAACTTTAGAATCCAGCCTTTAAATATCTTAATAGATTCAATTCATTATTCATGATCTATTAGTTCTGTTTGTTACTTAAAACACGGAAAACCATTGAACCCGGAGATACTCCAACTGAAAAATCAACTTAACATTTTTTTCATGATTTTAGGGGCTCTTGGATTTTAATTATAAATTGATGCTTGGGATGATCTTCATGGAATAAGTTGAAAATTTAGGTCCACACCTTCCAAATTCATGGACAATTTTAAATCCTTTGAGAAACTACTATTAATTTTAAAATTCAATTTTTTAAAATTCCATTTTAAAAGTACAATCCATTTAAAAGTACAATCCCTTATAAAATACAATTATTAACTGAAACTCTTTTAAAAGGAATAAAATTGTAGAATAATGTTTAATTTACCTTAAAATTAATGATTTGATTGGAAATGATTTTAATCTTGATTTTAATTCTATAAGAAGATAGATAAAACAAAATAAGATAATAAAATAAAAAATAAGATACAAAAAAAACTTAATGATGGTTTAATGAATAAATTATAATGAAAGAAATTCATTGATGGTGATTGAATGTGGGATACAAGTAAAGATTACAGACTTCGAGTTGCGGAAAAAGCAGTAGATTTATTCATAAGAACAGCTGGAGGGGCAAATTTAAAGGGTATATGGAATAAGAGGAAATCCATGAATACTGCAAGGGAGATGATCCCTGAAATACAGACTCTTTACTATTCTTACATGGAACCTGAAGATATGGCCAAATCTTCACAGATAAAAGATTTGAAGGAGAAAGTAAGCGAAATAACCCAAGCCCTGGGTGGTGAAGGATGGCAAACAGAGTTTTTAAAGCTAGTGCACAAAGAAGAGAAGGAAAAGCTTGGAGAAGCCATATCAAAGATTAAATTCTGCTTAAACACAATTTCAAGTATAGACAAACGACTTTTACTCGGGGCGGTAGATGACCCTATCGTGGGAATTGACATAAGGAAAGGTGAAGTTGTAAGTATTGGAAAACATCCTAATGCAGATAACCTCCTTGTTTGCAATGTAAATATTGGAGATCGGGCTGCAACAGTTGTAACCAATGATATGACCGTTAAAGAGGGTAACAATGTAGGGGTTTCACTTTTGCCTCCAACAAACTTTATGGGAGTCACAAGCGAGGGAATGTTCCTTGGCATGGGCGGATCCGTCCTTAAGGATGTTGAAGGTGAAATCGGCCAGCTTCCACATGGATTTCCATTGGATGCCCTTAATACAACCAGAAGTCTTGTTGAAGAATTTTTAAAGTGAGAACCTTCTAAAGTACATCCCAAACCTTTTTTTAAATTTTAAAACATTTTTTTAACAATTCCATGCTTTTTTAAGTGCTTATTTTTTAACAGGGTTTTAATAGGCCTTTCCTTAATATGAATAAAATTTTAGTAGTAAAATTTTAATAGAAAAGGGATTTTTTAGGATAAAATAGCTAACCAAACATCAAGATCAACACCCTTAAAATCACTAAAAAAAGATAAATTAATAAAAACTATCATTTATATCCTAAAATACATTCATATCTTAAAATAAATTTTTGTAACATAAGATTTTTCTAACAAATTTAACAAGTTTCTGTGTAAAAAATTATAAAAAATGGTGGAAAAAACATGGTTGGAATAGATTTTTACGGTGGAGTTGATGAGATCGGTGGTAACAAGATTTTGATCCACGAAGCTCAAACATCCATCCTCCTGGACTTTGGAATGAGCTTCAACCAGGCAGGGTTGTACTTTTCAGAGTTTTTACAGCCCAGAAAAGCCAACGGAATTAATGATTTCATGGAACTGGGACTTCTACCTGAAATAAAGGGAATATACAGGGAGGATTATCTTAAGCACTGTGGAATGGAATGTTCAGAGGAACCTGCAGTTGACGGACTTCTCCTGAGCCATGCCCATATGGATCACTCTGCCTACATACACCACCTCCGGGAGGATATTCCCCTTTACATGAGCGAGGAATCCCATTTGATACTGAAGGTTTTAGAGGAAACAAGCACAGTTTCATTTGCAGACATACTCCAAGTGAAGAAGGACTTCCACTTCGTTCCCAAGAAAAATGGTGAAGGTTACAAGAAGCTCGGGGGGAAGGATGCATCCCTTGAAAGGGAGATAAAAACGTTTGAACCCTACAAAACCTTTGAAATAGGTGATTTCAGGATCAGAAGTGCACCAGTTGACCATTCACTTCCAGGTGCAGCAGCTTACATACTTGAATCAGACGAAGAAGTGACAGTTTACAGTGGAGACCTCAGATTTCACGGCAGACATCCAGAAATTACTCAAAAGTTTGTTAAAGAAGCTAAAAAATCAAATCCAAATGTCATGCTATGCGAGGGAACCCGAATGGCTGAGGAGAGAACTGAAACAGAGAAGGACATAGAACACAAGGCCAAAGAGTTAATAAGGGACTTTAAAGGCCCTGTAATTGTTAACTTCCCTGTACGGGACCTTGACAGGCTTTTAACATTTCACAACGTTGCTAAAGCTGCAGGCAGGATCCTTGTTGTGAACCTGAAGCAGGCCTACATGCTCAACCTATTCAAAGGTAGAGGATATCCTGAAATAGAAGATGTGGCAGTTTACGTACCCCGCAGGGCCTGGGGATTGTTGGGTGAGGATTCTTTTGCATGCTTCAATGGTCAGTGGATCCAATCCTCAGAGATAGAACCTTCTTACGTGAACTCCCAGTACAAGAAATGGGAAAGAGATTTTCTGGACTGGGAGAACACCGTGAACTACATGGACATCAGGGGTGAACCAGAGAAATACCTCTTCAGATGTGATTACTTCGAACTCAAGGAGTTAATTGACATAAAACCGGAAAATGGGCTTTACATAAAATCCATGACAGAACCCTTTGATGATGAGATGATGTTCAGTGAAAGAAGGGTTAAAAACTGGCTGCAGCACTTCAACCTCTGTCCAATGCACAAGATGCATGTTTCAGGCCATGCCTCAGGTCCAGAGCTCCTTGATATGATCAGGGAAATAGAGCCAGAAACCCTGTATCCCATTCACACCGAGCACAAAGAGATGTTCAAGGTGCTTGAAAATGATGGAATAAAGGTTGTTTATCCTGAAAGAGCAGGTTAGATTATATTATCTTCACTTATTTTATTGCCTATTTTTTTTATAAAATAAATATAAAATAAATTATCTGTTGATATTATCCCTATTTGATCCCCTCTGCATTTTGATTAAAAAAATCCAATCAATTTCAATAAGTGTTGAAGAAAAGATTTTGGTGTTTAAAAATTCATAAGTTCAACCAAACACCACGAGCTTGGTACGGGTCATATCTTCAACAGCATATTTAACTCCTTCTTTCCCCATTCCACTCATTTTAAAGCCTCCAAATGGCATGTTATCAGTTCTGAAGGTTGGTTGCTTGTTTATCATAACTCCTCCAGCTTCTATGGTTCTCGCAGCTTTAAGTGCGCTTTCCATGCTGTTTGTGAAAACGCCTGCTTGAAGTCCGTAAGGTGTGTTATTGGCAATAGTGAAGGCTTCATCAACGGTTTCTGCCCTGATTATGGGCGCTACAGGTCCGAAGGTTTCCTGGCACACCAGTCTCATATCAGGATCAACGAGGTCCAGCACTGTGGGGGTGTAGAATGCACCCTCCCTTCTGCCACCGTGGAGAAGTTGAGCCCCATTTTTCACAGCCTCTTCAACTGTCCTTTCAACCTTTCGGGCTGCTTCCTCGTTTATCAATGGGCCGATGTCTGTTTCAGAGTCCATGGGATCACCCATCTTAAGTTTCCGGGTTTCGCTGATGAGCAGATCAGTGAATTCATCTGCAATTCCCTTCTGGAGAATTATGCGTTTCACTCCTATGCAGACCTGACCTGCATTGAGGTAGGCTCCTTTGGCTGTAGAAACTGCTGCTTTTTCAAGGTCTGCATCATCTAGAACTATAATGGGGTCGTTTCCACCAAGTTCAAGGGTCAACTTCTTCATACTGACCTTACTTGCTATTGATAATCCTGTTTCAACACTCCCTGTGAAGGATATTTTGTTAACAATGGGGTTTGTTACAAGTTCGTCCCCAACAACACTTCCAGGGCCTGTAACTGCGTTTAAAGCACCATCTGGAAGGTGACTGCCCATGAGCTCTGCAAGTTTTAATGCTGCAAGGGGTGCTTCCTTTGAAGGTTTGAAAACCACACTATTTTTTGCTGCAAGTGCAGGAGCTATTTTATGAACTGCAAGGTTAATAGGATAGTTGAAGGGAGTTATTGCAGCCACAACACCTAGTGGTATTTTCATTGTAAATCCAAGGGCAGTTCTGCCACCTATACCCGCATCCATGGGAACTGTTTCTCCATATATCCTTTTAGATTCTTCAGCTGCCAGCTGTAATGTTTGAGCTGAACGTTTCATTTCATCCCGGGAATCCTTTAGGGGTTTACCCGTTTCAAGGGTTATGATCCTGGAAAACTCCTCCTGGGACTCCAGAACAACTTCGTATATGTCGTAGAGTATCCTCGAGATCTTACGGGCTGACATATCTCCAAGAATTTTTTTTGCTCTCGCTGCAGATTCCAGAGCATTTCTAACATCTTCTTTTGTAGCTTCAGGAACGGTGTCTATTGTTTTATTATTAAAAGGATTTTTAACGTCTATCTTTTCATCTTTATCCATTAAATTTCCGTTTATAAACATTTTCATGCTCTTTAACTCCTATAAACTAAGGATATAAAATTAGAAGATAAATAAAGGTTCACACACTCCCAGTAAAAAGAACTGCCCTTAAACTCCCAAATTATTCTGGTTATCTTTCATTGGGTGGGCTGAAGATTAGGCTTCCACTTCATTGTCAATAAAAACATTGTACAATACAAAAAAAAATTTAGAAGTCGTTTTTTAACGCCTGTATCTTATTTGTAACAGCTTTCACATCGGTGTTGTTGATGTCATCTCCAAGTCCTATGAGGTAGTTCTTGTAGAAAACTGCAGCAGCAATTGCTATAACAATCATTCCACCAACAACGAGAATGAGTTCTGCTGAACCCTGCCCATTTTCATCTTTTCTCATATTCATTTCCAACACCCTCATTAATCTCTGCCGCATAATAATATTACATTGCAAATAAAGACATGGCTACGGTTCCTGATAGGTAAAATATTCCATATGAAACAGGTACCACGCCCAACGCAAATTTAACTCCCTTCTTGGCATTTCCATACAAAACGATTCCCATTAACAGGCTGGCTATTATTGAGTGTATAATGATGTATCCAGTTGCAGCTGTATAAGCAGCATCTGCCAGGGCATTTGCTTTACCCAGTGATGCAATAAATGAGGAGTAGGTCATTATCATTCCAAGTGCGAATGGGGCGGCTATTACTGCGGCTATTAAAAGGAACATCACTGACATCATAACGTTGGCTTTTCGTTCACGTTTCAATGCAAGTACAGCCCTTAAATCCTCTGCAACAGTTTCAATAACATCAGAAAGGCTTCCTCCAACCCTTTTTCCCTCAAGTATCATTCTGAATGTTCTGTCAAGATTTTTGGATTTTAAGCGTGCCCCCATTGAAAGAAGTGCTTCTTCGAAGCTGCTGCCTATCTTTATTTCAATGACAGCCCTTCTCAGTTCTTCTGTTAATGGTCCGCTTCCCTGTTTTGAGATATCCTCCATTGCAGTTTCAATACCAACACCTGCCCTTAGAAGTGATGCAATTTGCCTCAGAAAGTCTGGTGTGGTTTGTTCTATTGCATCGACTCTTCGCTCCATTGCAAAGAACAGCCATGCCAAAATTATGGCAAAAGGGGCTATGAAACCTAGTAAAGCACCTAGTACTGGATTCATTCCAAGTACCATGAATAAAACAAGTGCAAGTGCTGCTAAACCAACACCAAAAACAAGCATGAGAGTTATAATATCGGATGCCTTAACATAAATGCCTGCCCTTATGAGATTTTCCTGTACTAAAACCAAGTATTTATCAGGCACCAGATCATCTATACCTTGGGATAATGGTGACAATGCAGTGGGTATAATTGCCATTTTTTCACCTTTTTAATAATATTCAATTATTTTAGTATATCAACACTTCCATATATTAATATATCTACTCCATGAATTCTCTGATCCACTTCAACCATCCTTGTTATGCATTCTTAAAAATTTGTATGGTTTAAATTCATGGATTAATCAACCTTTAAAAAAAGTTTAGAAGGTTAATTCATGACTTAATTTGTTCAGAACTTTACCCCTATTTGTCACATGGACCATGTCCTCAACACGAACTCCAAATTTTCCTTCAAGATAAATTCCAGGTTCAACTGTTACAATCATGCCCTTTTCAAGTGTTGTGTCATCTTTTTGAGATAATGATGGCATTTCATGAATTTCAAGTCCCACACCATGGCCTGTTGAGTGGATGTAGGCATCCCCGTAACCATACTCTTCTATAACATCTCTTGCAGCTTTATCAACATCTGAAGTTTTCACACCGGGTTTTATTGCAGAAACGGCCTTTTTGTTTGCTTCAAGTACTATACGAAATATTTCTTCCTGTTTTTCTGTTTCTATAATGGTACGTGTGGTGTCAGATGCGTAACCATTGTAAACCGCCCCCCAGTCAACAACAACGGGGCTTTCAATTTCTTTTGTTGTTAGCGAGGCATGTGGAAGGCTGGATCTTTTACCGGATGCAACTATGGTCTCGAAGGAAGGTTTATTTGATCCCCTGACCATCATGTTGTACTCTAACTTTGCAGCAACTTCATTTTCAGTTCCTGAAAATTCCACGTCTTCAAAGGACTTTTCAGCAATTTCAAGTGCTTTTTTAACATTCTGAATTTCATCCAGGGATTTAACCATTCTTGATACTTCTATTAAATCCGTTATATCTGCTTTGAAATTGTTTGATAACTTTCTGTAGGTTTTAACAGTCATTGAACTTTCTATTCCAACTTTTCCCTTTAAAAGTTCTTTTATATCCTTTAAAGATTTCAGTTCTTCAACTGGAACTGTGGAAATATGGGATGCAGCTTCAATATCTAATTTAGAGGTAAAAAGTACGGGTTCATCTTTCAATAGAAGTAAAGAAAAGCTTGAGGGATTAAAACCTGTTATGTAATGTATGTTTTCAGGTTTTAAAGCTATCAATGAATCCATATTTTTTTCCTGCATCTTGCCGAGTATTCCTGATAGTTTTTTGCTCAATATTAATCTCCATTTAGCATGTTTTTAAATTAATTAAGTTGATATCCCACTGGGTTTTAATTTTTTCCTAATTTTTGGCATGTTCATCAGTGGCCTTAGAGATTTTTTGAGAGTTCTGCCCTGATTTTTACCATAACCTCCTTTGAAACCTTTTTTTCTATGGGCTGAGGTATGTAACCAAAGTCAGGATCTTCAAATGAAACCCCTGCAAATTCAATTTTTCCCCTGTAACGAGGTATGAAATGCCAGTGAACTGCAGGATCAGGTTTTTCACTCCTGAAGGTTGCATTTTTAAAGCAGCTCCAGTTGTAAAGTGTTGGATTAAAGGCTTCATCCAAGGAATGTTCCAGTTTCCGGACTGTATCTGCGAAGTCTGTCCATTCACAGCTTTCAAGTTCAGATAAGTTTTTGCAGTTTCGTTTTAAAGCCACGACACATGTTCCAAGGTACCGCTGGCTTGGAGCGAGAAATATCATCCAGCAGTCTGTTTCATAGATTAATTCACCGTACCCTCCATTTAACTGGCAATATTCGCATTTACTTGTCATTAAACTCCCTCTTTATCTATTTTATTAAGAGCTGTGCATTTAATCTTGGTTCTACATTTTATGCATTCAAGATTTTAAAACTTATCTTTCCTTATTTTATGTAGAATTCATAGATCATATGCAAAAAATTCTCTAGATCAATCCCATGGTCCTATTTATATTTGTGATTTTGATTATCATAATTAAATAAATTTAATCTGAAAAAAATTTTATACTGGCATGTTAATAACCTATAACCAGACATCAGTTTCATGAAACTTCATTTGACTGGTGAAAAAAAGGATGGATTCAATGGGGGGGTTTAGGGCGGTATGGTAACTGGATTTGAACTTCGAAAATTCCTTGCACCAGAATTTATTTTTGGTAATGGGGCCAGATTACTGGCAGGACGTTATGCAAGAAATTTCAGTGCCAGAAGGGTTTTCATTGTCACGGATCCCGGTGTTATGGCCTCAGGATGGTTGGATGATGTTACACATGCCCTGAAGGATGGAGGACTTCAGTACAGGGTTTATTCCAATGTAAATCCCAATCCCAGGGTTGAAGATGTTATGGAAGGGGCTGGAATATACCAAGAGGAAGAATGTGATGTGATCATTGCAGTTGGTGGGGGAAGTCCAATGGACTGTGCAAAGGGTATAGGAATTGTAAGCTCCAACAAAAAGCACATAACTGAATTTGAAGGTGTTGATAAGGTTGGATTACCTGCACCTCCCCTCATCTGCATCCCAACAACGGCAGGCAGTTCAGCTGATGTTTCCCAGTTCTCAATAATATCTGATCCGATAAGGTGCATTAAAATGGGTATAATAAGTAAAACACTTGTTCCTGATGTTGCGTTAATTGATCCCGTTGTCACAACAACCATGCCAAGGGATATGACAGTTTACACAGCTTTTGATACTTTGAGTCATGCATTGGAATCATACGTATCCAATGCAAGTTCTGCTGTGACTGATCTCCATGCTCTCGAAGCTGTTCGCCTTGTAACATCCAACATCATTCCTGTAATTGCAGATCCTGAAGATATCAATTTAAGGGGAAATCTCATGCTGGCAAGCCTTCATGCTGGTATGGCTTTTTCAAATGCAAGTTTAGGACTTGCACATGCAATGGCCCATAGTTTAGGGGGTTTAATGGATCTTTCCCATGGAGAATGCAATGCGATCCTAATGGAACACGTTGTGGAATTCAACTTTCAGGAAGAACCAGAAAGGTACGCAGAAATCGCCAGGGCAATGGGACTTGAGATGAATGGCCAAGAAGTAAAATCAGAGTTGATAAAAGGAATAAAAATCCTTAAAAAAGGGGTAGGTATTAATAAAACCCTTAAAGATTGTGGTGTTTCCGAAAATGACCTGGATGGGCTTGCAGACGTAGCCATGTTGGACCCATGTATTGTTACAAACCCTAGAAGGCCAGATAAGGAAGAAATTATGGAGATCTTTAAAAATGCCCTTTAATGATGCTGAATGGAGATCTTTGCGTGAGAAGATCATAGGCCTTGGAGAATCGTCCATAAGAAAGAGTTACTATCCTGAACTTCAAAAAAGACTTGATGAGCTTGAAAGGTTCAGATCATTATTGGATGAGACTAACGATGCTATTTTTCTCCTTGAAATTCCCTCAGGACGTTTTGCAGATCTCAACAAGGCTGTTTCCAAACATCTTGGATACTCAGCAAAACAGCTTCTGAATATGTCGATGGAAGATCTGGTTGTTTCAACTGACAAAAATCGTCTTAAACAATTGTTTAAGGATATGGTTGAAGGTGGTACATCTAAGGGCAGGCAAAACATAGTTACACATCTTAAAAATGTTTCGGGCAGGGAAATACCCTTTGAAATAAGTGTTACAGTTGTTAACTTTAGTGATGCTCTTTATATGGTCATGGTTGCCCGTGACATAACCGAACGTAAGGAATCTGAGGATCAGATAAGGGCATCCCTTGATGAAAAGAATGTTCTGCTTCAGGAAATTCATCATCGTGTTAAAAACAACATGCAAATAATTTCAAGCCTTCTAAGCCTTCAATCAAGATATGTGACCGATGAAGATGCCCTGGAAGTGTTTAAGGAAAGTCAGAACCGTGTGAAATCCATGGCAATGATACATGAAAAGCTTTACATGTCCAGAAATTTCACCAAGATAAATTTTGGTGAGTACATCAAGAACCTGACAACCTACCTATTCCAGTCCTACGTTGTGGATTCAGAGAGTGTAAAACTGGTTGTGGATGTGGAGGACGTCACATTTGGAATAGACACAGCAATACCTTGCGGACTCATAATCAACGAAATAGTGACTAACTCAATCAAGTACGCCTTTCCAGAGGATAGGGTTGGGGAAATAACCATTAAACTCTGGGCTGAAGATAAAACTATCCTTCTTGAAATTTCAGATGATGGTGTTGGAGTTCCAGATGATTTCAGCATTGTTGGAACTAAAACATTGGGATTACAACTTGTAGCCACCCTTGTAAAACAGCTTGAAGGTACAATAGAACTCATGCCTCAGGAAGGAACTAAATTCCGGATATCTTTTGAGGAACTAAGGTACAAAAGAAGGATATAAAAGTTTTTTTTTATAATATTTTTTTTTGGGTCATGATCTTTTTTTAAGATAAATCATTAGGGAAATCATTATAAATGATGAGCTACGTTTCCTATAAGTATGATAAAATTCACAGCCCATGAAGTCAGGGACATACTCATTTCAATGACTGTTATTGCAGCAATATTTGCATACATCTTCAGTATTGGAAGTAGTAACGTTATTGAAAATGTTATATATCTTATTCCTGCAACTTTCATTGCAGCGGGGCTTGGATTCGTGCTCCATGAGCTTGCACATAAATTCGTTGCAATCAGATATGGATTTCGTGCCGAGTTCAGGATGTGGGTTCAGGGACTCATACTGGCGATCGTAATGGCTGCATTCGGATTTGTTTTCGCAGCCCCTGGAGCTGTTTACATTCAGGGCGAGTACATCTCAAGGGAGGAAAACGGTAAAATATCCATTGCAGGTCCACTTACAAACATGGTTCTTGCAGTCTTTTTCCTGGCACTCATGCCCCTGGTTTCAACATCACCAGCGGATCTCTTAAGTTACGAGATATCCAACATCATCCTTCTGGGATTTGCAATAAACAGTTTCCTGGCATTCTTCAACCTCATACCCGTAGCTATACTGGACGGTGCTAAGGTTCTAAAATGGAATCCTGTTATATGGGGAATAGTAACAGTTTTTGCCTTAATTTTGACGGTTAAAGCATTTTTAACCATGAGGATCATTGGAATGTGAGGGTGTTTCAAATCTTCACTCATTTTAAACCATGAACTTCTTTTTAAATCAGAAGTAACCATATCAGGTGCACTGATTAGGTCCATAACCTTTTATTTTGACCTGAATTTATATCTTAGAAAAAGAAATGCCCCTTAAAAAACCCCTTAAAAAAGAAGTTGCATTGGAAGGTATGCTGAGCTTCCTACCAAAAAATTTTAAGACATGAAGGTTAAAGCTAATCCATAGGTACGAATTTCCATGTATAATTTTTTATGAATGATTTTTTAAAAGAATTAGGTTTCAAGTGATCAAATGTTCCAAGAGGTTCCAATAAAGTATTTTGGATGTACACACAGGTCCATAGCCCCTGAAGCTACAATAAAAAATGTTGAGGGGAAACTGAAGGCTGCAGGTGTTACAAGGGTTGCGGAGATAACACATCTGGATCGTGTGGGTGTGCCAGTCTACTCCGCAATAAGGCCAATGGCTGCAGATGGTGCTGTGAGTATATATGCAGGTAAAGGTGCTACAAAAACCCAGGCAAAGGCCTCTGCAATGATGGAATCCTTTGAAAGGTACTCTGCAGAGATCCATGACTCTGACAGGGAGAAGATAATATCCGGAGTTTTTGAGGAAGTGGACAATGCATTGGATCCAAGATCCCTGATACTCCCAAATACACAGTTCAATCCAGAGGAATCCAGACTTGAATGGATTAAAGCCAGGGATTTAAAGGATGAAAGGGAGTACATGGTCCCTGCAAATGCTGTTTATCACCCATACAATCTTCAGGATAGTTTGAAGCTCTTCAAATCCAACACCAATGGACTTGCATCTGGAAACAGGATCGAAGAAGCAGTTTTCCATGGCATGATGGAGGTTGTTGAAAGGGATGCCTGGAGCATATTCGAGGCCCACCGCAGTTCAAAACCTGAAATTGACTGTGAAAACACGGAAAATCCTCTTATAAAGGATTTACTCATGAAATTCCGGGACGCAGGGATCAATGTGAAACTCATGGATCTCACTGCAGATATAAAGATATCCACAATAGCCGCAGTTTCAGATGATCCTGTTCTTAAAGACCCTGCATTATTAACACTAGGTGTTGGAACTCACCTTGACCCTGAAATAGCAGCTATAAGGGCTTTAACAGAGGTGGCACAGAGCAGGGCAACCCAGATACATGGAACAAGAGAAGACACAGTCCGGGCAGTTTTCATGAGAAAAGCAGGTTACGAACGCATGAAGAGGATCAACAAGCACTGGTTTGGAGATTCAGAAGAAACTATAAACCTTTCAGAAATTAAAAACAGGTCCGGATCTTCATTCAGGGAAGATATAAGCATGGCCATGAAGATACTCGGAAAATGCGGTTTTAACGATGTTCTGTACTCTGACTTAACCCGTTCAAATATAGAAATACCTGTTGTAAGGGTTATAATTCCGGGTTTAGAGGTTTACTCTGTGGACATGGATCGGGCAGGGAAAAGATTGGCCTGATGGGGTTCAAAGGCTTGCATTGATTCAAATATATTTTATATTATCAATTGATGATTCAATGATCCCGTAGGGGATCATTCAAATTTCAAATTAATCATTCTCAGTTGGCTTATGGAGGACATGACATGAAATGGTACACAGCCATGTTTTTAATTGTAATCGTTGTTTTATCAGTTTTATCAGTTTACAGGGGATTAACACCCCAAACCTACAATGAAAACGGGGTTTACTTCAAGTACCCTGGAACATGGAATCAGCTCTCTGCAAAGGATTGGGACATAAAATCAAATAACACCATTGCAGTGGTTGGAGATTCCAACAACGCCCAGAACAGCAGTTACATAACAATGGTAATGGTACAGAAAACCAACCAATCAGGGACACTGGATGAAATAGTTGCAGCAAGTAAGGCAAATCTTCAGAAGGATAAGAAAGCCGTTATGATCTCGGATAAGAACATCACAGTCAACGGGGTGAAGGCCCATGATGTGTTTTACAACGTTACAATGGGTGGTGTTAAGAAAGAGGCACGTTTAGTTGTTTTAGCTCAAAACAACACAGTTTACTCATTAACTCTAAGTGCACCTGATTCAGACTTTGCCAACCAGAAGGAAAACTTTGACATGGTAGTTAGAAGCTTTAAAATTACTGGAGAGCAGAGAAATAATTATTTAGAGAACATGTTCAATAATCTACTTTGAAATTTCCTTTGAATTCTTCTTTTTATCCATTTTTATTTTTAAATCATTAAAATGAATTATTTTAGATATTATAATCACTTTTTTTCTTCAATAAATTTGATAAATTCATTCCTGCTTTTAATTTCTAAAAAAGGATTTTAAGATGGTTCTCTGAAGGACTCCCCTTATTTATTCAATATTAATCATTGAAGAGGTAAACAACTAAATTATTCAACATTCTTTTAATTAATACCAAGTACCCTGAAATATTTACAGTTTAACTCTATTTTATCTTTAATTCTTTTAATGGATTTTAGATAAATTTATTAATTCTTAAGGGAATAAAATAATTAGGGATTATGATGGGAGGATCAGCATGAAACAATACACAATTTTAGTTTTGGCAATTTTAGCAGTTGTGGTTTTTGCATCGGGATGTACAACATCAACCAGTCAAACCTACAATGAAAGTGGGGTTTCCTTTGATTATCCAATGGGCTGGACCAAGTTATCAGCGAGTCAGATGAGCACTGAGGTTGAGGGAGCTGCACCTATGATTGCAGCAGTGGCAGATGAGGACAGTATTTCAAACAAGACCTACCAGACAGTTGTAGCTGTCCAGAAAACCAACAGCACAGGCAGTTTGGACGAAGGAGTTTCAGCGAGTAAATCTGCACTTGTAAGTGCTGGTGCTGTGGTGGTATCAGAGTCAAACCTCACAGTTGATGGATCTCCTGCCAGGGAATTCACCTACACCATGAAAATAGGTTCAGTGGACAAGAAAGAGAGCATCATCATATTTGAGAAAAATAACTACATCTATGCAATAACATTTAGTGCAAAGGCTTCAGACTTCGACAGTCAGAAGGAAAACTTCGACATGGTGGTTAAAAGCTTCAAAGTAATATAAATGCGTAAATAACAGATGTGTAAAACAGTTTTAGGATGGGATATTTTTTCCCCATTTCTTTTTTCCATTTTTTTTATAATCAGCTGATCCTTTTTGAGTGGTTTTATATTGGATCAAATTATAAATTATAAAACTGTACTTCATCAGGGTAACCTACCCCTCCAATTTATAGGGGAAGTTATAATAAAATGGCTGTAGATACTCTGTTGAGATTTAAATTCAAGTTTAAAAACTTATTTTGATTTTCAGGTTCACGGTGTAAAAAAAATGAAACAGGTAATAGTTATGAGGGCTGATCTTAAGATGAGCCGGGGTAAAATCGCTGCACAGGCATGCCATGGCAGTTTAGGGGCGTACAAAAGGGCCGATGAAAATTCCGTAAAGAAATGGGAGAGGGAAGGCGAAAAAAAGGTTGTTGTAAAGGTTGGTAGTTTGGAAGAACTCTATGAAGTTCATGAACTCGTTAAGGCAGCAGGAGTAGCAAGCTGTCTTGTGAGGGATGCAGGACACACTGAAATACCAGAATCAACCATAACCTGCCTTGGAATAGGTCCTGATGCTGATGAAAAGATAGATAAAATAACCCGGGAGCT
The DNA here is from genome assembly GCF_017874455.1 of Methanobacterium aggregans. Taxonomy (NCBI): domain Archaea; kingdom Methanobacteriati; phylum Methanobacteriota; class Methanobacteria; order Methanobacteriales; family Methanobacteriaceae; genus Methanobacterium; species Methanobacterium aggregans. The sequence goes on along the minus strand of NZ_JAGGLN010000004.1, from coordinate 28,712 downwards.
GAAACTCCTTAAATAACGGTAGATAAAATAATTCCAGAGCTTAAACTCCCAAAATAAAAATATAAGGTTAATAATCAATTAAATCATATAAATTTAAGAGAAGTGATTTTACTATGGATTGGATTGTGAAGGTTGGTGGCAGTCTGTTTCTTGAGGATGCTGCAGCACTCTGCAGAGCCCTTGTTGGCACACATTCCATGGTGATCTGTGGTGGTGGGGTTCTTGCCAACACACTCCGTAGTTACGATGCAGAATTCCGGTTTTCAGACACTGCAAACCATAAAAGTGCCATAATGTGCATGGACATTCTCGGAACCCTTGTTGCAGATAAGGTTGAGGGTGCTGAAGCAGTTCACTCCCTTGAAGATGCCAAGAAACTGGTTGAAATGGGTAAGCTTCCTGTTCTCCTGCCCTCAAATCTTATGGAGTATCTGGATCCCCTGGAACACTCGTGGAGGGTCACATCAGATTCCATATCCTTTTATATATCACATCTTCTAAAAGCCAAACTATTAATAGCAACAGATGTAGATGGTATATACACGCATGAACCATCCCTTGATGGTGCGAAACTTATAAAAAATGTAAGTGCTAAAAAACTACTAAATTTTGGTGAAACATCAGTTGATGAATTTTTACCCGAGCTTTTACTTCAACACAAATCTCAGTGTTATATTGTAAATGGTAAGCACCCTGAGAGGGTTCTATCGTTAATTGAAGGTAAAAACGTTTTACATACACTCATTGGAGGTTATTAAATGGAGAAAATAGAATGTACATCTTGTAAACAGGAAATATCCCCTGTGGAAAACTACGTGAAATTCCAGTGCCCTGAATGCGATAAAATATTATACAGGTGCCAGAAATGCAGGACATTTGGCCACTTATACAAGTGCGAATGCGGTTTCAAAGGCCCATAAATTTTGTACAGATTACACGTTTAATTTTTACTGGAGGAATCTAAGATGGGAGAAGTTGTAGCAACAATAAAATTAATGCCTGAAAGTCCTGACGTTGATCTAGAAAGTATCAAAGCAGAGATTGGAAAATCAATACCAGAAAACACCGAACTTCACAAGATTGAGGAAGAACCAATAGCTTTCGGTCTTGTAGCCCTCAACGTAATGGTTGTAGTGGAAGATGAAGAAGGCGGTACTGAAAAAGTTGAGGAAAACCTTTCAAAGCTCCAGGACATAGCAAGCATAGAAGTTGTTGATGTAAGAAGGTTGATGTAAAACCTTTTAGGATATTCACCTGAATATCCACCACAAAACTTTTTTTAACCTTCATTTTTAATATTATGAACTACTGAACATTCAAACTATTTTTAGTAACTATTTTTAGTATTCAAACTACTTTAAGTATTCAAACTACTTTTTAACCTTCATTTTTCAAGGATCAGTATTTATAGACAGTTACGATTGTTCCATCCAAAATTTTCATTCAATTTACTCAGGATACCTTTACCCTTCTGGTATTTTTAGAGTCCCTGCTTTTAAGGGATCTTTTTTTATTCAATCCCACCGATTTTTGGAACCTTGCACATTTTCAAAAAACTACGCTGCAACAACAATAAATAGTATTACTAATTAAATAAATAATATCATTAAAATTGTTGTTCAGATATGTGCTGAGTCCTTTTTAAGCTGGACTCTGATGTAGAATGATTCAGGTGTTAAAATTGTGGGAACTCGTCTTTGTATGCCTATTAGGGGTGATGTGTGGAACAGTAACTGGTCTAATCCCTGGAATCCATGTAAACACAGTTGGTGCATTCCTCTTTGCATCCTCTGCATTTTTATTGACCTTCCTGTCCCCTGAAGTGCTTGCAGTGTTCCTCATATCCATGTCCATATCCCATGCCCTCCTTGAGTTCATCCCCTCCATGTTCCTTGGAGTGCCTGATGAGGGAACTGTGCTGTCCATCATGCCGGGACACTACTTCCTGCTTCACGGGAGGGGTAAAGAAGCAATAAGACTCGTTGCAGTTGGAGGATTTGGATCCATCCTGGTCACCATTCTACTCCTGCCCATCTTCATGATGTTCCTACCTCCACTCTACACATGGCTCAAGCCCTACATATGGATAATCCTTTCAGGGGTTGTGGTTTACATGTTCATACGCCTCAGCAATAGTGTGATCTCATTTCTATGGGCTGTTACTCTTTTTCTTCTTTCAGGGATCATGGGGTGGGTGATGTTCAGCACACCCATCTCCTCAAACGTTTCACTTCTCTGCATGTTTTCAGGACTTTTTGGTGTGAGCACCCTACTCTACAGCATGTCCCAGAGTTCAGTTGTTCCAAACCAGAACAAGTTCCATAACTTCAAGTTCAGTGGAACTGTTCTGAGGGGAGTTTTTGCAGGGGGAATTGCAGGAACCATCCTAGGATTTTTACCAGGAATGGGGCCGGCTCAGGGAAGCATACTGGCCCAGGAACTTAGTGGGGGTGGGGATGCCGGTGCAAACAGGGAAGGATTTCTCGTTGCAATGAGTGGTGTTAATGTTTCAGATGCACTATTCTCACTCATAGCCATTTACCTAATTGGAAATCCCAGAAGCGGTATTGCAGTGTACATAGACAAGCTCATTCAGGTATTTGACTTCAACCATCTGGTCCTCTTCATATTCGCATCCCTAACTGCAGTTTCCCTATCCCTGATCCTCTGCCTGAAGTGCGGGGATCTTGCAGCAGAATCAATAGAACGAATAAACTACACCAAATTATCATGGGCTGTGATCGTATTGATGACATTCATAGTGGTTTTATTTGCAGTTATGGAACATTCAAACGTGCCATTCATACTCATGGTCTATGTAACTGCGGTTGCACTGGGACTGCTTCCCCACTACCTTGGTGTTAATAAATCAAATTTAATGGGGGTTTTAATAGTCCCTGCACTTATTATTTACATGGGAATGGCCTGAAAAAACATTTTAAACTTGAAGAACTTAAAGATATTAAACAAAAATAAAAATTTTAAATAACCACGATCTTCCTGCAGATACCCTTCACACCCTCCACAAGATCAGCAGTTTCCACGCCTGGAAATGCATCGATGATGCATATATCAAACTCTTCACCTAGGATGTTCCCAAGGTCCCTGAGGTCTGCGGAGTAAACCTCAAAATTGTCCCCCACTGCGACTGGAGTTTCAGGGGAGCTCCAATTTTTGCCCTGAATTTCCACCATATTTTCAGGGGTTTTCACTGGAAATCCATTGACTTCAAGGTTCAGGGCTGCTGTTCTTGCTGCAGGATACCATAGATCATTGAAAACAACCTTCCGGGCTCCTGCTTTTAAACATGCAATTCCAAGGGTTCCAGGGCCGCAGGTACAATCAAGAACACTTGCTTGAGAATGTTCATCGAGGTACTTCCTCAGAAGACCTACCTTGGGGGAGATGGGTTTGGGAAACTCCACGTGTATCTCGCCCTGAGCTTTGTAGATACAAAGAGCTCCGTAGGGTGTTTTAACCACGTCACAGCGCATGTCACAGCCTGCAAGGAGTTCGTAGGTTTGAGGATCTGAATCAGCATCCTTCAATCCAACTGTTATTTTCATAACGCCTTTTAAAACACCTTTAACTTCAGGAACTTCCATGAGGATCTTCTCTGCAGAGGCAGAATCAAGATCCTCCACCAGTATCACAAGGGAGTTTTCAGGAAGGTAGGGGGCTGTACCTGTGGGGTATGCAGGGGTTATCAGGGGAACACATGCGTTTCTGAGGGTTGTTTTCCTGTCCTTAACACCAGCTTCAATGAGGATCTTGAGAACATGGGCCATAACCACGTCAAGATGCCTCTTACTGCATCTGCAGTTTCCAAAATCAGCATCCACACTATCCAGATCTATCTGCTCTGCCAGAGGTGTGAACTTCTTCAGATTCCAGTTTTCACAACTATCACATGGATCGTAAAATGTTCCAATAACATCTAAAACATGGCCTGAAGGTTCTATGCAGTCACCTAGGCACAGGCAGCTTATGTACATATGCTTAAATATTGGATACTTTATATAAATAGATGAGTCTTATGAAAGATAAACGTAAAGAGATACTCAGGGATCTTCTCGGGGAATTTGCTGCAGATGATGATGGGCCTAGAGAAGAAAGAGAGGAGATTCCTGATCGGGTAAAGGAAAAAAAGGAATCACACGAAGACGACCTTGAAGAAAAGCTTTTAAAACTGACTAAAGCACCTAAGTCACCTAAAAAGCCGAAAAAGATTAAAAAGGTTTCCAATGTATTCAAGGCTGAGATAGTTGAGGAGGGTTTAATACCCAACTACAACGTCAGTGTTCCAAAGTTCTCAGAAAAGGAAAAAATACTCTTCAACGAGGTCAGGGAAAAACTCGTTGAAGTTGCAGTTTCTCAGGGCGAAGAATTCCGGCTGGATGAGGGATCATTCACTGATGAAGTGAAGGAATTCCTTAAGATGAGGGGAGCAAGGGATGTTGACAGGCTTGCTGCTCAAATATCACAGGAAATGCTGGGTTATGGGAAGCTGGACCCCATGATAAAGGATGATGACCTTGAGGAGATCATGGTCATAGGAACAGGTAAAAACGTTTTTGTTTATCACAGAAAACTGGGAATGATGATAACCAACGTTATTTTTGATGATGATGCAGAGGTAAAGGGTATCATAGATGTTATAGCCAGGCAGGTTAACAGGAGAATAGACCAGCAGACACCTATTCTGGATGCCCGTTTACAGGATGGTTCCAGGGTAAACGCAACCATCCCTCCAGTATCTGCAGACGGTTCAACATTGACCATAAGGAAGTTTAGAAAGGACCCATTAACTGTCATTGATCTCATAAACTTCAAAACCATGTCATCACACCTTGCAGGATTCCTTTGGGTCTGCACAGATGGGCTGGGAGTAAAACCCTGTAACGCAATAATAGCTGGAGGTACAGGTTCAGGTAAAACAACCACCCTGAACACTGTAGCTGCATTTGTACCGCCACGTGAAAGGATAATAACCATAGAGGATACTCTGGAGATTCAGATTCCACATAACCATGTTCTGCGTATGGAAACCCGCCCACCAAACATTGAGGGTAAGGGAGAACTTACAATGGACGTACTCGTTAAGAATTCCCTGCGTCAGAGACCTGACAGGGTGATCGTTGGTGAGGTTAGGGGTGGTGAAGCAGTAACTCTTTTCACAGCTTTGAACACAGGACACTCTGGTATGGGTACGCTTCACTCAAACACTGCCAGGGAAACCATAACAAGACTGGTGAACCCACCCATGAACGTTCCTAACATAATGATACCTGCTCTTGACTTCATAATAATGCAGAACAGGATGTACAGGCCTGAAGGTGGTTCAATAAGGAGGATCACTGAGGTTGCAGAAGTTGTGGGTATGGAAGAAGGAAACGTGCAGCTTAACCGTGTTTTTGAATGGAACAACGTTGCTGATAAGGTGGAATACGTTGGAATTGCAAGTCAAACCCTCAGGGACATAGCTGAACTAAGGGGAATCGGAATCACAGAAATTGAGGAAGAAATTGAGAAGAGAAGGCTTGTGCTGGAGTACATGGCAGACAATGATATTCGTTCAATAGATGAAGTTGGATCCTTCATCAACAACTACTACAAGGATTCAGAGGAAGTACTGGATATAATACTGTAGAGGGATGTACACATTTGTATATACATGCAGTTGCAGATAAGATACTGAATAATGGATCATACGTTTTAGAAAGGATCAATATAACTAAATGGCCATAATATGAAGGAAGGTTTGTGTAAGTAATTACTGAAATTCAAAGCCTTAAAATAGATTGACTGGTGATATAAAATGGTTTTTGACGGGTTCAAAAAGTTTTTCAACAGAATTGGTGGCATAACTGTTGATTCAAGCAAAAAAGTGGGTGAAGGAGTTTCTGCACCAGTAAACAAGTTGAGTAACAGACGATCTGAGGGAAAGTTCACTAATGGGGGTTCTGAAACATCTTCAGAGGGTGAATCCAGATCCTCAAAAAGACCATCAATGAAATCATCAAGTTTGACTGAGGGTTTGAGGAGAAGTTCAACACCTAAACGTTCTACAAGGACAATAGAACGTATGAGGATGGATAAAGACGAGATTGAAATCTTTAAAGAGCTTGTTGATAAGAAGTATGAACGTGGAGACAAGGCAAAGGAAGCAAAGGCAGAACAGGCTAAAAAAGCATCTTACACTAAAGCTTCACTGGAAGAACTTCTTAAGGAGGAGGAAAAGGAAGGACTGGATCCTAAGTTGATAGTGGTTATGGGTGCGGTTTCCTTTGCAGTTGTAGTTGTGATAATGGTTGTACTGGGCTTTGGAATAGAGATGGGCCTGGTGTTCGGTGTTGCAATATTCATGATGGCCATACTCATAATATTCCTTCCCAACATCCAAAAGGGTAAACGGTCCAATGAGGCCTCAAGGGAACTTCCATATGCTTTAAGGCAGATGTCAACAGAGTTAAAGGCAGGAATAGGACTTCATGACAGCATGAGGTCCGTGGCAATGTCAGGGTACGGTGCACTTTCAGAGGAATTTGCAAGGACACTCGAAGAGATAAAGTACGGTGAAACCACGGAAAAAGCCCTGATGGATATGAGTGACAGAATACAATCAGAGGGACTTAAAAGGGCGGTTCATCAGATAACAAGAACCCTTTCAAGTGGTGGAGATCTGTCAAAAACTCTTAATGTTATAGCTGAAGATACATCCTACGAAATGAGGATGAAACTCAAGGACTATGCTCAGAAGCTCAACTCATTCACCATGATATACATGTTCGTTGCAATATTAGGGCCTGTTATATGTATGATCATGCTGATAGCAGCTTCAACAGTTATGGGGCCCTTCATACCACCTATACTCCTACTCATCATGTACCTTTTCTTATTCCCAATGGTGGTGGCATTCATGGCCTTCATGATAAAAAGGCTGGAACCGCAGATTTAAGGGGTTCCCTATTTATTTTTCCAGAATATCTATTTTTAATTATTTTTAAAAATCAATTCCTTATTTTTTCATAAATATTTTGTTAAACTTCAATTTTATTTCATAGACTTCAATTTTATTTCATAGACTTCAATTTTATTTCATGGATTTCAATTTCCCTTTATAAGGCTTAACCTTATTTTTTAAACCATAATCTTATTTTATAAAAACTTAATTTTCTTTTTATAAACTATCAGTAGCTCAGCTTGAATAAATTTGGAAAAAAGGATTTGATGAGAGAGATGTGATAAACAGAATTAATCTGAATTAACCTATAATAATATCATTAAATCTTTGTTTCATTAAAACTCTTCAAATAAAATTAGAAATTATTCAACCAAACATTTAATCCCCACTCACTGATTAACTATTTCAGTCATTTCAGGATTGTTTATCTCCCTTAACAAATCATGTTTTTTGACTCTTCAGCTACCGTACTTGTATGTATGTATACGGGGAAGCTCATGGATCCCCATGGAGGATGTGCCATGATAAATATTAAAATAAGCCGGAATTTAAGGGAAGTTTAGACGAAGGCCATGTACTTCATTAACTCAAGGAAGAGAATAAGTGCAACTGTTGTTGATACGAATGTGAAGTCGTTGATTCCAAGTTTTTTGTTTGCAGTGTAGATATCTGATTCTTCGCTGTAACCCCGGCTCAGCATGCTGAAATAAACAGTTTCGCCCTTTTCAAAGGCGCGGAGGAACATCATGGCTATTGTGTAGGCAACCTGCTTCAACCTCCACATGTAAGCGGTTTTCTTGTTGAATATATCGAAGTTCCTGCTGGCCTGGGCATGCCTTATCCTCTGAAGTTCGTCGTAGAACATGAAGAGGTACCTTATGAAGAGGCTGAATATCATGGCCAGGTCCCTGGGCATTCCCAGCTTCTTGAATGAATCAACAACTTCCTGCATGGGACTTAAGGATGATAATAGAACTATGCAGGTTAAAGAAACCACCAGCCTGGAGATCAAAAGCAATCCAAAGGCCAGTCCCTGGGCTGTGATGTGTATACCCAAGGGTAATGTGTAAATAACTGTGCCTGCATGTATAAATGGCTGAAATAGTGCTATAGCCCCACCAAAGGGCAGTATCAATAGTATCTTGATGAATGAATCCTTGAATGAGAGTTTGGATAGGAATATGAGAACGAGTAGGTAGATCTCCATCAGGGCCAGTATCAGGATGTCAGTGGTGTAGACTGCGTAGACTATGATGGCAAGTAGAACTACAAGCTTGATCCTACCGTCCAGGCGGTGGAGGGGGCTGTTCTGCATGGTTATTTTTTCTAGTTCGTTGATGGATCCAAGGCCGCTCATAGTTTTCATCTCTTAATTTTGATATTTTGGTTATATTACTACTTTTCTACTATTAAATTCTACTTTTTAAATTCTGTTATTTAAAAAATCAGTTATTAAAAAATTTAAAAAGAAGTAACATATCCCAAAAGGGATATGTAGTTTCAATGGTTTATTTAGATGCTTCTGGAGGTTTTTTCCTTTTAATAATTGCTGCTACGGCATAACCGAATCCCAGGGCAATCAAAACACCGATGATCAAAGCAACTATGCCAGAGTATGGGTTTTCACCGAATGCAGGGATTATGTAATCTGGAAATGGTGATTCATATATTCCTGATTCATCTGCTGTACCAACCTGTTCAGCGGATTTTTCAAGTCCATCTGGGTTGGGTGAAGCTATGAACGGTGCAAGAACGGCTATGATGACACAGATAACCAAACCCACAATCACAAGTTTTTTGTCGTTAGGATTCATTTTGATGCCACCTCACTTGTGTCTGCCTTGAGATCTCCTGTTTTTTTCCTGTTCCAGGCAAGGAGATCTGGCCTTAGTTTTTCAAGGGCGAGTATAACAACAACTGTCAGTATTGCCTCTATGATACCTATTACAGAGTGGTAAAGTCCCATGAACATGAGTCCTGCTCCCAGTGGGAACGTTCCTGCAAGCCACATTTCCACTGCAACTGCTTCTGCTGCTATGAATATGGACAGCCATGATGCCACTGCTATTGCAGGCACCTTGCCTATTGGTTTTCTCAGGGCTTTGAATGAGTAAAGTCCCACGCATCCGCCTATGATTCCCATGTTCAGTACGTTGGCGCCCAGTGCTGTTAATCCTCCATCTCCAAAGAACAGTCCCTGTACAATCAGCACCAGGGTAAAGACTATGACGGCTGCTTCAGGGGCCAGGAATATAAGGGCTACAAGGGCTCCACCCACCATGTGTCCACTTGTTCCCCAGGGTATGGGAATGTTCATGGACATTATGGCGAATATACCTGCTGCTAAAACTGCCATTAAAGGTACTCTCTTCTCATCAAGGTCTCTTCTTGCCCATCTGAGGGAGATAATCAATGCTACTATAAGTATAACAAAGTAAATAGCGCATTGCCATAAGGGTATAAATCCATCCGGTATATGCATTTTGAACCTCCATTTTTTTATTTTATCTAATGAAATTTCATGTCAAGGACTAAGAAGCACACCAATATAGTATTACTCAAATGGATTTAAATCCAAAATCGTAATACGCATTTAAAATGGCTTTTAAGCCCTTTAGCTTCTTCACTAATCGAATTAGAATTCTTATCATATAAAGGTTTTCCTTGGTATTACTGCATCATTCTCCTAACTATTAAAAGTAATAATTAACTTATTACTGAAACAGGGGTTTGAGGTGGAAAAGTAGTAACTAACTTCAGGGGATGTTTTTTGGCCTTCGTGAAGGGCCTTGAGAAATTAAAAAAAATGGGGATTGTTCATGAAATTGATCTACCCATAACTGCAACTTCAAATTCATCCATATCCACACGGCCTATGGTCCACATGCATCCTTCAGCATCGAGTTTTTTGAAGTTCTCTGAATTTATGGCATGGATCTTCTCAAGGCCCCTTAGGTAGTACCTGAAGTCAGGGCCTAGTTCTTCCTTTATCCGGTGTCCGCGGCCTATGTAGATGAGATTCTGTAACTCATCAGAATTGAATTTTTCCTTTATTTTATCGATCCTACCCTTCAGGCCAGGACTAGGGTGTTTGTGGGATCCATACTCCAGTGCAACTACAATGTCCTTGGGTACTTCAAGTTCATTTGCAAGTTCTTTTTGTGTTTTATTTGTGTGCTTCCTGTATCCAAGTATCAGGTACTTCAGTTCATATTCCATATCATTACCTCCTACTTCTGTGGATAATGGTAGTACACCCCCTTATAAATAATTTTCTTATAAAAAGTATTACTTAATCCATGTAATTGACAGGGATGATAATATATTAAACTTTTAACTGATTCTTATTTTCAGATTTTGAAAGGTCTTGGTGGATCAAAGGGCAACCCTGATCATAGTAAGCATAGTTTTATATATGGTATTACTCCCATTAGTTTTTCAAATAATAAAAAAAATCATGGAGGTGATGGCATAAAAATGATTAAGAACTCTCTTGGTCTGCTCATAATTGTAATGATCTTTAATTTGACCTTTTTTGGTGCTGTAACAGCCCATCCAGGGCATGGTGAACCTGAAAAAGTTGATGATGCAACTTCGGATCAGGGCTCTGGAACAACTACAAGTTCTGGAACAACAGGAACAACAGGAAAAACCACAACAACCTCTTCTGGAAGCACAGTTTCAAAGAGCACTGGTAGTACAGGAACCAGGAGCAGTGGTTCGTCGTCAGGTGGTGTTTCATCATCAAGCAGTGCTTCTGATGGATCAGGATCTGCTCAGGCTGAAGCTGCATCTAACTCTGACGATGGAGTGAAAACAGTTGAAAACACATCTGCAGCTGACAACTCAGGAGATGGGAACAGCACGGGTTCAAATGGGCTTGATGATTTTCCATGGGCTTTAACCGCAGTTATCCTGGTAATCTTCTTTGCAGTGGCAGCTGTTTTCATGCTCTTCAGGGGCGGCTGGATCAATGTTGAATGATCCATATCATAAACTATTCAGATAATTTGGAATTATAAATTAAGGGTTGATTTCACCAAAAGTGGAAATTCAACCTTTTTTAGACTATTGGTCTTTAAAGGAAACAACCAAAAGATAAAGGAGGTTTATTCTTTGCATTTACCAGACGGACTCATACCCCTGTGGCAATCCATTGCTTACTGGGTGGTAGCCATCATATTCATAGGTATTTACTCATTCAAACTTTCCAGGCATGGGGAAAAGGAAGGTTTAATAGTTAAAACAGCAATTCTTGCTGCTGCAACAGTTGTAGCATCATCCTTATCCATACCATCACCCTTCGGTGTTCCCATACACTTCTTCCTGATACCCCTGGTTGCAATACTCCTGGGACCCCTTAGTGGTGTTGCAGTGGAGTTTCTATGCCTCATTGCACAGTTCTTCCTTCTGGGAATGGGAGGAATCACATCCCTGGGTGCCAACACAGTGACAATGGGGGTGGTTTTGAGTTTATCAACCTACATCTTCTGTAAATTGGCATCAAACATCGACACACGGCTTGGTGTGTTCTCAGGCACCTTCATGGGGGTAGTGCTGGCAAGCATAGCCCAGGTTCTCATACTCCTTGCAGCAGGAGTTGCAACTTTGGACATGCTCCTGGCCACGCTGGTACCCTTCTACCTGTTCGTTGCAGTTTTAGAGGCAACTGCAAACCTTTTAATCGTAAGCTTCATATCCCGGTCAAAACCAGAACTCTTGAAGCTGAACAAACTCTGAGGAGGAATAAAAATGAAGAATAATATGAAGATAACTTTGTTCCTGATTGTAATCTCTTTAAACATGGCTGCTGTCAGTGCCCATGGTGTTGACGTCACACCAGAGTCAACCATTGTTATCACAGACAATTCAACTGCTCACCTTGCCAAACAGGTTGTGGATGAAACAGGGGTGAACGCCACTGTCTACAAATTCAAATCAGATGCAGATGTTACCCATCAGCTTGAACATACCCTTTCCAATCCAAACAAGAAGATACTGGCAGTTGCATACCAGGGAACAGTCAACGAATTCCTTTCCCAGCATCCAGACCTTTCAAACAGGATAATTGTTTGTTCTGCCAATGAAACAGCAATAAAACAGGGTCTGAACAAGTTAACCGCAACCAACACAAGCACGGGCTTTGTAACTCCATTTTTAAGTGGACTTCTCATTGGTCTTGTTGCAGGGATTGGTTCAGGTGCCTTTTTCATGAAGAGGAAGCTCTCCTGAAGGTTTCATTCCCCTTCTTTTTTTCGAGTTCTGATTGAGTTTATCAGGATTTTTTTTATTTTTTTTATAATGAAATCATTTTATATCTTGAGGGGGTTCTGCTTTCATGTTTTTAGGTTATTTTTTTAGAATAGGATTATCTTTTTAGAATTGTTTCGGTTTTACCTTTTTTAATACAATCCTCATTTGATTTCACAAGTTATTATTACGATTTTATATAATTTTAGGATAAAAATATTACTTTTTAGCCAATTTATTACTAATTCTTCCCCAACCCTCAGTTCAGTAATAACACAAACTTAATATATAGTATTACTATCATCTAATCTTGCATAATAAAAGATAAAGGAGGTGAAAAGATGAGAAAACAAGGATTGATAATTGGTTTAACCATGCTCATGGTAATGGTTCTTTGTGGTGCAGTTTCTGCAGCAGATTCATCTACTGATGGAGGTGCTCTGCAATCGAGTCAAGGTTTGAATGTTTCTAACTCTTCTACCCAGAGTTCAGCACCTGTTGACCCAGTCATCGGTGTTAAGGTTAACTATCCCTACAGTTCAGACAGTGGGATAAATCCTGAGATAAAGGTTAAGGACAGCACAGGTAAGACAATTAATTTCACCAAAACCTACGACTCTGCATTTAAGGGTTACAAGGTGAGTTTCGACTATCCTGGTGTTGTGAACGGTACAACTTTTAACATCTCTGTCTCTGCTCCGGGTTACATAACTCAGGAACAGAAGATTGCTGTGTACACTTCTTCTGATGCTACCGATCCTAACTTTTACGGCAGTGCAACCTTCAACATGCAGGCAACAGCAGCCTACAAACTTGGAAGGGATGTCACAGCCAAGGCAGACCAGCTTCTGAACTTCTCAACAGCAGACAAAGTTCTTGCAATTACAACTGCAGGTGTGCCAAAACTCAACGGAAGTACCAGTGAAGACTGTGTTGAGGGTATACTCAACGGTTCAAATGGTAGGATAAGCTACGGTAAGGGAAACATACTGATGCTCAGGCAGACAGCAACTGATCCCGTGGACTTCTGCTTTGTTGTCCTTAGGGGGAATACTTTAACTGCAGTTTGTTTCAGGAACGGTACAGCTGTCCCTGTTTACACAGGTACAATATCCGAGAACATGACCAAGCTCCAGTGGAACAACTACCTTGCAAAGGTGGGTTCAGCCAACACATTCTCCTACGCAAGCCTTGCAAATGCATGGGCAGCAGGAGCACCTGCAGATCTTCTACGTGAAGCTGCATTTCATGGACACGTGTGTCAGGGAACCATCAGCGGTTACATAATAACCCAGGCCATGATGAAGTACTATCCGCCTGTACAGGCAACCAGCACAGGACCAGGTTCTCCCGGGGATGTAACATCCTACAAGGTCATAGGTGTAACTGGAGATTCTGTTGATGATGCAGCACTCTACTTCTTCGATGCAACCCCTGGTAAAAGTGGATACTCCGGATACGACACCAGTGCAACTGGGGCCGACAGCAGCATGCTGGCCTTCATACGCTGGTACGACAAGACCAAAACCGGAGATCTCATAATTTTGAGGTTCAAACGCAACGAAACAAGAACAGCATTCGAGAAGGAAACTGGTATCAAATTAGAGGGTAACCTTGCTGAACTCAAGTTCAACACATGGATAATGAACAAGATGAAGACCAATCCAGAGTACTTCATTGAATTCTACAGGGAACTGAAAGGACTCAACGAAACCCATTACTACTACCTGGTTGGAACAGCAGACAACATCACCAATAAAGATGGAAGCGTGAGAATACCAGCCCAGCAGGCACATGGACTTGATATGGCTTACATAGACAGTCTGCACCTGGCCAACGCAACAAGGGCAAACACCACAACAGGCACATCTTCCAACTTAAGCTACGACCAGATGAAGGACATAGGTGTTCAGGCTGCCAACCTCGCCAAGAAGATATTCAAGGAGGAACTTGGTATCGACATTGAGAAGGATGACAGGGACCTTGCAGTGCTCACATCAGCAGGATACGTTTACCTTAACGGCCAGACAACAGAAGCAGCATGGGACGGTATATACCAGGTTCTGGGCTCAAGGCTCAGCAGATCAACCCTGCTGCCTGTTCACACAGGTGTATGGAAGCCATTATGGTTCACATTCGTGCTCAGGGGACTGGACGGAACAACACTCAGCTCAATCTACATGCGCTACGACAACGCAACGAATAGCTTCATAGTTGGAAACGGCAGCAACGTTCAGAACGTCAACGACATCGGTCCAGCAGCACTCAACAATGCCACAAATGTTTCATACATTGGAAGCAAGGTTTTCGTTGATGGAAACTTCTTCAACATACAGAGCATATCCAATGCCTGGAGGAACAACCCACCATTCGACCAGATCGTAACCTTCCTCTTCCACGACCATGCATGTCCGGGTGTACAGCCTGGATTCTTCATGTCAGACTACGTACTCAAGAACATCCCATTAACATCGGATAGTCAGAGCTACACCTACATAGGTGACAGCATTTACTGTAAGGACGACAGTCTGGTTTACCTCCTAGGCATATCCCCTGGAATGGGAACCTACCTTAACCAGAGGCTGCCAAGTGATGAAGTTGCATCTGACTTCATAAACGGTGGAAAAGAGGAGGGAATCATTGCAGTGTGGGACGACAAGCTCAAGGTTGCCCACGTATACGTTATCACATTTAAATGGGCTGATATCGATACAAGCGACCTTACAACCAGTGAAGCCCAGAGGGAAGCAACTATACAGGCATACATAGACATGTACAATGGCAGGCCCAATCCTCGGGTGAAGAGTCCGCCTACAACAGTTACAAGCAACGGTAACTACCTGTCTGAGAGCCAGTTCAAGGCCCTGAAACAGGGAGGTGCCAATGGTATGAGTGCACTTGCCTACTTCAAGACCATTCCACAGCAGAGCCTGGCGAGCCTTATTAAGGTTCCGGATGGAAACACCAACAACGGTGGTTCCCAGGGTTCTAAAAACGGAGGATCCCAAGGATCAGGTAACGGTGCTCAGGATAACGGTTCAGGTAATGGATCTGGAGTTTCCAGTTCCCAGGGTTCAGTTGGAAGCACTGCAACTGTTAGTGCAGCTTCAACAACCAGCGAAACAACCACTCCAGGAGCTGAAGCTCAGGGACAGAAGTCCTACGAGGTCTCAAAGACAAGTGGTAATGATTCTTCCAAGTCCAGCTTCCCAGTTGGTGCAGCTGTCGTTGGAATCATAATTATTGTTGGTCTTGCAGGTATTGGATTCCTCTACAGAGGAGGTTCATTCGGACAGTAAAAACCCTTTCCCATTTTTTTCTTTTTTTAAAAGCTGATTTTGAATTTTTGTATGGTTCATAACTTTTCCCATTTATTACTTATCAGCCTTTTTAACCCCCAAAATTATTAATACAAACTAAATAGAAAGTGTTAAATAAGTTGGGGTACAGATTAGGGTTTGGTGTGGCAATACCATTCCAAACATTGTTGAAAGAAGCAGTAGTAAGTTTAAGTTGTTTAACAAGTAACTTCTGCCACTTTTTTCAACCCTCCACTTTTTATGTAAATGATCCAATGGGATTTTCATTCTGAATTTTTCAACCTGGAGGGTGAACCATCTTCAATCAACTTAAAACATGGGATTCTTCCCAGCAGTTCTTGTACTCCAGGATTCCGGCCTGTAATACTTTTAAACCCTCCCTAAATTGGACCATCCCAATAAAGTATTAATAATTCATTTATAATTAGGATAAAAATATTACTTTTCACCATTTTGTATTACTAATCCTCTCATTTCTCCCCGACCAGTAATAACACAAATACTATATATAGTATTACTCTTATCTACCTTTGCACACTAAAAAAAATAAAAAGGAGGTGAAATGTATTAACCAAAAACTCAGTTCATTGATGATATGCTTCATACTAATGATGAGCTCCATGGGGCCGGTTACAGCAGCACAGATTAATGATTCTGGAGTTGAACCAGTGGAAACAGAAAATTATAATGTTCAAGATCTTAATTTTACAGTATCCACCCCTTCAAACTCTTCAAGCACTTCAGTCAATTCAGAGATTTCAACGAACACGTCAACATTCCCTGACCTTAAAACCAAAGGTTCCAAGGGAGGACTGGTTGATCCCAAGGTCTTCGTTATAAGCTCAGATGCCAACATAAAATCCATAAACGATGCTGCATACAGGGTCATGGAACTCCTCAATCCCGTGGGAAACTACGATGCACCAGTTTCATTTGAGGTGCGCTCCTACAAGCAGATAGAAGCAATGAACAACAGTGAATTGAAGGCCCTGATCGAAGGCTCCCAGATAGTGATAGGTGAATGGATATCAGACACAGTGAACAAAAAACTCTGGAACCTCATATCAACCAACAAGGAAATCCTCAATGGTAAGGACTTCATGATGATGGATGATCAGGGCACAACCAGCAACCTGACCAGAATGAACACTGTGAACGGTACCAAGATATTCAGCGGAGTATCAGACTCAGACCTGAGCTCCCTGCGATTGGCAGTTAAAAACAGCAACACCACTGCACTTGAATCCTACAGGTCAAGGTGGTTGAACTCTTCAAGCCCCCAGTACAACCCCAAGGGTGTGGAGTGGATCGATATGGCGTGCTACTACACCCAGAAGGGAACCCAGAACTTTGAAAACCAGCTTAAATACTCCATAAAAAACTACGAACTCTCCAATGGTGGTTCATGGAATGTTTCATGGGATCCAGAGCCCTGGGTTTCAACCAGAAAGGAGATGCTCTACAGGGACGGTAAAACCTTCAACAGCCTTGAAGACTACATGAAAACCTACTCAAAAAACAGCAGTGCACCCACAGTTGGAATCGTGGATGATGTGAGCTACGTTACAAACGGAAACATGGACCACTACCAGAGCCTCATAGACGCCCTGGTTGCCAGGGGATTCAACGTGATACCCATCGTTGGATCATCAGGTGCCAGTGTACACTCAGCAATGACCAAGTTCTTCACAGACCCCCAGAACAGGGTGAACGCAGTTGTGAGCTTCTTCGACTTCACACTGGGAAACAACAACACCAACACCCTGCTTGAAAGCCTCAACGTGCCTGTTTTCAAGGCCATGAGAACAGATAAAAGAACAGAGGGGGACTGGCTTGTTTCACAGGAAGGACTGCCCTGGAACGAGGTTTACTACAAGATAGCCAATGCAGAGACCCAGGGAATAATAGAACCCACCTTCGTTGCAGCAAGCGAAACCATGATAGATCCAGTGACAGGAGCACAGATATCCAGGTTCAAACCAATAACAGAGAGGATCGATGCCCTTTCAGACAGGATCGCCAGCTGGGTGAACCTCCAGACCACAAGTAACAGTGACAAGAAGATCGCAATGATCTACTACAACTACCCACCAGGCAAACAGAACATAGGTGCAAGCTACCTAAACGTCCCTGAAAGCATAATAAACATACTCCAAACACTCAAGGCCCAGAACTACACAGTGGGAAACATCCCAGACAACTCAACCCAGCTCGTGGATGAGATGATCCAGAGGGGGATCAACGTTGCAAACTGGGCACCAGGAGAACTTGAAAAACTTGCAGAAAACCCAAACACCATACTCTGGGAGGCAGACAAGTACAAGGCATGGTTTGCCAAACTCGACCCCATAGTCCAGAAGGAGGTGGTTGAGGGACCAACAGGCTACATAGAGGAACTCACCAAAATCGGAATCAGCAGTGGATCAACCAGCGCAACCCTAACAGCAATAGACAAATGGACCAACCAAACAAAGAGCCTGGCAGATACATACGCAGATAAATCAGCAAAGGCAGACACACTCCTTGAAAGGATGAACATGGCATTAAAAGCAATTGCCAATGGAAATTCCACCAAATGGAACGATTTCTACACTGCAAAGGCTGAGTTCAGGGCACTGAACATGTCAGGCCTTTCAGGATGGGGTGATGCACCTGGAAACATAATGACAGTGAAGAAAAATGGCACTGAGTACGTGGTCATCCCGGGAATGTTCTTTGGAAATGTTTACATAGGTCCCGAACCCCAGCGGGGATGGGAGGCAGATGTGGAGAAACTCTACCACAACACAGCAGTTTCACCACCCCACCAGTACCTTGCATGGTATGCATGGGTTAATGAGGTTTTTGGAGCAGATGCACAGGTCCACCTTGGAAGACACGCAACCTACGAATGGCTCCCAAGGAAGGAAGTTGCACTTACAAGCTTCGACTACTCGGACATAGTCTCTGGTGATGTTCCATCCATATACATCTACAGCATGGATGGAGTTGCAGAGGGACTGCAGTCCAAGAGAAGGGGAAACGCAGTGATAATAGACCACCTGACCCCTCCCATGAACTCAACAGCCCTCTACGGAAATTACACTGTCCTGAAAACATCCCTTGATAACTACAAACTCCACAGTGCAGATCCAGATGGAAGCCAGCTTAAGGAAGGTTACAAGACAGAGATAGGTAGCAACGTGGTGAAACTCAACCTAGCAGGTGAACTTGGCATAAAAAACCCCAGAAACCTCACAGATGCAGACATAACCAAGGTCGATGATTTCCTGGATGAAATGGAGGGCACACTAACTCCATATGGTCTCCACACCTTTGGAGGAAATTGGAGCAGTGAGGAAATTGATATGATGGCCAAGGCCATGGCAGCAGTCAACGGAGGAAACATCGAGGACTACAGGAAGCTCCTGAGTGAAAGCCCCACCTACGAGATGAACGCACTTTTAGGTGCACTCAGTGGAAACTACGTGTCCCCGGCAACAGGGAACGACCCAATAAACAACGTGAACGCCCTGCCAACTGGTAAGAACTTTTACTCAACCAACGACAACCAGCTTCCTAAGAAATCGGCATGGGAACTTGGTAAGAAACTTGCAGACATGGCACTTGCACAGTTCGACCAGAAAGACCTTCCTGAGAAGATAGCAGCGGTTGTGTGGTGCGTTGAAACCTCCCGTGATGACGGAACCATGGTGTCCTTCGTGCTCAGGATGCTTGGAGTGGAACCTGAAAAAACACAGAAATGGCTCAATGAGGGAGGTACGGTGGGTAAGATGGTTGCAACACCAAGCTCAGAACTCACAGCAGACCTCAATAAAACCCGTGTTGAGATGGGACTCTCACCACTGCCTGCAAACTACACACGCCCAAGGATCGATGTGATAACAACCACCAGCGGACTCTTCAGGGACCTGTTCCCGAAACTACTGGTGAACATGGACAGATCCTACCGTGTTGCACTTGCAGCATCCTACAAAACCATATGCACTGATCCCAAGTACAGCAGCCTCAAGAACAGCCTTGACTACGCACTGCAGCCCCTTATAACAGCTGGCTACTCAACCAACGCAACCTTCCCAACAGGCATCTATGGAAGTGAATCACTTGAAACCAACTACGTTGCCAAGCACTGGCTGCAGACTGTTCAGGAGCTTAAGGCAAGGGGTGTTTCATCCAACGATGCAGGTGAACTTGCAATAACCAGGATATTCTCCGATGCTGTGGGGGAGTACGGCGCAGGTGTCAGCAAGGCAGTGGAACAGTCATGGACATGGAACAGCACAGACACCATAGCTGACATGTACCTTGAGAGGATGGGCCACTCCTACACCGAGAGGAACTGGGGAACACCCAACACCGAGCTCTTCAAGGAACTTCTCAAGGGGGTTGGAACAGCCTACCACAGCAGAAGCTCCAATGTCTACGGTGTACTGGACAACGACGATTTCTTCGACTACTTCGGAGGACTCTCACTGGCCATAAAACGCACCAACAATGGAAGGGCTCCTGATCTCAACGTTCTATCCTATGCAAACCGCAACAACGCAAGGGTCATGTCCCTTGAAAGTTACATGGGAATGGAACTTCGAACCCGTTACCTTAACCCCCAGTGGATACATGGGATGATGGGTGAAGGCTACAGCGGTGCAAGGGAAATGTCCAATAAATTCATCTCCAACCTCTGGGGATGGCAGGTCACCAATCCAGAACTTGTTAAGGGCTGGATGTGGGACGAGGCAGTGAACACCTACCTCAAGGACCAGTACAACACAGGCGTTACAAAGTGGCTTTCCACTGGAAACAACGCCTACTCCATGATCAGCATGACTGGAACCATGCTCACAGCAGCCTACAAGGGCTACTGGAAGCCAGACACTGCAACCATGAAACTCGTTGCAAACACCTGGGCACAGATGGTCATGGAGCACGGTGTTGCCTGCTGCGACTGCAGCTGCGGTAACGTAGCCATGATGAAATGGGCAACCCAGTACATAAACCCTGATATGCTTGCAGCTTTGAAGAGCAAACTTTACGCTGCAACAGGAAGTGCTGCATTTGCAGGAAGTGCACCTACATCTAACCCTTCAAGTTCCCAGAATTCTCAGGGTTCCCAGGGTAACGGGGGATCCACATCTGTGGAAGCATCAACCTCGGCTTCAACCGGTGCAGGGGAGAGCAGTTCCCAGTCCAGTAATCATGGAAGCTCCTCTTCACAGGCAGGAAGCACTGGTCAGAAGTCCTACGAGATCACCAAGAACAACGGTTCAAGTTCCTCCCAGACAGGCATGCCAATAGCTGCAATACTGGGCATAATAGTTCTTGTGGGTCTTGTTGGTGCAGGATACTTCAGGGGAAGGAGGTGAAGCAGGAAAAGAGTTTCATACGAGCTTAGTCCAGAAAAAATAGTATTCAATGTATTTTTTGAGGGGATTTCAGATCCTCCCTTTTTTGTATTTTTAGAGTTTTAGAGTTTTTTTAGGATGTTTCGAATTGAGTTATGAGTTTTCGAATTGTTCTTGTGGGTCTTCTGGAGTTGGGCTTATGTTTTTCAGGACTTGTTGTGCAGCCTAACCCTGACAGCTCAACTTTAATTAATGAATGTAAAAACGAGAAGTTTTCATTTGTACTACACTATTTTCTCATATCCATATCTGTACTTTGGGAAATAGTTCGTTGTTTCAGGAATTGGTTCATTAAGCTTCATTAATTCACTGTAAACATCTTCATCAAATATCAACTTACCAATGTGATTTTGGCGTGTTAACCTGGAAAAACGTCTTTTAAATTCAAACAAATTATCATTTATTTCTCTACCTCCTCCCAAACTTAAATATCTAAATTTTCGCTCTTTTGCCCATTTTATTGTTTCAAATAATGTCAAATGAGGTGGGTATACCTTTTCAGTATCCGTAGATGTTCCGGTAAGGTGATAATGGATTGAATCATTTCCATAAATGAACATGGTCATTCCAATAGTGTTGTTTCCATGTTCTACTACTGTCAGCAGAGTATTTAATAATTTGAAGTGATCTTCAATAAATTCTGTTGAAAAGTAGTATTTTTGATCAGCATGGTTCCTGTCCATGGTGCTGCAATAAAGTTTTATGAAATCAGAAAGATCTTCTTCTGAAGGGTTTTCTATAAATCGTACTTTACATCCTTCCTTAATTGAATTTTGGATATGGCGTCTATGTCCCCTTCGAATATCATTCCAGATTTTATCCAGTTCTTGTGATAAATCCACTAATACAACATCATTAACATGTTCAACATGAAAAATTCCTTCAAAAAATTCCCAATTCCTTAAAAAGGGGTCAAATCTTATAAATTCAGATACATAACCATTGTTTAAAGCATATTCCTTGTAATCTTCAAAGAAGGATCTGGTGGATTCAGATGCTTTAACCTTATCAGATGTATTCATATGAATCACAGGCCCACCGTAACCGTAGGGAGTTGTTAGGTCGTAGCATGAAAAATCAGCACATCTCTTTAATTTAGATACGTCCCTGATGAGATGTGGCCAAAAGACCTTTAAATATTCATCTTCCCAAAAAATAGATTCTGATTTCACGTCATAATGCTTCTCATATAGATTGTAGTATTCATATTTGGAATAGACATCAATATTGCTGAAATTTTCCTCCAGAGTTCTGTTCCACTTCTTTCCTTCGGTTATAACTTTCATTTAAATCCCACAACATCCAGTACAG
The DNA here is from genome assembly GCF_017874455.1 of Methanobacterium aggregans. Classification (NCBI taxonomy): domain Archaea; kingdom Methanobacteriati; phylum Methanobacteriota; class Methanobacteria; order Methanobacteriales; family Methanobacteriaceae; genus Methanobacterium; species Methanobacterium aggregans. The sequence goes on along the minus strand of NZ_JAGGLN010000004.1, from coordinate 6,465 downwards.
TTACAATTCACGGTAAATAACTTGCTTGTATAGCTGCAACACTTATTTAATCCTCAACATAATGATTGTGCATTGTTTTAATGTTTAAATTCCTATTAAAACCTTTAAAATCAAACCATTTCAACAGAATTTAATATTTCTATAACCTTTGACATTTCTGGGGGTCCATACCTCTGATCTATGGGCACCATCAAAATCCTTTTACTTAAACTCCTTTCGTAACTAAACTCTTCAGGGACATACCCTTTTATATCCCATAGAACTGGTGGATACACATCATTTTCAATAAGCTTTTTCCTGATAAAATCCCTTTCATTTTCATTTTTAAATTTTAAGTTTAGTATGAATGGGCTTTTTATGTTATCCAGATTAAAAAGAAGTAAATCCATATTGAGTATTTTTTCATACATAAAAGTTAAATTTTGCCATCTTCTATCCGTAATATCTGTAATTGATATATTTTTAAGGATGTAACACGAAGTCAATGGCATACTTTGGGGTTCAACAAGGGAATCATACTTGTAAGATTCGTATTCTTGATTGAGATTTAGAAAATGTTCTTTAACCCATTTTAATTTATCAGATCCATTTAGATATTGCTTCCTTAATATCATGGCTTCTAATTTTGTTTTATACTTTTTTGGAGGAATATCGCTGGATTTAAAGTCCTGATCACTGTGGTAAACTATCCCTCCATCAGGGATGGGAAACATCTTCCTAAGGCTTGCTATTAAATATAAATTTTCATGGGTTAAAGAAAATCTGTTTTTATCAAGTATGGAATGGGTAACATCCAGGATCACAAGGTTGTCTCCATCCAATAACTCCTCAATCTCTTTTTCAGAGACTGATTCTGTACCAAAGTAATCAATTAAATATACCAGAGAATCTTTGATGTTTCCATCTAAAACAGGTTTTAATAGTTCCCTGTGGGGGTAAAATTTAACATCCAGTTCCAGTTCCCTGAAGGATTGTAAAATAGAGTCGCATAGATAAGCAGGTAAATAGCATGTTTTATTCCGGATATCTTCTGTATTTAACAGCACGGATTTTATGGCCTGTCTGCCGTCTGCAAAGAAATTATAATCCTCGTAAAGGTTAGTTAAGTAATAATATGCTGATTCTTTTCTTTCAGTATCCTTTAATTCCGGGAATTCAAGAAAACCGCCAATTTCCATATTAATCACCAACTTCCATGGGTATTATCTAATTTTTAAACCTACCATCTAATTTCACCTATTTAGAAACCATGCCTCACTGTGAATCTCATTTAAACTAAAATATTTTCCATAAAGCTCTATTCCAGTTTCTTATTTCGCTTAACACGTTCATGGAGATCCCAAAATGTCTGCCATTAGCATCTTTTCTCAAGGTTTCCCATCACCAGTCTGCACCCAACAAATTTAATAGTATCTATGTTGCATCAGAGTAATAAATTATGTGGAAATGTGTGGTTATATCAGTCGATGGCCTGTGCACTTAAAAAGCCAATGCTCCCAATATTCAGCTTTTTTTTTAATTCTGGCCAGTTTGATGGATCATTTTTTTCTAACAAAGGTTTTTTTGTAGTAATCCCTTTTTTTTAATAAATGTTTTTTTCTAACCTTTTTTTCTAACAAACGTTTTGTTAATAAAAAAAATCATTTATTTTCCTGGTTTTTTTCCAGGTAGTGGTTTCCAACGATCCTGTCAATGAATCCAATTCTTGCACCTGCTTCCTTCATCTGCCTCCACATCTTAAGGTCAGTGGGTTCAATGTACTTCCAGGAGTTGAGGTCGTATTTAAGGAATTTTAATTTGGAACTGTAGAGTACAGACATGTGGGAGATACAGCTGCCCTCAAGTGGATAGGAACCCAGTTCCTCCCATTTATCAGGTTCAGTTTCCATGCGAACCTTTCCATAAACCATCTCATAATCGTTGTCCATGGCAAATTTCAGGAGTGTTTCAATGTGGTCATCAGAAAATTCATCATCATCATCCAGGGGTGCCAGCCACTCACCAGAAGATAGTTCAATGGCTTTGTTTGCAGGCACTGAACCTGCAACCAGCCATCGTTCATGGGGATTTTCTGGATACTTACCCCTTTCAGGAAGGTTGAAAAACTTTATCCTTTCATCATGGAACTTTTTTAATTTCTCCTCGGTGTCATTTGTACAGTGGTCGCCAACGATTATCAGTTCAAAGTTCTGGTAGCTTTGCCTCAGTACTGAGGGCACTGTACGTTCTGTTAAGAGTTCGGGGCGATTATATGTGGGGATTAGGACTGAAACAAGTGGTTCATTTGTATTTTTACTCTTTAACCTCTTTTCTTCAAGGATCTTTTTATTCCTCTTACTCTCCAGACGATTCTTGATGGGATACACGTACCTGATTCTTCTGGCGTACATCTTAGAATAGAACTTAACATTCTCCCAGGTTTTCATTTTAATTCTCCACTCACCCTCTTTTTTAAAGAATCTCAGTGTAATTTTAAACAAGTACTGCGGATAACTGATTCAAATCTTCTTTTTAATGGGGTTCTGCAGGGGCAGCCTTGAACTCATCAGGAATATTTTTGTTCCCCGTCAGATAAATGAGTTGTCAAATATTATTTTTTTCATATTTTCTGTTCATTCATTGCTGCTGATCCTTTATCACTCTTTTGCTGATTCTTCATTGCTGCTCTCTGATCTTTCATCCTTCCTTGCTGGTCCTAATCAAGCCTTTATCACTTCCTTCTGATCCTTTATCACATCTTCTAAAATCTTTATTCTCGGAGCTATCTGGTTTTCGTAGCTGTAAAGATCCTTTATTTTTAAACATCCTGCTTCAGCAATTTCCTGCAGTTTCCCAGGTTTGTGATAATAGTTTTCGATTATCTTCATGATCTCCTGGGTGTTGTGGGGAATGATCACCATCTCCTCCTCATCTTCATATTTTCCTGTACTCTCATGCAGTTCATCAGTGCAAAAGATTGAAACCTTATGCAAACCTGCATCGGTACAGCAACCCGTTGGAAATCCGTCAAATGCTCCATCCCTCAATTTAAAAGGGATATTGGGGGATAGAATAATGTCCTTATCCCTGTAAAACTCATGGAACCAATCAGATAACTGGGGCCCGTAAAAATGGATCCTGTCCCCTATTTTAGTAACATCAATTTCATCTTCATCAAAACCACCAACAACATGGAAATGGATATCATGGTACTTGGCTGCCAGTTCATGGGCCACTTCTATAAAAACATCGTATCCCTTATCCACACCCCTTTTGGTGTACTTATGGGAGACGAAACATATATCCAGAACAGATTTGTCCCTGCCAAAATACTTCTTGTCATTATATTCCTTCTCTAACATCTTTAAAGGGGTTACAACACCAAAAATATTTTGGATTTGCTCTGCTTCACATAGATCATTGTCCACCAGGTAATCGTAGGTGATTTTTTGATTCACAATGACCTTTCTAAAGTAAGGGGAAGAAAAGACTTTTTTTAACTTTTTATCTGAAATCTTATCATTTAAATAAAAACCTCCGCCAGGGTACAGTGTGAACACGAAGGGTACCTTGCATCTTTCTATGGTGTCCATGCAGGAGTAGATGTTGTTTAAAAACATCGTGTAAGCCACCTTTGACTGTGGAACCCTTTCGGAACATAAAATCGTTTTAGGATGTAAAATTGTTTTAGGAGTGTACCTTTCAACTTTACCTTTGAACTGGGGAAATTTTTCTTCGTAGTCATTGATCACAGTTTCAAGGGGTTTTTCTTCGTTTATATACTCGAGGGCTGATCCTGTGGAGTAAATCTTTATTTTTTCAAAGTGTTCCAGGTAGGAGTTGTACTCCTGAAACCTGAAGGCAGACACTGGATGGGGAAAGAGATCATCCAAAATAATGATGTCCTGGAAACCAGCCTCCTCTGTTTCACTGGCCTTCGATAACTTCTGCACCTTTGACGCCACCTTTTCAATGGTGTTAACAATGATCCTGTCGCCATCTTCTATTATTTTATAAATTGCTTCGTGCTCTAATTTAATTCTTCCAATTCCCTTAATATGCATGGCCATACCTCAATTCAATCTATTTATTGATAATATTTTTAACAATAGCAATATCCTCGTCGTCGAATCCGTTGATCAGGCACACCACTATGAAATATATTGCAGTGGCCACTAGAATCAGGGCAAATAAATTCATATCCCTGAAGTAAAAAAGGAATATTCCCATGATCATGCTTGCAAAAACTGTTTTAGCCAGGTATGATCTCTCTTTCCTGGTTAACCCATATCCGCCGTCAGAAACTGCCTTCATGGATAATAAAAAAGCAGATAATTGTGTTACAACTGTAACAACACTTGACCCTACGTAACTGAAGTAGGGTATCAAAATTAAGTTGAGAACAACATTTAAAACCACGTTGATAGAGGTTATCTTGGTTATAACCATCTGTTTATTTGATGTTTGTAGTAAAAGCGTGAATGCACCGCTTAAGAAGCTGATTACAAGTGCCCAGATGAGTATCTGCAGGGCAATTATTGAGGGTGCGTACTCACTTCCAAAGATGAGAAGGATGATCTTGTCAGCCAGCAGCGTTGTTCCCACACCTATTGGAATTCCAATCATTGCCATGTACTTGAAATATTTTTCATAAACCAGCTTGAAGGAATCTTTGGATGTTACGTAGAATTGGGACATCACTGGAAAGAGCACAGTGTTGAGGAGGATTGGAATGAACAGCATAACTGCCAGTATCCTGTAGGCTGCGTTGTACCAGCCCACCACTTCAGTACTGACCATCACAGACAGTATCACTGAGTCTGCAAAGTAGTAAATGTTAGCCAGAACCGTGCTCACTCCAAAGGGCCAGGCTTCATTCAGTGTAGGTTTCCAAAAACTTAGATCAATTTCCAGTTTGGGTAAAGAAAACTTCCAGACGTAGATGATGAAGGCGAGGATCAGAACCAGGAGACATGAGATAACGTAAACTGAAGCGAAGTAAACCACATCTAAAGCGTAGTATATTCCAAGGGCAGTACCCGCGGCCATTAAAACGCTGTTCAAAATGTAGTTAACTGATATGTACTCCATTTTTTCATTGGCCTGGAAAACAGAATTTAAAACCAGGGTAAAGGCGTTCAGCACAGTTGATAATGTGATGAGGTAAATAACTGTGCCAACGAGTTCTGGGTAGCCCAGAATTGTAACTGTTGCTGCAACAAGTCCGAAGGTCAGGACACTCAGAAAAACCTTCAGTACCGAAAGGTTCACCACGTATTTACCTGTAAGGAACTTGTCCCGTGCAACGTCCCTTACCATGAGGGTGCTCAGACCGAGGTCGCTGAAAACACCTAAGATACCAGTTATGGAAAGTGCCAGGGAAAGTACACCGAACCCCCCAGCTCCCAGGTACCTGGCAGTGTACATGGTGATAAAAAAGCCCAGCACGTATGTTATTATCTGGGCTATGAACAAAACACCTGTGTTCTTTGCTATTCTCCGAATCGCAGCCATTTCATCCTCCTTATAGGTACATCATAAGTTACAGTATTATTAATGTGTATGTATTTATCAGTCCAACCTTATATCTTTAACCTAAACTTTTAACCTAAACTGGTCTGTAACCCGGTTTAAACTGCAAGTTAAATTGAAGCATTAGTATTATTACGCACTGGGAATGGGTTAGCTGTGAATTATTCTATCATCCATTCTATGGGCTGGAATTTGGATGATGGAATGAAGGATCAGTGTGCCTGGTTTGTAGGATCAGGCATCATGGTTTGTAAGATCCGTATCTGGGTTTATAAAATTAGTATTCGGTTTATAAGATCAATATCAGGGTTTATAAATGGTTTATGGGTTTTTAAGGTTAGTTTCAGGGTTTATAAATGGTTTATGGGTTTTTAAGGTTAGTTTCAGGGTTTATAAATGGTTTATGGATTTGTAAGGTTAGTTTCAGGATTTATAAACAGCATCCCGGTCTATAAAACCCGTATACAAGTAACACGCTGTTTACCCATGAACTGCAGAAGAAATGCTAAACTAATTATAATATTAAATAAATACTATCCTTTAACATCTGTGTCTTTAGCTGAGCAATTACAACTTCCATGATGGTGTAGGGTGGAAATATGAATTATCCCAGGGTTTCAATAATAATTCTGAACTGGAACGGTTGGAAAGATACTGTTGAAGCTTTGGAATCACTGTATCAAATAGAATATCCAAATTACCATGTTGTGGTTGTTGACAACCACTCCGTGGATGATTCAATTGAAAGGATAAGGGAGTACTGTGATGGAAAATTGAAGGTTGAATCCCCCTTCTTCGACTACCATCCAGGTAACAAACCAGTAGAGTTACTGGAAGTAGGAGAGGAAGAACTTAAAAATTTGGATGAAACTCAAGTTTTGGATGAAACTCAAGTTTTGGATGAAACTCAAGTTTTGGATGAAACTCAAGTTTTGGATGAAACTCAAGTTTTGG